>PWRN01000005.1 GCA_003556225.1 Syntrophomonadaceae bacterium
GCCCGGGCCGGGACTTGATCTTCTGCCGCAGGTAGGAGAGGAGAATTTCCACGTTCAGGCGGCTGCGGGTAAAAATAATAGTCTGGATCCCCTTTTGAATCAGGACGGTCCCCAGCTTTTGCGCTTCCAGCAGGACGCTGCGGCGGATGCCCAGGTCTTTATTGACCAGGGGCGGGTTGTAGAAAAGGAAATGTTTCTCCGGCTGGGGCGCCCCGTTGCTGTTGATTTCTGTAACCGGCTCTTCCAGCAGGGACTGGGCCAGCTCCTTGGGGTTGGCAATGGTGGCCGAGCAGAGGATGAACTGGGGATGCACCCCGTAAAAAGCGGCGATGCGCTTCAAGCGCCGCAGCACGTTGGCCAGGTGGCTGCCGAAGACGCCGCGGTACTGGTGCACCTCGTCGATCACCACGTAGCGCAGGTTCTCAAAGAGGCGTACCCACTTGGTGTGGTGGGGGAGGATCCCGGAGTGGAGCATGTCCGGGTTGGTGACCACGATATGCCCTTTCTGACGGATGCTGCTGCGGGTGCTGGGGTTGGTGTCCCCGTCGTAGGTGAAAGTATGCAGATCGATGCCGGCGCCATTCACCAGGTCCAGCAGTCCCGCCACCTGGTCCCGGGAAAGGGCCTTGGTGGGGAAAAGGTACAGGGCCCTGGCGTGGGGTTCCTGCATGATCCGGTTGAGCACGGGGAGATTGTAGCACAGGGTTTTGCCGGATGCGGTAGGGGTCACGATCACCGTATGCTCTCCCCGGTTGATCGCCTCCAGCGCTTCGAACTGATGCAGGTAAAGCCAGTCCACCCCTTCTTGCTGCAGAACCTGGATCAAGCGGGGGTCTAACCAGCGGGGAAACTCCCGGTACTCCCCGGCCGTTTCCGGCATGACAACCCAGCGGGTAACTTGATCCAAAATATCCCTGTTGTTTTTCCATTCCAGTAAAACCTCTTCCAGCATGGGTGAACCCCCTCAAAGAGAATCCTTTTCCAGGATCCGGGTTTTTCTCCGGATCAATTTATTTCCAGGAATCGAACCTTGTGTATCACGGGACCACAGTGTAATTATACCTCATTTTTCTCTTTTGTGTGTGTCCTTTTCCGGGCCGCAAATCATTTTCTCTTCGAGCGCCTGGTCTTCAAAAAGACGCGGGAGGCAGAAAAATATTGATCCATTGCGATTATCGGAAGAAATGCGTTATAATACAAAAATAAGGGTCAGGCGCTGCTGACCCACATAGGGAGACAGGTGACTGTAGATGTATATCGAAGGTATTGACCCGGTCATGTTTACCCTGGGGCCCCTGGCCGTCCGCTGGTACGGATTCATGATGGCCTTGTCCTTTGCACTGGGCAGTTATTTGATCATCAAAAACGGCAGCAAAAAAGGGATGGACCCGGATGCGCTGCTGGCCCTGTGTGCCCTGGCGGCCGTGGGCGCGATCCTGGGCGCCCGCGCGTTGTATGTTTTAACAAACCTGCCAGACTTTGCGGCAAACCCGTTGGAAGCCGTGCGCATTGATCGCGGGGGCCTTTCTTTCCACGGTGGCCTGCTGGGCGGGATGCTGGGGGCTTGGTACGCCGCGAGGCGTTCCTGGATCCCGTACGCAAAGGTTTCGGATCTGGCCGTTCCCGGGATCTGTATCGGTTACGCCCTGGTGCGGGTGGCCAATATCTTCAACCAGGAGATCCTGGGTCGCCCTGCCGCCGCGCTATTTTTTGAACGTCACCCAGCTCAGCTCTACGGCTCCCTTATCGGCATGGTTTCCTTGCTGATCCACATGAAGCTGTCACGGAAAGGCCCCCGCAGGCCGGGTCAACTCTTTTGGTTGTTCGTAGTCTACTATTCCCTGCTGCGGGCCGTGATTGAGGAGACATTCCGGGATAATCCTTTGTATTTGTGGAGCTATGTCAACGAGGCCTGGGGCATCGGGTTTTTCACCATGACCCACCTGGCCACTCCTTTGATCCTGCTGCTGGCGTTCTGGATGCTGAGACGAAAAGGAATGCGGACTTATGCCGCATAACAGGAAAGAAGCGTAGGGCGCAGCCCGGCCGCAACGGCGAATTATGAATTCGTAAAAGGGATCGGTTTTTGACTCAAGCACTGCGAAGCAGTATAATTATGGAAGAACCTGCACTGGCAGTCGTGCCAGGCGGAATATATCTGCACGGTGCCGCAAACAACCATTGCCGAGGTACTGCAGAAACTTCAAACACTCATTTCATAATCTTGTAAAACTTGATGGGAGGCGGTTTGTATTCGCAAGGAAAAGAGGGGGGCATGCCATGAGCAAGCGAGGTAAAATCATTGCCGGCATCGCCTGCATTGTCCTGGTCTTTGTGGTAGCCGGGGCTTCCATCTATTCTTCCAGGCTCAAGGAATACCACACGAAGGTGGATGCCATCGAAATCGGCGGGGTGGACCTGGCGCAGGTCTCCGACGGCACATACAGGGGGGCCAGCGATGCAGTTTTCGTTTCGGCTGAAGTCGAGGTAACGGTGGAGAATCATCGCATTGTCGACATTCAGCTGCAGCACAAGCATGGCAGGGGCGAGGAGGCCGAAGTGATCCCGGATCGGGTTATCGAAGCCCAGTCCCTGGATGTAGAGCTGATCACCGGGGCGACGGCCAGCAGCAAGGTGATCCTGGATGCGATAGAAAACTCCCTGACAGCCGACAGGTGAATCGTTTGATATTCATGCCACGAAAGAAGTGAACACTGTGATCGAAGAGATGGCCTACGTGAACCTCTCGCTGTTGGTCGAACTGGCCCGGGAGGAGAGCCAGGCGCCGGTGCAGTTCGAAAACCTGCGGCGTTTCCTGCTGCAGCGGCGCTGTACCTTCAGCGGCCAGCCCATGCCGACCCTGTTAAAACCATATTTTATCTCGACGAAGCAGCACCAGCGCTTGCAGTACACCGTGGAAAAAATCAGCAGCGCCCTGCACAAGTTCATCAAGCTCTACCTGGCTGATGCGCATGTGCGAGACCTGATGCAGTTCAGCGCGGCGGAAAACGAACTCTTCCGGATCGAACCCCAGTACCGTTTTTCCCTGGTGATCTCCCGCCTGGATGCGTTTTTAAACGATTACCAGGTAAAGTTCTTGGAATTCAACTGCGATTCTCCCGCCGGTACCGCCTACGCGGACGTGCTGGAAGAAGGGTTTCAAAAACTCCTGCAGGGCTATTCTTTCCTGGAGCAGTGGGACACGGACTATATTAACCGCCAGGAGCACTTGCTCCAGGCTCTCCTGGGCTGCTACGGGGAATTTCGCCAGGCCCATCCTCACTTTCCCGAGAAACCCACCGTGGCCATCGTCGACTGGGAAGATCTTCCTACCCAGGATGAGTTTGTGCTGCTGCAAACGTATTTCCAGGCCAGGGGCTTGCGAACCCTCGTGACCAGCCCCCAGAAATTTCGCCTGGAAGGGGACCGCATGGTGGTGGAAAACGAGCCCGTGCACCTGGTGTACCGCCGGGTGATTACCCGGGAACTGGTGGAAAAACTGGACCAGGTGGGGGATTTTTTGCAGGGAGTGAAGGAGGGACTGGCCTGCATGTGCAACCCTTTCCGGTCGTTTATTGTCGGCAACAAGAAAGTGCTGGACCTGTTGACGGACCCGCGCTTCCAGCATATCTACGACCCCCAGGAACTGGAGGTGATCCGGGAGACCATTCCCTGGACAAAAATCCTGGCGGATATGCGCGTTCCCTACGAGGGGGAGATGGTCGATCTCTACCCCTTCACCTTGAAGAACAAGGACAGGCTGGTCCTCAAGGCCGCTTCTTCGTACGGCGGCAAAGATGTCTTCCTGGGCCGTGAAACGGATCAGGCCACCTGGGAAAAGGTCCTGGATCAGCACATTGCCGCCCGGGATTGGGTGGTGCAGGAGTATGTGCCCATTCCCCAGGATATTTTCCCGGAAATCAAAAGCGGGGTTGACCTGAAGTTGAAAAAAGTCAACATTAATCCCTTTGCCTTTGTGGGCCGATACGGCGGGACCATCACCCGGGTTTCCGATAAATCCATCATCAATGTCAGCGCCGGCGGGGGGATCGTGCCCACCCTGAGCATCAGAAAGAAGGACATCCCCGCACCGGGCAGCTAAGGCCGCGGTGAAAGGAATCCTTATGGCGAAACCGCAACGCTATTCCCTGGAAGAAATCCAGGTCCGTTTGGACGCAGGCGATTTTCCCTTTAGCGGCACCACGGCAGGCGGTTCGGCCCACTTTGACTTCCGCGAGCCGTCCTTTTACGCCGGGGTGGCGCTCCACGCCGGCAGCCGTATCCGGGAGGCGCTGTGGGTAGCCCTGGCCGTGAGTGCGGCCCAGCGCTACCGGGAAGAAGATCCGGGCACGGAAGGCTTCATCGCCGCTTTTCCCCTGCAGGTCGTGGCCCTGGACTCCCGCTTTGAATACGACTTAAATCGCTCCAGGGACTGGGCTATCCCCTTAAAACCCGAACAGGCTTGGGGGTTAACCGTCTGGAAGCGCGCCCTGACAGAGGAGGAAAAACGGGTTTCCCTGGCCAAGTACGACGAGTTCCATTGCCTGCTGGATCTGCTCACGGATTTCCTGGTTAAAAAGCACGGGCAGGTTTTTTTGTTTGACCTGCACGCTTACTGCTACCAGCGGGAGCAGCGCCTGTCCTGGCATCTTGATCCGCAGCCGGTGATCAACCTGGGAACAGAACCTATCAACCAGGCCCGTTTCCGCAAGGAGATCGATGTTTTACTCCAGGAGTTGAAGCGCATTTCTGTCGGGGGGCGGAGGGTCAGTGTGGCGGAAAACGAAATCTTTCAAGGAGGCTACCTCGCTCGCAGGCTCTGTGCCCGCCATCACGAACGGCTGGCGGTCTTCGCCCTGGAATGGAAAAAAATCTTTATGGACGAGTGGTCGGGCCAGTTCTATCCCGCCGTGTATGACGAACTGGTGGAACAATTCACCCGGTCCGTCGCACGGTTTTTAGAGAAGGTTCGCGGTGAAAAATAGACAAGGCCAGGCAGCACACGCCGGAGGAGGGTTCACTTGATCGACCGTGACGCAAGGCTTCAGGCCAGCCGAGAAGCGAGGAACCGCAGCTTGGTTTTACTCATTTTTGGCATCTTCTTCGCCGCCTACGGGGCGTTGAACTACTATATCGGCTTGCGTGGGTGGCAGTATTTATTCCACCAGGTGCCCTTTTTGAACCCGGGGAGCTACTGGATTGCTTTTACCATCGTCGTCCTGGTCGGCACGGCTGCAACGGTAGCGAACCGTTTCCTCCCCCAACTCCTGCGAAGAACCCTGTACCTGGCCGGTTCCTACTGGCTCGCGGCCATGACCTATTTCATTTTGGTTCTTCTTTTCTTTGACCTTGTGCGTGTGCTTGACCGTTGGACGGGGGTTTTGCCGGGAGCCGTCACGGAAAGGGGCGCCTTCTCCCTGGCCCCGGGGTTGTTGGCCGTCGGGACCGTGCTTGTTTTGCTGGCCTATGGCACCGGCGCGGCCAGGAAGGTACACATTGCCGCGTACGAGATCACGATTCCCAAGCCTGCGGGTCAATTAGACCAGCTGCGCATTGCCATGGTTTCCGATCTCCATTTAGGCCCCGTTGATGACCAGAGGCAGAAGAGGGTCATCGAGATCTTGAACGAATTGAAGCCCGACCTGGTCGTAATCCCGGGAGATATCGTGGATGATTCCAGGTTTTTCGCCGAAGAAAACATGGCCGCTGATTTTCACCAGGTGCAGAGCAAGTACGGGATCTATGCCGCTTTTGGCAACCACGACTACTTTAACAGGGACCTGGACCAGGTGACGAAACTGCTCAACCAGGCGGGTATCCACGTGCTCAGGGACAGCAGCGTAAAAATTGCGGACAGCTTTTATCTCATCGGTCGCGACGACAAGTACCATGAGTTGAAAAGCGGTAGCAAGAACGCCTCCATCTCGAAGCTGACGAACGGGTTGGATCTCCAGTACCCGGTGATCATGCTGGCCCACCAGCCCGTGGACCTTGACAAGACCCGGCATGCCGGGGTGGACCTGCTGCTGGCCGGACATACCCACCAGGGCCAGTTTTTTCCTTTTAACCTTGTCACGCGGCGGATTTTTGCCGTGGACTACGGCCACCTGGAAAAGGAAGGCCTGCAGGTAATTGTGACCAGCGGCGCCGGGACGTGGGGACCCCCGATTCGGCTGGGCAGCACCTCGGAAGTGGTGGATATCCGGCTCACGTTTAAGGCCCCTGCAGCCTAAGCGCTCGTTACTGAGCCACTGTCCCCGGAACAGGGGTAGGGTGTGCATGTTAGGAAGAGGTGCCCGTATGAAACCGGGAAGGAATAATAGATCTATTTTGTTGCTGTCCGTTTGGTCCGCCCTGGTTGTGCTGATTTACCCCTGGGGACCGGCCATGGCCTCTTCAGGGGAACCCTGGTACGGGACCGCTACCGCAGCGGCACTGCTTTACGGGAGCTCCCTGTTCCTGGTGTTTACGGCAGCGGTCGGATGGGCTTTTGCCTCCCTGGGGCGCCTTTTCCGGCGTGAAAGAAGCTACGACCCTGAAACTGCCCTGGCGGCGCGCCAGGTGGCCGTCCTGTTCGGGCTGCTCCAGGTCGGTTTGCTCCTGGTTCTGCCGGAACCCATGTTCGACATCGATTTGGCTTTCGGCGTGCCGCGCTTTTTATCAAGTCGCGTGGAACCGTCGTATTTCCTCCGGGTTATCCCAGCTCTGATGGCTTTCTCTGCCGGGGTGATGGTGATCTTAACTTTCATCTGCTGGCGGTTCGTTTTCTGGACCCGGGGAGGGCGCCTGCACTACACGCTGCTCACCCTGAGCACCCTGGGGGTCACCTGGCTGCTCTTTTTCTACAACCTGATCTAGCGTAAGTAATTCGACTCAAATAAAATAGCGCAAGGGAGCAAGTCAACGCATTCTTTTGCATCTGAACGGAGGGGCGTTGTTTACATTAACAGGTATTCATTCGTGAAACTATTGCCAGGAGGAGGAATACTGTGACCGGAATCACCACAACAGAGGCTGAAGATACCATCGCCCGCAGGATCGCCGGGGATTTGCAGTTGAATCTAAAAGACGTCTCCCAGGCCGTGGAGCTTCTGGACGCCGGGGATACCATCCCCTTTATTGCCCGTTACCGCAAGGAAGCAACGGGCGGTATAACGGATGAAAACCTGCGGCTGTTGGCGGAGAAGCTCTCGCAGTACAGGAACCTGGAAAAGCGCCGAATAGATGTGCTGCGCCTCATCAAGGAGCAGGATGGGCTCACGCCAGAGGTGATACAGGCGGTGGCTCAAGCCAAAACCGTCTCGGAACTGGACGATCTTTACAGGCCCTTTCGCCCCAAAAAACGAACCCGGGCTTCCGTGGCCCGGGAAAAAGGGTTAGACCCCCTGGCGCGGGAGATCCTGGGCGGAGCAAATCTGATCGAGCGGTTGGCGGAAGAGTATATTAATGCAGAAAAGGGAGTGCACGATGGCCAAAGCGCCATCGAAGGCGCCAAAGATATTATCGCCGAAACTATCGCGGAGGACCCCAGGACCCGGCGCTTGCTCAAACGGCTGATTAAAAATGAAGGTGAGGTAGCCGTTACCTCCAAGAAGAAGGAAGACCCAAGCAGCTACGAAATGTATTACAACTACCGGGAACCTCTCAACGAGATCAAGTCTCACCGTATGCTGGCCATCAACCGGGGAGAGAAGGAAGGTTTCTTACACGTCAAACTTTGCATCTCCAAGGAGCGGGCATTGGCAGTCGTGGCCGCTGTCTTTGCTCCCCCCGAAAGCAGCGCCCAGGCTGCTGCCTTCCTGCAGGAAGCTATCCGGGACAGCTGGAAAAGGCTCCTGTTCCCCTCCCTGGAAAGAGAACTCAGGCATGAGCTCACGGAAAAAGCGGCAGAAAAAGCCCTGCACGTCTTCAAGGACAATCTCAAGTACCTGCTCATGGCCCAGCCCGTGCAGGGAAAACGGTTTTTGGCAATCGATCCGGGCCTGCGCACCGGCTCAAAGGTCGCCGTGGTAGATGAAAACGGAAAACTGCTGCAGACGGCCGTGATCTACCCGCTCCCGCCGCAGAAGGAAACAGCGAAGTCTGCTTTCGTCTTAAAGAAAATGATCGAGGAACACAGCGTCAATGCCATTGCCATCGGGAACGGAACAGGCGGCCGGGGGGTAGAACGGTTTGTTGCCGTAATGCTTGCAGCCCAGGGTACGAAGCTGCCGTACATCATCGTCAACGAAGCCGGTGCCAGTGTCTACTCTGCCTCGAAGCTGGGGCAGGAAGAGTTTCCAGAACTGGATGTGGCAGAGCGGAGCGCGGTTTCCATTGCCCGCAGGGTGCAGGACCCCCTGTCCGAGCTGGTCAAGATCGAGCCTAAGTCCATCGGTGTAGGACAGTATCAGCACGATGTCAACCAGGTGCAACTGCAGGAAGCCCTCTCAGGTGTTGTCGAATCCTGCGTCAATAAGGTGGGGGTCAACCTGAACACCGCTTCCCCTGCCCTTTTGAGCTACGTTTCGGGGGTCAACAAGAAGGTGGCGGAAAGCATCCTGCAGTACAGGGAAAAGCACGGCTCCTTCCAAAGCCGCCTGGAGCTGCTAAAGATGCCCCAGCTGGGTCCCCAGGCCTTTAAGCAGTGCGCCGGCTTCCTGCGGTTGCCCGAAGGAGAAGACTACCTTGACCGCAGCGCCGTTCATCCGGAGTCCTACGAGGTTGCTGAAACTATCATGGCGCTTTTAGGCATCTCTCCGGATGACCTGGGCCGGGAGAAACGCATCCCGGACGCTGATGCGGCAGAACTGGCCCGCAAGCTGGGGGTGGGGGAGCCCACCGTCGCTGATATCCTGGAAGAATTCAGGCGGCCGGGCCGGGACCCCCGGGAAGATCTGCCCTCACCGGTTTTCCAGGAAGAAGTCCTGGAGATGGAGGATCTCAGGGAAGGTATGCGCCTGAGGGGCGTGGTGCGCAACGTGGTTGATTTCGGTGCCTTCATCGATATCGGAGTCCACCAGGATGGGCTGGCGCACATCTCCGAGCTGGCGGATTGCTACGTGAAACACCCGGGGGATGTGTTAAAAGTCGGGGATATCGTGGAGGTGAAAGTGTTGACGGTGGATGTGAAACGAAAGAGGATTTCTTTAACCCTCCGGGGAGTATAAGTGGCCTTTTCGCAGCGCTGATCGATCATGTCACGGTGCATCCCACGACCCGCAGGACGGTGGAAAGCCAGGGCGAAGGCGGCCCGATTGGCTGAAGGAACATTATCTCAAGCTGAATTTGTAACCCTCTCCCGATAGACTTTCCAGGAGAATTCAGATAAAATGTAGATATTCAAATAATTATTTGAACAGGGTGCCGGGTTGGTTCACCGGATTTCAGGGAGACTAGCCGCATACTGCTTTTTTTCCTCAGAGATGGACCATTACCGAATCTTTATCTTGGAGAAATGAACGATGCTACAGGGGCAGCCAGGAAAAAATGCAGAAAGGACAAATACGGGCCACGTGTCCGCTGTCCGCGGCAGTGTGGTCGACGTGATTTTCCCGACCAGATTTCCGCCGCTGCACACCAGGCTTGAAGCCGGGCCGGAAGGCGGTGTTGTGATCGAGGTAGTCTCCCACCATGTGGGCGGCATTGTTCGAGGTATTGCCCTTTCCCAGACAAGAGGTCTAAGGCGCGGCGATCCGGTCATCGACAGCAACGACATGATTCGCGTACCAGTGGGCAAGCAGGTCCTGGGGCGCATGTTCAATGTGTTCGGTGAGACCATCGACGAAAAAGAAGAACTGAAAGATGTTGAACGGCGCGGCATTCACCAGCAATCAGCCTCGATCTCCCGCCGGGTGACTGCGGCGGAAATATTTGAAACCGGCATCAAGGCCATTGACCTGCTCACGCCGCTTGAACGGGGCGGCAAGGCCGGCCTGTTTGGGGGTGCCGGGGTGGGCAAGACCGTTTTGATTACCGAGCTGATCAACAATACCGTGGGCAAGCACGAGGGTGTGAGTATTTTTTGCGGTATCGGCGAGCGGTCCCGCGAAGCGGAAGAGCTCTACCGTGATATCCAGGAGGCCGGCGTCTTAGACAACACGGTCATGATTTTCGGCCAGATGAACGAACCTCCCGGGGCGCGTTTCCTGGTTGGACATGCCGCCCTGACCATGGCCGAATATTTCCGGGATGAGGCAAAGCAGGATGTGCTGCTCTTGATCGATAATGTTTTCCGTTTTGTCCAGGCCGGTTCTGAAGTTTCGGGTTTGCTCGGCAAGATGCCTTCCCGGGTCGGTTACCAGCCAACCCTGTCAACGGAGATCGCTGAGCTGCAGGAGCGCATATCGAATACGGCTACCGGGGCCATTACCTCGATCCAGGCCGTGTACGTGCCAGCCGATGATTTTACCGATCCATCAGCCACCCATATCTTCGCTCACCTTTCTGCTTCGATTATTCTTTCCCGCAAACGGGCCAGCGAAGGTTTGTATCCGGCTGTCGATCCCCTGCGCTCCTGGTCAAAAATGCTCACCCCCCTGGTTGTCGGTGAACGGCACTACATGGTAGCCCAGGAAGCAAGACGTACCCTGGCCGAATACGAGGAGCTGAAAGATATCATCGCTATGCTGGGCCTGGAGGAACTTTCGCAGGAAGATCGCCAGGTTGTCAACCGGGCCCGCCGCCTGGAGCGCTTCCTCACGCAGCCTTTTGTCACAACCGAGCAGTTTACCGGTCACCGCGGCCGGGTGGTTAACCTGGAAGATGCCATCGACGGCTGTGAGCGTATTTTGAACGATGAGTTCGCAGGGCGATCTGAATCGGATCTGTACATGCTCGGCAAAATCGGTGAAATAAAGTCCAGATCTGGTGCCAATGTACAGCAAGAGGAAGAGCAGGAGCCGAACAATGCTCAGCCTGATCAGCCTGAGGATAGCGCCCGGGTGCCAGAAGCGGAGCATGCTGGAAAAAGTGATGAAGATACGGGTGCTGCAGGAAGAGGAAATAAATAGGAAGAACATTTTGAAGAGGAGAGTTTGGTCCTGAATTTAAAAATACTCTTGCCTGCCGAAGTTTTGCTGGAAGTAGAAGTAGAAAAAGTTACGGCGGAGGCGGAAAACGGTTTTTTTACCTTGCTGCCTCGCCATATTGATTTTGTGGCCGCCTTGACCCCCGGCATTTTTTCCTACGTAACCAGTTCCGGTGAAGAGCGCTTCCTCGCCCTGGATGAAGGAGTCCTGGTTAAACAGGGCGACCAGGTCTATGTTTCAGCATCCCGGGCCGTACCTGGAGACGACCTGGAGCACTTGCAGGATATCGTCGAAAATGAACTGAAAGTGCTTGATGAAAGCGAGAAGAAAGCTCGCACGGTCATGTCCCGGCTGGAGGCGGATACCCTGCGGCGGTTTACCCGCCTGGGGGGAGATCGTTAGTGAACAGCACAAATAAAGATAAGGAAAGAAAAAGTAAAAATTTATCCGGCACAGTTGGCAAAAAGGCGAGCCGGCGCATCAAGGCTCGCCGTACTCGCGACCGCAGCATCTATTTTGGGCTCGGTATGTTCGGCCTGGTCGGCTGGACCATTGCTGTCACCACCCTGATTGGAGTTGCCGCTGGCATTTGGATCGACCGCACCTGGCCCGGCCCTTATTCCTGGACCCTTACGCTCCTGTTTATCGGCCTTCTCGTCGGCTGTTTGAATGCCTGGTACTGGATTAAAAGAGAAGGCCGGCCGGACGACGACGAAGATGATCAATAGAACTTGAGTTAGGAGGCATCCTCACGTGTTCTGGGTATATTTAGTTTTAGCGCTTCTGGCAGGCATTCTGTTCGGAATCTTTTACTTTGGCGGGCTTTGGTGGACGGTGCAAAAAATAACGGGCAGCGAAAAGGCATACCTTATCTCTGTGGCAAGTTTTGTTGTGCGCACGGCTGTTGTGCTGGCCGGGTTTTATCTCTTGCTGATGTCCGGCTCACCATATTTATTTGCCGCCCTGGCCGGCTTCCTGGTTGCCCGGACGATTATTACATACAAGCTCAAGCCGGGGGCAGCATGCAAAGTGTCTTCATGAAACCAGGAGACGCATTAACTTTCTTCCGTTCTTTGAACTTCCGATTACTGTGCTGAGGCATGAAAGGAGCCTGCTAAAAATTGACAATAAACCCTGACGAAATCATCCTTTTTGAACGGGGCTGGTTTGCGATCAACATCACCATCTTTTTCACCTGGCTGGTCATGTTCCTGCTCACCCTCGGATCATGGCTGGTTACCAGGAAACTGACCAGCAAAGGAGAGCTGTCGCGCTGGCAAAACCTCCTGGAAGTGCTGATCAACGGCATCAATGATCAGATCCGTGAAGTAAGTCGACAGGAACCGGGGCCTTATCTTCCCTTTGTTGGTACACTCTTTATCTTTATCGCCATTTCTAATGTCCTGGCAATCGTCCCCGGTTACACCCCGCCGACCAGTTCACTGTCGACTACGGCGGCCCTGGCAATCTGCGTTTTTATTGCCGTGCCTGTTTTCGGCATTATCCACCAGGGAGTGTTGAACTACCTGAAGAAGTACCTGCAGCCGACCATCTTCATGCTGCCCTTCAATATTATCGGAGAGTTGAGCCGAACCCTGGCCCTGGCAGTACGTCTTTACGGCAATATGATGAGCGGCACGATTATCGTGGCCATTCTGTTGACAATCATTCCGCTTATATTTCCCGTGGTCATGCAGGCCCTGGGTTTACTCACCGGTTTGATTCAGGCCTATATCTTCGCAGTCCTGGCCATGGTTTATATCGCTTCTGCCAGCAAGGCGCACCAGCAAACAAAGGAAAAAGGAGAGATCTGATATGGAAAGCTTAAGTTTAATGGGCATTATTTCGATTGCTACCGCCGGGCTGACCATCGCCTTCGGCTCGCTCGGTCCGGCCCTCGGACAGGGGCGTGCGGTTGCCCAGGCCTTAAGCTCTATCGCCCAGCAGCCGGACGAGGCTAATACCATTACGCGTACACTTTTTGTTGGATTGGCCATGATCGAGTCGACGGCAATCTACTGTTTCGTGGTCAGCATGATCCTGATTTTTGCCAATCCTTTCTGGAACTATTTTCTGTAATCGTGAGGGAAAAGCAACGAAAGCCTTATATATGGGAGAACAATTATGATCATTGACTGGTATACGGTAATCTTTCAGATCATTAATTTCCTAATCCTGGTATTCTTGCTGCGCTATTTCCTTTATGGCCCGATCGTTCGGGCGATGGATCGACGCGAACAAAAAATAGTGCAGCGTGAAGAAGAGGCGGCGGCGCGAAAACAAGAAGCCGAAAAAGAAGCGCAAGCCTACCGCCGTAAAAAAGAAGAACTGCAGCAGCAAGAAGAAGAAATTTGGGAAAAGGCCTATGCCACGGCCGAGGAAGAGAAGCGTGAACTGCTGGATGAGGCCCGCCGCGAGGTGGACGAAACGAAGCATCGCTGGGAAGATGCCTTCAACCGCGAAAAGGAGACATTTATCTTTGAGCTGCGCCGCCGCATCGGGCAGCAGGCCTGTTCCATCGCTCGCCGCTGCCTGCAGGACCTGGCCGACTCACACCTGGAAGCGCTCGTTTGGGATCTGTTTCTAAAGAAAATTGACAAGCTGTCCGAAGATGGGCAATCGGCTTTGCAGGAGGGCCTTGCCAAAGACGAACATAAACTTGTGCTGCGCAGCGCGTTTGAGGCACCTGATGAGAAATTAGAACAGCTGAAGTTGAAACTGCAAGAGATCTTACCGGACTTCAAAGAAGATCTCACCCTTGCGGCGAAGACCGACCCTTCCCTGGTTTGCGGTCTTGAAGTGGATGCCGGCGGTTACCGCATTGCCTGGAGCGTTGGCAGCTACCTGGAGGATATTGAAGAACAGATTTTAAAGGAACTTGAACAGACAGCTCACATGGAGCATGCAGAGGAGGTGTCTGATCGTGGCAAAACAGGAAACTGAAAGCAACTCACTGCTGGAATCCCTGCGCAGCGCGATCAACTCTACGGATCAAGCTGTACACCAGGCCCTCGAGGATGTTGCTGCCGAACCGAAAGTGGAAGAAAGCGGCATGGTGATTTCCATCGGCAGTGGGATCTCCCGGGTGTCCGGCCTGGCCGGGGTGCAGGTTGACGAACTGGTCGAGTTTCCTGGCGGAATCACCGGGATCGCTTTTAACCTCGACCCACACGAAGTAGGGGTCATCATGCTCGGTTCTTCAGATATGTTGGCCACCGGCGACCGGGTGCGCCGTACCGGCCGGGTAGTTGATATACCGGTCGGCGAAGAGCTTCTCGGCCGGGTGATCGACGCCACGGCCCTTCCCCTGGATAATTTAGGCCCGGTTAGTTCCAGCGAAAGGCGGCCGGTCGAACGGGAAGCGCCGCCGATCATGGCTCGCGCCCCGGTTACGGAACCGCTGCAAACCGGTTTAAAGGTGGTCGACGCTCTGATCCCAGTCGGCCGGGGCCAGCGCGAATTAATTCTCGGCGATCGCCAGATCGGCAAGACGGCCATTGCCCTGGACACGATCATCAACCAGGCTGACAAAAACGTTATCTGCGTCTACTGCTCCATCGGCCAGCAGGGTGCCGATGTAGCGAAGTTTATTACCCAACTGCGCGAATACGGGGCGATGAAATATTCCACCATTGTAGTCGCCGCGGGCGACGGCCCGCCGGGGTTGCGCTTTATCGCTCCTTATGCGGCCACTACCATCGCCGAATATTACATGGAGCAGGGAAACGACGTCTTGATCGTCTACGACGATCTCACCCTGCACGCCCGTGCCTACCGCGAGCTTTCCCTGCTTCTGGAGAGGCCCCCGGGCCGTGAAGCTTACCCGGGAGATATCTTTTACCTGCACTCGCGCCTGCTTGAGCGCTCCACCCACCTGCGTGAAGAGTACGGCGGCGGCTCGTTAACCGCCATGCCGATTATCGAGACCCAGGCCCAGAACATTTCGGCCTACATTCCGACGAACCTGATCTCGATTACCGATGGGCAGATCTACCTTTCGCCGGACCTTTTTCAGCGCAATCACCTCCCTGCAGTAGACGTCGGCAGGTCAGTTTCGCGGGTAGGCGGCAAGACCCAACTGCCTGCCTACCGAACCGTTACGGGCGACCTGCGGCTTTCCTACGCCCAGTTTGAAGAGTTGGAAATGTTCGCACGCTTCGGAACGCGACTCGACGAAAAGACCCGCCAGACAATCGAGCGCGGCCGCCGGGTGCGCAAGGTGCTCACCCAGCCCGAGTTGCAGCCCCTGACTATCCCGGAGCAGATTGCTGTGCTGCTGGCTGTGACTGAAGGACTTTTTGATTCCATGGAAGTAGAAGAGATTCCTAAAGCAGAGAAGAAGGTGAGAGAGGCGGTGACGGCAGAGCTTCCGGATATTTGCCGCCGGATCGAAGAAGGAGAGCTCCTGTCGGAAGATGACCAGGCCGCGATAATCAACACCGTGCGCAAAGTGCTTGCGCCAGCGGAAGAGGAGCAGGAGGCCTAAACTTTGGGTATCACGCTTGAAACCCTGCAAAAGCAGATTGCCAGCGGTGAGGATTTATCGTCAATTGTCAGGACGATGAAGGCCCTGGCTGCCACCAGCGTCCGCCAGTATGAAAAGGCGGCCGAATCACTGGATGATTACTACCACACCGTCGAACTGGGTCTTTCGGTTGTTCTTTCGTCGCGCATGGAGTTTCCAAGCGATCCGGCTGTGGATAAACGCAGGCCCGTCCTTATGCTCGTCTTTGGCTCCGATCACGGTCTGGCCGGCCGCTTCAATGAACAGATTGTCACTTTTGCCCTGGAAGATCACTGGCTTGAAGAGAAGGAAGAAGGAGGTAAACTTCCGTCAAACAGGATCGTCGCCGGCATCGGAGAGCAGGCCGTAAACCGTATCAGGGCGGCCGGCATTACCCTCGCTCAAAACTTCAACATGCCTACTTCCATCAGCGCGATTACCCCGTTCATCCAGCTGCTTCTCGAAAGAGTCGAAAGATGGCAGAACGAAGAAGGCGTCGAGCGTGTCATCCTCTTTTACAACCGCCCCCAGCCCGGTAGTTTCAGCCCCCAAGCCGAAAACATGCTTCCAGTCAGCCTGGCTCACCTGCACGAAACAAAGCTTAAGTGGCAGTCGCGTTCCCTGCCCACTTATACCATGCAGCCCGGGCAGCTTTTATCTTCACTGCTGCGCCAGTACTTCTTTGTTTCTCTTTACCGTGCCTGTGCCCTTTCCCTGGCCGCTGAAAACACCAGCCGCCTGGCAGCCATGCAGGCAGCTGAAAAGAACATCAACGAAAGACTTGAAGAACTAAAAACAGCCTATCAGCACGAACGCCAGGCCGCGATTACCGACGAACTGCTCGACATCATTTCCGGCTTTAAATCCGTGCGGGCGAAAAATGAAGAAAGCCCAGGGGAAGCAGGACGATGAAACCGGTCAGACATCCTCGTGGATAAGACGCATTTGACGGGAGATGGTGGATGGTTTTTGAAGCTTTGTTTTTGCTTTTTTCAGAGAATCCATCTGCGGTTTACGTTGTAGATGCTGTAGGAGAAGAGGAAGGCGGTGAACAGCAGCAGCATGAGAAAACTCAGGGAAAGCGAGAGAACCCCGTTGTTGTTCACGGCTGTTTTCAAGATATCGGCACCGTAAGTCAGGGGTAGGATATAAGAAAGAGGCCTTATAAAGACGGGCAGGTCCGCCACGGGAATAAAGAGCCCGCAGAGAAAGAGCATGGGGAAGCGGAAAAAGTTTGAAAAAGTCTGGGCTTCAAAAACCTGGCTGACCGAGACGGCGACAAAGAGCCCCAGGAAGGTTGAAGTAATGGCGATGAAGATCACGCTGCCCAGGACCAGGGGCCAATTGATGCCGGATAGATCGGTCAAAAAGCTGGCGAACAAGATGGGGACAAAGGCGTTAATAACCCCGAACATGATGGCGCCGGTGGTCTTGGCCAGCATCAGCAGGTTGAGGCTGATGGGCGCCAGCAGGAGCCTGTCGAAGGAACGGCTCTTTCGCTCGAAAGTGATGGTCACCGCCAGCATCGAAGTGGTGCCGAAGAGGATGGAAAGGGACATGACCCCGGGGAGAAGATCGCGGACTTCCAGGGGCACAGGGGAGCGTAAGAAGAACATCAGCGTCCAGGCGATGGGGAAGATCAAGCCCCAGCTGATATTGGGCGGCTTTAAATAGTAGCTACGCATATCCTTCATGAAGATATTGCCAAAGGCGATCCAGGCTTTCATGAACGAGCTCCTTGCGGGCCTTTCATGCTTTTCGGGCCCTGCTGGTTTTGCATTTTTTGCGGCTCGATCCCGGTGATCTTCACGAACACTTCTTCCAGTGAGGGGCGGACGATTTTTGCCTCGTAGACCGGGAGGCTCCGCTCTTCGAAAAACTGCACCAGGGGAAGCAGGGGAAAGGGTGCGGGAGCATGGATGCTCACCCCGCTATCCTGGCCCGCCTGGATCGCATAACCGGGGAACCGTGCTTTGAACTCCCCGGCAAGACCGGAGAAATCGCCGCCCAGGGTGAACCTGACGATATTATCCCTCTGGGCCTCTTTCATCAGCTCATCTACCGTGCCTTCCCGGACAATTTTTCCCCGCACGATAAAAGCCAGGCGCTCGCAGAGGCGCTCGGCTTCTTCGATGTAATGGGTGGTCAGGAAAATGGTGGTCCCCCTGCGGTGGAGGTCCACGATCAGCTTGCGGATTTGCCGGGCAAACCCCACGTCAATACCGGTCGTGGGTTCATCGAGGAAGAGGATCTCCGGCTGGTGAATGATTCCCGCCGCGATGGCCAGCTTTCTCTTCATCCCCTTGGAGTACGCCCGAAAAGGCCTGCCAGCCGCTTCCACCAGCTCGAACTGCTCCAGGAGCCGGTCCGCCCGCGCTTCGCGCAGCCCTTTCTCCATGCCGTAGAGCGCGCCGCAGAAACACAGGTTTTCTCTCCCGCTGAGCTCCTCGTAGAGGTTGCTTTCGTCGGGCACGATGCCCATCAGGGCCTGGGCCTTTTTGACACTGCGGGTGTAATCTTCTCCCAGTAATTTTACCTGGCCGGCGGTAATTTTAGCCAGCCCGGTGAGCATGTTGATGATCGTGGTTTTCCCGGCACCGTTCGGACCGAGAAACCCGAAGATTTCTCCCCGGTTGATGTGAAAATTTACCCCGTTTACGGCGGTAAAGCCGTTAAAGGTTTTTGTGAGGTTTTCCGCTTCGATGATCTTCACTCGTTCAACTCACCCCTGTTGCGTTTACCCAGCCGGTCAATATTACTGGCAGGGATGCTTCGAACCCTCGCCGTGGCACGCCTGGATTTGCTCCGGCGTACACGCTGCAGGCCGTGTTTGCAGCCTCTCTGGCTGCTCACAGCGGCTTTTGCACATTGGCAGGGTTATTCTTTCGCTTCCTGGTTCTGTCTCGGTTTCGCTTCCCTGCTCGCGCAGGCAGATAAAATGACCCCGGCCGGAGCCGCCCGGTACCGGTTGGCTCAAGGCCTGCAGCTGCCGTGCCGACTCCTGGATTGCTTCAGCTTCGACCTTGTAATGGGTCCAGTAGCCCCGTTTTTCTCCGGTGATCAGGCCGGCTTCCCGGAGGATCTTCAGGTGCTGGGAAACGGCCGGCTTGGAAATGTTTAAGATCTGGGCCAGCGCCCCGACACAGAGATCGTTTTCCCGGAGCAGCCCGTAGATCCGAAAGCGGGTAGCGTCCCCCAGGGCTTTCAAGACCTGGACGATCTTGTTATCCGTTTCTTGAGGGGAGTGCGGTGCATCCATCTATAATCATCCTTTAACTAATTAATTATATGCTTATTTGTTTTCTCCATTATACGCCAGCGTATCTTTATTTGCAAGATTAACTTTCACCTGAAAATTGTGCAATCTTGCGCTGTGGTTTCGCAGCCGCCTGCGCAGGGAGAACTCACCGGATTGCATCCTGGATCTCCCGGGATACTACGCGTTTTTTACCTATTCCTTGTTTTGGGGCCGGCTCAGTCCCACCTGAAGGGTTTTATTTAGCACTTATCGAATCTAGTTTGAATACTCTACCGGGGCAAGAGACAAGGAAGTAGAGATACGAAACGGCACATCTCCACGGGAATGGAGGAACGCAATGTCTGCCAGGGTTATCCTCAATCCATATGCGGACCGCTGGAAGGCCCAAGAACGCTGGCCGCAAGCCGAAGCGGCCTTGAAGACGGAAGACATTGATTTTTCATTGGTGGTTTCTGAGCACCACGGGCACGACAGGGAACTGGCCAGGCAGGCTGCGCTGGACGGATTTTCCACGATTATCGTTGCCGGCGGCGATGGGACGGTGGGGCAGGTGGTTAACGGCCTGGCCTGCGCGCGCGGCGAGGCCGATCTCGGAACCATCGGGATCATGCCCCTTGGGACGGGGAACGACCTGGTGTACAACCTCGGGATTCCGCTCGATTTGAGCGAAGCAGCAAAGGTGATTGCCGGGAGAAAAACGCGCCGTCTGGACGTATGCAAAGCCGGCGAACATTATTTCGTAAACAACTCTGCCATCGGGCTGGAACCTTACATTTCCGTCATCGAAAAGCGAGTTACCCTGGTAAAGGGCATGCCTCGTTACCTGGTTGCGGCCTTGAAAGGGATCTTCCAGAACCCAAAGTGGCAGGCGGTGGTGGAATGGGATGACGGCCGATACGAGGGGCAGCTGAGCCTCGTATCCGTCGGCAATGCACCCCGCACGGGCGGCCTGTTCTACATGACACCCCATGCCGATCCTTTTGACGGGATGCTGACGGTGGTGCTGGTAGAAAAGAAATCATCCCTGAGGTTGTTGGAAATGCTGCCCAAAGCCATGTCGCCGGAAGGTAAATTCATCTACGCGAAAGGCGTGCGGGAGTTCCGGACCACCCGGCTCACGATACAGCTGGAGACTTCTTCTCCCGCTCACTGTGACGGGGAGCCGTTTTCGCAGGAGATAGACCAAATTGAATACGGCATTTTGCCGGGCAGGTTGAGCGTGCTTTCCCCTTGAGCGGGCAGCCCGCAAAATAACTGAACTTGATTTGACGAAAGCCCGCTTTAAAACAGCGCCGGAAAAGCTGAAAACGGTCTTGAGGCTTCCCGTTGCCCTGGCCGAGTGAGTGTTTCAGAAGGAGATGTTGCAGATGAGTAAAAACGAGCGGATCCTTTTCGTCCTGCATCTTTTTGTAGGTATCGGGGCGATCGGGGGCGGGTTGGCGGCCATACTTAATCCCCACGCCCCCCTGGGTATGCCGGTAGAGGCTTTAAAGAACGCGCCTTTTAGCAGCTACCTGATCCCCGGGGTGATCTTGTTTGCGGTTATTGGTCTTGGAAACCTGCTGGGTGCTGCCGCCTTGCGCTCCCGGTGGAGGTGGCGGGGCTATACCAGCTTTGTCCTGGGGTGGACTCTGATGATCTGGATTATCGTGCAGTGCATGATGCTGCAAGAGGTCGTCTTCCTGCATGTTTTGTATTTTCTCATCGGAGTAATCAAAACTGCCCTGGCCTGGAAGGTATTAGCGAAACAAGGTTAGTCGACGAACAAATGTGAATACATCTACCCAAAAACATGTTCTTGGCAAGGTGGTTGTGAGGTGGAAGAAGAAAGCATGTCCAACGAGGTAAAGGGATACAATCTCAAGCGTAAACAGAAGCTTTTAAATGACTTCAATGAATGAAAGGAGGATGTTTTACCCATGATCAAGGTGGTGAACCGCGTCATGGCCGCCGCGAGGAAATACACAGTTGTAGATTATGGTTTTTTTAAATTTTTAATGATTGCCTTTGGTATCCTGCTGGGGGTCTACTTTTCACAGCCACTACTTCAAATAATTTGGTTGGTCTGGATCATCTTCATCGTATCTGCCCTCTGGATGATTTTCAAGATTCTCAAGTATACGAATTAACTTCAATGACTGGAGCATGAGGAGTCATCATGAAAAAAACCATGATCGCGGTTATCTGGGTAACAACGTTAACGATTTTGCTCTTAGGTGTTCCCTGGATCTCCGGCTTGATAGCCGACCTGCTCGACTATCAAGCCATTGACCCCGACGGGGCTTACGCCTGGATCTCTGTGCACCATTTAGTGCAGGCCCTTATTTTCTTGCTCATCATTGTCGCGATCAACCGGTTTAAACCCCTGCCATTCGGATTTGGATGGGGAAACAAGGGAGTCGGCAAGAGGTACGTCTTACTATTTACCCTGATTTTTGGCCTGGGCTCCCTGGTCACGCACGTGCTGATGACGCTAACCAGCACCCTTCAACCCTTTGCCTATCCCTTAACAACGTTGAACATCACGGGACAGCTGGGCTTCCAGCTCTTTTTATCGGGACCCTCTGAAGAGCTGATCTTTAGAGGGTTCGCCATCACCATGCTGGGGCTTCTAATCAAGGCCAGGGTCTGGAAGGGAAAAGTGAGCGGGGCAAATCTCATCGCTGCGGTGATTTTCGGGTTGGCACATGTAAATTTTTCCTTTGCGCCCCAGGAAGTTCGCTATCATCTCCCCCAGGTGCTGACGGCCATCATCCTGGGGATCTTTTATGGCGATTGTTACGAGAAATCGGGCAGCGTTTATTACCCCATGATCATGCACAGCATCAGCAATGTGATCATGGTCGGCCTGACGATAATTGCTACACTAATGATCTGATCCAAAGGATTAAACGGGTTATTTTCCTCATGTAGGGGGGAAATTCCGGTTCCGGTGCAGAATAGATCATAAACCATCAGCAAAATTCCTCACAGGGAACTTCCATGGGCTATACGACAATCTGGAAAAAACACAAAATGAAGATCACGGCCATGGCGGCTTTTGTGGCTTGGCTATGGTTTTTCCCCCTCTTCGGGATCATGCAGACCGCCCTGGAAGACGTCCAGGGGAAAATGACCTATTTTAACCTGGTGTTTCTGGGCTCCACGGTCTTAGGTTACCTAATTTTCCTGGCGGTCAGGAGGCGAGAGGCTGCTCTTAACATTCTTGTCGCTGCTGCAGCCCCGCTCGCTGCGGGATCCACAGGGTTGGCAGCGTTTTTGGCCTGGCAATTTTCCGCCGAGATCCTTTCCCCGTGGGGACTGCACGCCGTGGTCATGTTTATCCTGCTGCCCATATTCATGGGATTTGGCGGCGCCATCTTTTTCGCCTTCTGGGGTACGACCATCTATGATGTCCCACCTGGAGAACGAGGGCGCTACATGGCGGCCATGGTCACCGTCGCCACGATGCTCTACATGGCCCTCGTTTTGTTATTCTACACGGCTCCCCTGGCAGCCCTGTTCCTATCTGCGTTTTTCCTCCTGTTCCCCTCCGTAAACACGAGAAATGCAGCGTCCCTGATGGCAGGAGATCAAACGGGTGAATACCCGGCAAAAGGCGGTCACCCGGTATTCACTTCAACCAACCCGCAAGCCAGCGGGGAGAACATCAAACCGTGGAAAGCTTTCTGGTTCCCCTTTGCCTTGACCATTTTCTGTTTTTACATTTTGGCCTGGGAAGCTCACGCCATCGTATTTACTGTGATCAAGGAGGAGAGTACCTTTCTTCCCATCGTCGGCCAGGCCATCTATGCCTTAACCTTTTTGCTTGCCGGTTATTACCTGGACAGGGAAAGGGAAATAGAAAAAATGGCCATCTTTGGCCTCGTCGTGCTGGGCTGCAGCTTTCTGCTGTTTCCCGTTGCCCTGCCGGCAGGGGCCTTGTGGCCCCTGTATGGCCTTCTCGAGGCCAGCTACGGCTTTATCGACCTCTTCATGTGGGTTTCCCTGGCATATTTCTGCCAACTCCTACGGGGAGATCCCAGGGCTTACTATGCACGGGGATTATTATTAAACATCTTTTTTATCATGATCGGCATTATCCTCATGCCCCTGCTGACATTCAGTTTTGAGGGGGAAGGGTATTTTATTCTCTCCCTGGCAGCCGGCATCATCTTGTTTATCGGGGTCTTGCCCGCGTTATCCCTAAGAAAGCTCCGCCTGGCCGGTCATACCACGGTGGGCCTGTCAGACATCATCGAACAGGAGATGGGGAAGCTAACGATCCGGCAGGATTTGCCGATCGATGATTTTACCCAAAAAGAAAA
>PWRN01000082.1 GCA_003556225.1 Syntrophomonadaceae bacterium
CCCCTCCACGTCGATCACTTCTCCCCGGCTCACCGCGATCTCGGGGTTAATGATTTCGAAGATATCATCCTGGTGGCGAACAACAATAATCCGCTTGGCGATGCCCACCTGGGGAGCGGCAAGCCCCACTCCGTTGGACTCCTGCATGGTCTCGATCATATCTTCGATCAAGCGGTGCAGGGGAGCAGAAAAACGCGCCACCGGCGCCGCTTTTTTTCTCAAGTCCGGGTCTCCATCTTTTCTGATCTGCCGCATGGCCATCCATGCTACACTCCTCTCGGCTTCATCGACTATGCCGGGTGCTCAAGCTTAACCGGGCACCCATGATGGGTGTGAACCCAAATGTATCTCCAAATCATATTATAACATCATTAGCGGGTTGAAATCCACCGTGACCCTGACCTCTCCCGTGAGCCCCCGCCGATAATTCCAGATGGTTTCCCGTAAAAGTTGGTTCTTCGCCTGTACATGATCCCCCTTGTACAGCACGTGGTAGCGATAAAAACCTTTTACCCGTTTAATCGGCGCCGGCGAAGGCCCCAGCAACTCCTCCCCCTCTGCCAGTCTCCCTGCAAGCTGCAGGCTCAGTCCTTCAGCCGCAGCCAGCGCCTTTTCCTCTTGCCTGGCGCTGCATCCAAGGATGAGCAGGTCCGTGTAGGGCGGGTAATGCAGCAGGCGCCTTCTGCGCGCTTCTTCCCGGATAAATTGGGAGTAATCCTGGTCCAGGGCAGCCCGGATGCTGTAATGCTCCGGTGAAAACGTTTGCACGATGACCTTGCCCCGCTTCTCTCCACGACCCGCCCGCCCGGAAACCTGTGTCAGCAGTTGAAAGGTTTTTTCTCCGGCGCGAAAGTCCGGCAGGTGGAGGTTGATATCCGCCGCGATCACGCCGACCAGGGTCACGCCGGGAAAATCATGGCCTTTGGCGATCATCTGGGTGCCGATCAAAATCGACGCTTGATTTTCCTTGAAGGTTCTCCAAACTTTCTCATGCACCCCCCTGGCCGATGTAACATCGCTATCCAGGCGGATCACACCGGCCTGGGGAAATGCTTCTTTCACCTGTTTCTCCAGTTTTTGCGTTCCCAGTCCGAAGTTGCCAATAGAAAGGCTGCGGCAGCGGGGACACTCCCGGTAGGGTTCTCTTTTGAAGGTGCAGTAATGGCACTGCAGGTGTTCGGGAAATGAATGATAGGTGAGAGATACCGAGCAGTAGGGACATTCCACGACAAAGCCGCAACGACGGCAAAGCTCAACCCCGGCGAATCCTCTCCTGTTTAAAAAAAGAATGACCTGTTCTCCTGCAGCCAGGGTCTGCTTCACGCTTTCATAGAGGCGTTGGCTAAAAACGCTCCGGGGCCTTGCACCAAATTCCTGGCGCATATCAACGACTTCAACGGAGGGCAGGAAACGTCCGGGGACCCGCTCCCGCAACTTCAACATCTTGACCGTTCCCCGGAGGCTCTCGGCATACGTTTCCAGGGAGGGCGTGGCACTGCCGAGGAGCAACAGGGCTCCGTGATGTCGAGCTCTCCAGCGGGCCACGTCCCTGGCGTGGTAACGGGGAGAATCATCCTGGCGATACGTATTTTCATGCTCTTCATCCATGACAATTAGCCCCAGGGCACCCAGCGGGGCAAAAATAGCGGAACGAGAACCCAGAACGATATTGACTTTCCTTTCTTTGATCTTCCACCACTGGTCGAACCGCTCCCCGGGCGTGAGTCCGCTGTGGAGCATCCCCACCTGGCCCGGAAACCGCTCTCTCAACAGCGTGATCATGTGCGGCGTCAGGGCGATTTCTGGAACCAGGAAGATGGCCTGCTTCCCCTGTCGCAAGACCCGTTCCATGGCAAGAAAATAGAGTTCCGTTTTTCCGCTTCCCGTAATGCCGTGGAGCAGGATATCCTGGGAGGAGTGATCCAGCGCCTGCTCGATCTTTTCGAGGGCCCGCTGCTGCTCTTCCGTCAGCCTGAAGCCGGCTTCATGTTTTGTCCCGTCCAGATCCCGGGCCCAGGGACTCCGCTCCGCAGACTGGGACCGGATTTCCAGCAAGCCCCTTTCCCGCAGGGCGAGCAGGCTCCGGCGATCTGCGCCTGTTTTCTGCCGTAGCCCGGGCCAATCCAGGCCTTCACGGGCTGCCGCCAAAAACTCGAGGATCAAAGCCTGCCTGGATGCCCGGGGTTTGATCCTGACAGCTTCTTCTCTTAAAGTTTCTTGATCCACGGCCGGAAAAACCCGTTCCACGAATTTTTTTTTCACCTTGTTCCTGGCCGGCGGTAAACAAAGGTGAATCGCTTCCGACCAGCGCAGGAAAAACCGTCGGGAAAGCCAGTAGCTGAGGGCGATCATTTCCGGGCTCAGGGCCGGTTCATGTTCCAACACGCACAAAACGTCCTTCGTGTCCTGCACATCGGGCTCTCGCTGGATACCCACCACAAAGGCGTTGATCTTGCCGGAGCGAAAAGGAACCAGGACCTGCATGCCCACCTGCGGCGCAGCACACAACCCGCGGGGCATCCTGTATTGAAAAGGTCGATCCACAGCATCGCTCACGCGATCGATAATGACCTGGATATACCGGTCAGCCTGTTCTCTTTCCGTCATGGAAGCGCTCCTTCTGGTGTGGTTTGATCGCGACTTCGTTGTCAGGTCTCCGCTCGCACCTGGGGATCAAGCTTATCCAGGAAAGAATTTCTTGGATTCCTGCTTATTCCCAGTTACGGGATTCACGACTTTATATTATAATATGACTACCCTGTATTATAACATGTTTACAGGTACAGAAATATAAATGGCGGTTTCCTGGAAAAGTCGCTTGCCGGGCATGATCATCAGAAGAGGGGTATGAAAACAAGTGATCGGGGGGATCAAGGGGCGATGTTCATAAAACCAGGCACCTGGGCTGTGATCAGTGAGAATCTCAACTGGCTGGTTCTTTCCCTGCTCTTCTTCTTGCTGGGAGCGGGAATCGTCTACCTGGTTCCGCAAAATGGGGCATGGTTTTTGGAAGAAATCCCCGCGGAGCAGAAACAGCTGCTGCAAGAAATGGCCCAAATGGTTTTCGAGGGTTCACCCTTCAGGGGGGCGTTGATTTTATTTGCCAATAACGTGGTGGCTTCCCTGCAGGTCATGCTTTTAGGCATCGCCCTGGGAGTTCCTTCGCTGCTCGGACTCCTGGCCAACGGTGCACTGCTGGGTTACATCATGAAGAGCCTGACCCTGGAGGGAATCCCCCTGCTGCCCTTCATTTTCCTGGGCATGCTGCCCCATGGCATCTTTGAACTGCCCGCCTTTTTCCTCAGCGCCGCCCTGGGGCTTAAAATGGGCTTTCACCTGGTTTTTCCGCTTCCCCATAAGAAAAGAGGCGAAAGCCTCAAGTACATCTTGAAAGAGTACTGGACCCTCCTGCCCCTGGTCCTTTACCTGCTGGCCCTTGCTGCCATCATCGAAGTGCTTGTCAGCCCGGTCCTGCTCCAGCAGGTCATGGATCTTTATTGAATGCCTTTCTTCCTGAGATGCGGTATTCTATCTTAACCCGTGCGTGCGGAAACTCGCTCCAGGATGCAGTGCGCCAGGTCATACTTGGACATGAGGGGCATCTCTTCCAACTGGCCGTCCCTGTAGAGGAGGGTGACCAGGTTGGTTTCCGCTGCGAACCCCGCTCCCTCCCGTTTCAGATCGTTGGCGACAATCATGTCCAGGTTTTTCTTTTCCATTTTCTGCACAGCGTTTTCCAGCAAGTCCTCTGTTTCCGCGGCAAAACCCACCAGGAAACGGCGGCCTTTTTCGCTGCCGATAGCTTGCAGGATGTCCGGGTTGCGAACCAATTTTAAGGCCAGGTCGCCCCCCTTCTTGATCTTTTCCTCCTGGATCAGCTCTGGCCTGTAATCGCACACGGCCGCTGCCTTGATCACGATCTCCGCTTCCAGCACCTTGTCCATGACGACCCGGTGCATTTCCTGGGCGCTGGAAACAGGGTAAAATTCCACCCCTGCAGGAAGCGGCAGTTCAGATGGTCCGCTCACGAGGATAACCCGGGCGCCCCTTTCCACGGCAGCCCGGGCCAAGGCATAACCCATTTTCCCGCTGGAATAGTTGGTAAAAAAACGCACCGGATCCAGGGCTTCCCGGGTTGGGCCCGCCGTGACCAAAACCACGCGCCCTTCCAGGTCACGTTTTCTTTCCAATATTGCTTGCACCCGGGCCAGGATCTCCAGGGGATCAGCCATCCTTCCCTTTCCAATTTCCTGGCAGGCCAGCAGTCCTTCACCCGGTTCCAGGATACCATAACCGCGAGCAGCCAGGCGCCGGATGTTTTCCTGGACCGCGGGGTTCATGAGCATGGTCGTATTCATGGAGGGCGCCAAGAGGACAGGACACGTCGCCAGGTCGATGGCCAGCAGGACCGTAGATAGCAGGTCATCGGCCATCCCCAAGGCAAGCTTGCCCAATGCGTTGGCCGTGGCCGGGGCGATGACCGCGATATCCGGGTCTCGTGCCAGGTCGATGTGGGCTGTTGCGGAGCGGTGCAGGGGATCAAAAAGGGATTCAAAGACCGGATTCCCCGTTACGGCTTTCATGGTCAGCGGCGTAATAAATTCCTTTGCGGCCGGCGTCATGACCGTGTGGACATCGAAGCCAGCCTTGACCAACAGCCGGGCCAGCTCGGCCGCCTTATAGGCCGCCACACCGCCGGTAATCCCCAGCAAAACTGTTTTCTTGGTTTTCATGTTCTCTCCCATTCCCCTGACTGTTCCTCCCCCCCGCAAAAGAGTTTTTCTTTTCGGGGCTTCCCGGACTGCTTGCGTCAGCGGTCAACCTCGCCCGGGATATCCGTCTCCATCTTCCTGTTTTCTTTCCGTCCTAGGGGCTTGCGACAATTCATGATCAACTGAGGTGCGCCACATCACAGGCCGCATCCAAACCCTCCTGGTTGCATTCCCACTAACCCTTGGATCCCGCGATGCGAAAATCCCCTTGCGCCTCTTGATGCAGGCACATCCAGCTTCATCACCGTCTTACTTGATCCCGTCCTTGGTGCGCTCAAAGGTGATCCGATCTTTTGAAATATCTTCCAGGGCAACCGACACTTCTTTAAAAGTGGCAACATCTTCCCTGGAAGACTGGTTCTCCCGGAGCTGTCGGGCTCGTTTTGCCGCGAGAATCACCAGGGAGTACCGGCTGTCTACCTTATCGAGGAGCTGATCAATGGAGGGATAGATCAATGCTTTCACCTTCCTTGATTAGTTCTTGAAGAAAATCATGATGATGTTTAACTTTGCATTTCTCGGCGGCCAGGATGGCTTCTAAGCGTTCGACCGTGTAATCTACCTGGTCATCTTGATTCACAACAACGTAATCATACTGCCAGACCCGGTGCAACTCCTGGTTGGCTGCCGCAAACCGCTGCTTCATCACCTGCAAAGAATCGGTGCCACGTCCAGAAATGCGCTGCCACAGGGCTTCCATGGAGGGAGGAAGCAAGAAGATAAAAACCCCGTCCTCGACATTCTTTTGCACCTGCATGGCTCCCTGGGGATCAATTTCCAGGAGCACATCATGGCCCCGGGTGCGAGCGTTTTCTACATCATCTCGGGGAGTGCCGTAAAAGTTTCCGTAAACTTCCGCCCATTCCAGCAGGGCCTTGGCTTCCCGGAGTCGGATGAATTCTACTTCGCCAATAAAATGATAATGTACGCCGTTGACTTCCCCCTCCCGCGGCGGGCGGGTTGTGATCGAAATCGCTTGATGCAGCCGTGGTTGGCGGCTGCAGAGTTGCTGGCATACGGTTCCTTTTCCCGTTCCGGACGGTCCGGATAATACGATTAAAAGTCCTTTGTGCATCCCCGTCTCCCGTTGCTTCCGCTAAGTTTTCGTGCTTTCTTCTAACGCGGTTTCTTTACCCTGTAAACGGTGTTTCACCGTCTCCGGCTGGACCGCTGAAAGAATGATATGCCCGCTGTCGGTAATGATCACCGCGCGAGTTCGACGCCCGTAGGTTGCATCCACCAGCATGCCCCGCTCCCTTCCTTCACTGATCACACGCTTAATGGGCGCAGATTCCGGGCTCACAATGGCGACAATCCGGTTCGCCGATACGATGTTTCCAAATCCTATGTTGATGAGCTTGATGTTCATATAACCCGGGCCCTGGCCCGAAAGCATTCGCTGCCAAGGACCGGTTTTACACCTCCTGTTTATTAAAAGGTCTCATTCTGCCTGCTGTTTGAAACGGATCCCTTGATTCCCTAAAGGCATCCACCTCCATCACTGGATTTCCCGCATCAGGACGATGCAACCTGGTGATCATGCATGCCCATTAATATTCTCTTGTTTGCCTGCTTGCAGGGAAGCGGCAGCGAAAGCAGCGAAAGCTGCATAGCCAGATTATTCGATGTTTTGGATCTGTTCCCGGATTTTTTCGATTTCGCTCTTGGCCTCCACAACCAAATGAGAAATTTGCAGGTCGTTGCTCTTGACCGAGATTGTATTAATTTCACGGTGCATTTCCTGCAGTACGAAATCAAGCTTTCTTCCCACCACTTCGCTCTTTTCCAGGTCTTCCATGAACGCTTCAAGATGGCTTTGCAGGCGGACAATTTCTTCATCGATGCTGCAGCGCTCCGCAAATAAAACCGTTTCCGTGTAAAAGCGCTGCTGATCAAATTCTTTCCCCTGGTGAAGCTCTTCCAGGCGGTCCGCCAGCTTGCGGCGGTAATCCTCCAGGATGCCCGGGCTTCTTTCTTTGATTCTCAACGCCAGGGCTTTCAGGTGATGTAGTTTGACCCCGATGTCCCTGGCCAGACGGTTGCCTTCTTCAGCCCTCTGCCTGATGAGCGATGCAAGGGCCCCGGTCAGGGCCTTTTCCAGGGCCGGCGCCAGGCGTTCCAGGTCAAAAGATTGTTTCTCCAGGGCCAGGACATCAGGTAGCAGGGCCAGCTCATGGGCCGAGATTCGTCCTCTCGCCAGCTGAAAGGCCGCTTCCAGTTCCTGCAGTGCCTCATAATACGCCCGGGCAAGGGCATGATCCACCCTGACATGTTTTTCCGTTTCCTCCGTGGTTTCCAGGTTGACAAAGACCTCAACCCGGCCCCTGGAGAGCGCCTCCTGCGCCAGGCGCCTGGCCCTATCCTCCAGGGCCGCCAGTTCCCGGGGCATGCGCACGATAATATCCCGGTGACGATGGTTTAACGCCTTGATCTCCACGACAAAACGGAAACCCGCTTCTATTTCTTCGCCTCTACCATAACCCGTCATGCTGCGAACCAAAAACATACCCCATTTATTTTGCGGAATAAAAACCCGGTTCTTACAACCGGCATACACTTATTTTACCATAATAATGCGCATAATCAAGACATAACAGCGGTATATTCACACAACAGGCTCGATTTCACCCTTATCTGCCCCAAATTTCCTCTTCTTTCCTCTTCTACGTGACCCCGGCTGCGGAGATCGATCCATGGAGGATCACGATTCGATCCCGTATGCTTTCCATTTACGGGTCACCTGCTCCACGATAGCCGGGTCCATCACGACAGCTTCCGGCCAGTCGTCGGCTGCTTCTTCACCCCGCCTTTTTGCCGTGGCATCGATCCCGATTTTCCCCCCCATTCCCTGGTAACGTGACCCGTGGTCCAGCGTATCCGCCGGCCCTTCCGTAAAAATAAGGTCGCGGGAGGCATCCAAATTAGACAAGACCTTCCAGGCCACCTCATGTAAATGGTGCGGGTTTGTCTCCTTATCCACGACGATCATCACCTTGGCAAAGAGCAAATGCCCCAGGCCCCAGAGGGCATGCATCACTTTTTGGGCCTGGCCCGGGTACTGCTTGTCGATAGAGACAATCACGCAGTTGTGGAAAGCCCCTGCCGCAGGAACGGCAAGATCGACAATTTCCGGCAGGTGGAACTGCAGGAGAGGAAGGAAAATCCGCGCGGCCGCATCGATTAGATAACTGAGTTCGCCGGGAGGTTTTACCGGCACGGAAATCGGGAAAATGGGGTATTTTTTCCTTGACATTCCCGTTAGATGGAACACGGGAAAAACCTTTTCCCGGGAGTAATACCCCGTGTAGGAGCCGGCAGGCCCCTCCCGGGCCTCTTCACCGGGATCAATGAACCCTTCCAAAATAAATTCCGCCTGGGCGGGCACCTCCAGGCTAACGGTTTTAGCCCGGGTCACTTCCAGGGGAGTTTTTTGCAGAAAGCTCGAGAACACCATTTCATTGAATCCGAAAGGCAGGGGAGCAAATGCGGCAAAGAGGGTCGCCGGGTCCGTTCCAATGGCCACGGCGACGGGCATCTGTTTGCCCCGTTCTCTATAACGCCTGAGGATTTCAGCCCCATCCTTGTGAGGGTGGATACGGATAATGGCCCGGCTGGAATCCAGGACCTGCATGCGGTAAATCCCCATGTTCTGTCGCTGCGTTTCCGGATCCCGGAGAATCACCAGCGGCATGGTGATATAGCGGCCTGCGTCCTGGGGCCAGGCTTTGAGCAGCGGCAGCAGGTTCAAATCGGGGTTTGTTTCTATCACTTCCTGGCAACCGGCGCGGCGGGCTGTCCGGGGCAAAAATTTATTCATGTGGATCAGCTGCGGGATGTATTTCAAGGTATCCATCAGCCCTTTCCCCGGATTTAGAAAAGGTTCCAGGGTATCCCTGATTTCCGCGGCGACTTCATCCAGGGAGTCAACCTCGAAGGCCAGGGCCAACCTCCTCTCGGAAGCCATGAAGTTGACGGCAGCAGGGTAAGGAGACCCCTTGATCTTCTTGAACCAGAGGGCCGGCCCTTTATTCTGATTTATCCGGGAGACGATCTCCGCCAGTTCCAGCTCCGGATCGACCTCTTCGTCAATTTTAATCATCTCCTCTTTCTTGATGAGGGTGGCCAGAAATGAACGCAGGTCCGCATAAGGCAATGGAAAAACCTCCCTGGAGTAGATTTGCTTTTTCACGGTACACCGGTTATACTCTAAAAAAAGGGCGGTCAAGCGATCCGCCAGGCCCGCAACACGGGGGCGGACTTTCAACAAATAAATTTACCGGGGGCAGAAAAACAGATGGCTTTTGATTCTTTTGTCTTGCATGCCGTGAAGACCGAGCTGGAAAACCAGATTGTGCAAAGCCCATTAAAAGTGCAGCGGGTCATCCAACCCAGTGCCGTCACCCTGCTGCTGGAGTTTCGCGGCCAGATTCCTGCAGCAAAAGCCCTTTTCTTTTCCATCCATTCGGGAAGCAGCCGTTTACACCTGACATCACGGCATTATCCCAGGCCTTCCACCCCTCCGGCTTTTTGTATGCTGCTGCGCAAGCACTTGGGCGGGGGTCGACTGGTCTCCGTGGAGCAGCCTCCCCTGGAGAGAATACTCTACCTGCATTTCCTGGCAACCAATGAACAGGGGCGTGAAGCTCCCAAAACCCTGGTTGCCGAGATCATGGGCCGCCACAGCAACTTGATCTTGATCGATCCCCGGGCCGAAGGAAAGCCGAAGATCCTGGGGTGCCTCAAGCCGGTCCCTGCAGCCCTGAACCGGTACCGTGCCATCCTTCCAAACCACCCTTACGACCCCCCCCCGCTACAGGACAAGCTGCACCCCTTTGCCTTAAATTATGCATATTTTCGGCAAAAAGTGCTGCAACAGGAGGGCACACGCATCGAAGCCTTTTTCCTGGATCATTTCCAGGGCTTCAGTCCTTTCCTGGCCCGAGAAATTGCCAGCCGCGCCGGCATGGATGTTTTGACGGCGAGCGCTGCCCCCCTCCTCTGGGAAAAACTCCAGGAGCTAATGGCCATCTACACCGCTGCCGCATGGCAGCCAACCCTGCTGCAAAACCCCGCTGGGCTGCCCGAAGACTACTTTGCTTTTACACCGCACCAAAAATTGGCCGGAACGTTCCGTTTCGTCTCATCCATGAGCCGGCTCCTGGATGAGTTTTTTGAGCACAAGGAACGATACGAAGCAAAGACTGGCCTTTACCGCTATCTCCATCAGCCCGTTGCACAGCAGCTGGAAAAGACCCGGCGAAAAGAAAAAAAACAGCAGAAAGAGCTGGCAGAAACGGACAGGGCAGAAGAATACCGGCGGCTGGGAGAATTACTGTACCTGAATATCCACGCGATCCCTCCCAAAAGCCACCAGTTTGAAGCAAAAAACCCCTACGAAGAATCCGGCGGCAGCGTGCTTATCCCCCTGGATCCGGGCATCTCTCCCTCGCAAAATGCCCAGCGATATTTTAAAAAATACCGGAAGGCGAAGCAGGGGGCCAAAGAAATATCCCGCCAGCTAAAAAAAACTCGCCAGGAAATCAAGTACCTGGAATCGGTGCTTTTCGCCGTGGAGAAAGCGGACCTGGAATCCCTGGGTGAAATCCGGGAAGAGCTGGAAGAAGCCGGGTATCTCCCGCGGCAGCAAGCAGAACCCCGGGGGAAAAAAGCGCGCATCCAGAAACCCCTTTCATTTTTATCTTCCCAGGGTGAAACCATTTTTGTAGGGCGCAACAACCGCCAAAATGATGAGCTTTCCTTGCGTTTTGCTGCAAAAACCGACTACTGGCTGCATGCCAAGAACATCCCCGGCGCCCATGTGATCATACGCAGCTCCAATCCCCAGGAAGCGACCCTGGTGGAAGCCGCTTTACTGGCTGCCCATTTCAGCCGCGCTTCCCGTTCCTCGAAAGTTCCCATCGACTATACCCGGGTAAAAAACCTGCGGCGTATTCCCGGCCCCCGACCGGGCATGGTTACCTATTCCAACTACAAAACCCTTTACGTGACCCCCGATGAAAAAACCATGGCCCCGCTCCTCGGCCGTGCTGTTCGCCAGAGATTCGAGTCGTAACCGAACTTCATACAGCCCGGTTAAAGATGCGCCTGGGGAGGATTAATCAACCGGGCAACCCGCAACGGGCTACGTGTCCTGGCCCGGCTTCATGATCACTACTTCATCACGGCCATCGATTTCCTGCAGGCAGACAGAAACGTTCTCCAAGTGGCTGGTGGGAACGTTTTTCCCGACAAAATCAGGTCGAATAGGAAGTTCACGGTGTCCCCGGTCAACCAGGACCGCCAACTGGATCATGCGGGGTCTACCCCGGTCAATCAGGGCATCCATGGCGGCCCTGACAGAACGACCGGTAAAAAGCACGTCATCCACCAGCACCACCACCCTGGACTCCACCGGGAAAGGAAGCTGGGCCGCCTGTTCGCGATCCTTATGCACCTCGTCTACGTCCAGGTCATCCCGGTACGGCGTGATATCGAGAAGCCCTACGGGAGGCAATACCTGCTCCATATCATGGATAACCGCGGCAATGCGGTGGGCCAGCGGAACGCCCCTGCGCTGGATCCCCACCAGGACCAGGTCCGCGGTCCCCTTATTTTTCTCCACGATTTCGTGGGCAATACGGGTCAAGGCCCTGCGGATGCCATCCGCATCAATGATTTTTGTTTTGTATCCATCCATCGGTTTCTCTCCCCGCTAGAAAATGATCAAATTCCGCCCCCGGATCTTGCTTAAACTCCATGTATTCCCCGGTGACGGGATGATAAAAGCCCAGGGTGCCCGCGTGCAGCAGCTGACCCATGTCCCGGTAAGGAGACTTTCGCGGCCCGTAAACCGGGTCACCCACAACGGGACAATGCAGGTACGCCAGGTGAACCCTGATCTGGTGGGTCCGGCCCGTTTCCAGCTTGAGGGAAAGCAGGGAAAAATGGGGCAGGTTGCGCAGCGTTTTGTAGTGGGTTACGGCGCGACGTCCGCTCCCGTCTTGCCGCACCGCGATGCGCTTTCTATCCCGGGGATCTCTGCCCAGGGGCAGGTCGATGGTCCCGGAAGCCCGTGAAGGCTGCCCGTGCACGATGGCAAGATACCCCCGCTTAATCGCCCGGCTCTTAAACTGTCGGGCGAGTTGAACGAAAGAAAGCTCCGTCTTGGCGACTACCAACAGTCCTGTCGTATCTTTATCCAACCGGTGCACAATACCCGGTCGCAGCTTATCTCCCAAAAGGGGAAGCTCGCGGCAGTGAAACAACAGCGCATTCACCAGTGTTCCGCTCCTGTTTCCCGCAGCGGGATGGACCACCATCCCCTTGGGCTTGTTGATCACCAACAAGTCACGATCTTCGTAGAGGATGTCCAGGGCAATTTCTTCGGGTTCGGCGACCATGCGCTGGGGGCGGGGAAAATGAATTTCCACAACCTGGCCTTCTTTCACGATAAAGCCGGGCTTGGCCTGGAGGCTGCCGTCGACAAAAACGTTTCCCTGGCGGCAAATCTTTTGCCAGTAGGAACGAGAATATGCGGGATCCAGGCGAGTTAGAAAAACATCCAGGCGCAGCCCGTTATGCCGGACATCCACCAGGACCCGCTTTTTCTCTCCTGGTTCCATTTTTACCGCCCCTTCCGTCCGGGATAAAATGACGTTTCGCCGACAAGGCTGAGAAGCAGCAGGATCATGCCGGCGACAATGGCTACATCAGCGAGGTTAAAAACCGGCCAAATCCGGAAATCCAGAAAATCGATCACATAGCCAAACCTGACCCGGTCTATCAGGTTACCCAGGGCCCCGCCCACCTGCAAGGAGAGGGCCAGCTGCACGAAGAATCGGCGGGTGGAGAACAAACGTCTGCCAAAAAAGATCAGCGCGATCATCAGCACGGAGATCACGATAAAGAACGTGGTTTGATGCGCGAAGATGCCAAAGGCCGCCCCCGGGTTACGCACGTAGGTCAGGTGAAATACGCCGGGAACCAGCGGCAGCGAATCCCCGGGCTGCAGCCTGCTGATCATATAGATTTTTGAAGCCTGGTCAACCAGCATGACCAGGAAGATCACGCCCAAAAAAGCTGTTAAGCCCAGGCGTCTCTTAGGAATCATCGACCGACCACCCATTTCCTCCGGTCCCAGTCCACTGTCCTGGCATGTTTAAACATTTATTTTATCGAGTATTCCAGCACAGCGCCGGCAAACCTCTGCGTATTTTTGCTTTTCTTCTACCGAAGGACAGAACATCCAGCAGCGGGTGCATTTTTCCCCTGCCGCTTTTTTGACGGAAAGCTGTATGTCCAGGTTTTTGGCCCTTTCCGCCTGCTCCCCGGGAGAAGCAGTTGGCTCATGCAGCCGGCAGGACGAAACGATAAAAATGCTGGCCAGCTGGGACTCATAAGGCCGCAGGCGATCATAAAGATCCGGACCGGGAAACAGGTCCAAGTGGGCCTGCAGGGAGTTCCCGATGGTTTTGTCCCTCCTGGCTTTTTCCAGGACCCGGTTCACCTCGTCTCGAAGTTCGCTTAATACCTCCCAGCGCTGCGCCAGGTCTTCATCCAGGTATTTTTCCGGAAGCACGGGCCATGTCGACAGGATCACACTTTCTTCCTCTTGATAGGGCATGTGGGTATAGATTTCATCAGCCGTAAAGGGAAGAACCGGGGCGATCAGGCAGGTTAAAACCTGCAGCAGCTCTGCGAGGACGGTCTGGGCTGCCCGGCGCGAGGGAGCGTCGGCCTCCAGTACATATAGCCGGTCTTTCATCACATCCATGTAAAAGTTGCTGAGATCGACAACGGTAAAATTATGCACCGCGTGGAAGACCTGGTGAAATTCATAATCTTCAAAAGCCCGGTTTGTTTTGTCGGTCAGTTTTTTCAAGCGGTGCAGGATCAAGTGATCGATTTCTTCCAGTTGGCTGTAGGCAATCGCGTCTTTTGTAGGGTTAAAATCATGCAGGTTTCCCATGAGGAACCGACAGGTGTTGCGGATCTTCCGGTAGACTTCGGTCAGCTGCTTGATGATCCCGCTGGAGAGGTGAATATCGCTGGTAAAATCTGCACTGGAAACCCAGAGCCGCAGGATGTCCGCACCGTACTGCTCGATGATTTCTTCCGGCGCGATCACGTTCCCCAGGGACTTGGACATTTTTCGGCCGTCTCCGTCGACAACCCAGCCGTGAGACAATACACTTTTGTAGGGCGGCTTTCCCCGGGTTGCCACGGCGGTAAGCAGGGACGACTGGAACCATCCGCGGAACTGGTCGCTGCCTTCCAGGTAGAGATCGGCCGGCCACTTGAGGTCTTTCCGGGCCTCCAGTACGGCAGCATGGCTGGAGCCGGAATCAAACCATACATCCATGATATCTTTTTCCTTGCGGAAGGCGTCGCTGCCGCAGTGCTCACACCGATAGCCGGGAGGCAAGATGCTCTCCGCGTCATACTTGAACCAGGCATCAGACCCTTCCCGGGCAAATATATCCTGCACGGCGGCAATGCTGATTTCGTTTAAGATGGTTTCATCGCAATCGTCACAATAAAAGATGGGTAGGGGCACACCCCAAACTCGCTGCCGGGAAATACACCAGTCCCGGCGGTCGACGATCATGTTTTTCATTCTTCCTTCACCCCAGGCCGGGATCCAGTTCACATCTTGAATGGCCTGCAGGGCTTCTGCTCTAAATTTCTGGATAGAGGCGAACCACTGCTCCGTGGCCCGGAAAATAACCTCTTTTTTACAGCGCCAGCAGTGGGGGTACTGGTGCGAAATGAAGGAAAGGTTTAACAGCACCTGCTCCCGTTCCAGGGCCTGGGTCACCGCTTTGTTCCCTTCGGCAAAAGACAGCCCTGAAAATTCCCCGGCAGCCTCGGTAAAAAAGCCTTTCTCGTTGAGCGGCGCAAAAACCGGAAGGTCATACTGCAGTCCGGTTTCATAATCTTCCTGGCCGTGCCCCGGGGCCGTGTGCACACAACCGGTCCCCTGGTCCATGGATACATAGTCGGCCAGCACGATGGTCGACTGGCGCTCATACAGGGGGTGCCGACAGATGATCCCTTCCAGTTCGACGCCCTGGTAGCTGACACAAACTTCTCCCAACCGGGCTCCCGTTTCGGTTTCCACGTGCTCAACCATCTCCCGGGCCAAGAGGTAATACTCGGCTCCGCTCTTCACCAGCAGGTATTCCTCTTCCGGGTGCAGGGCGATGGCCATGTTAGCCGGGATGGTCCAGGGAGTCGTGGTCCAGATCAGGACGTAAGCCGGCTCACACTCGCTCCCCCACTTGTTTCGCGCATCCACAACCGGGAATTTGACGTAAATGGACGGGGATCGTTTCTCCATGTATTCAACCTCGGCCTCGGCCAGGGCGGTTTCACACTGGGAGCACCAGTATACCGGCTTCAAGCCCTTGTAGATAAACCCTTTTTTCGCCATTTCCCCGAAAACACCTACCTGCCGGGCTTCGAAGGACGGCTTGAGGGTAACGTACGGGTTTTCCCAATCACCGAAGACGCCGAGCCGTTTAAATTGTTCCCGCTGGACATCCAGGTAATGCAGGGCATATTCATGGCACATCCTGCGAAATTCCAGGTCCGAAATTTTTTTTCGGTCAACTTGCCTGGTTTTGATGACTTGATGTTCCACGGGCAAACCGTGGGTATCCCAGCCGGGAACATAAGGGACGTGATATCCTTTCATAAACTTGTAGCGGTTGATCATGTCTTTGAGCACTTTATTTAACGCCGTGCCCATGTGAATGTTGCCGTTGGCATAAGGGGGCCCGTCATGGAGCACAAATACAGGGGCATCTTTCCTGAGGCGTCCCATTTTTTGAAACAACTCCATCTGCTCCCACTTTTCCAGGATCAGCGGTTCTTTGCGGGGAAGACCTGCCTTCATGGGAAAATCTGTTTGCGGTAAGTTTAACGTCTTGCTGTAATCCATATCCTCTGCGGCCCGGACAGAAAACCCTGACGGGTCTTGCTGCCAACTTATTGCTGTTCAGGCCCAAACCTCCTCACGTGAATTGTCTTTTCATGAAAAAAATCTCGCCTTGAGGGACGAGACTTTCTCGCGGTACCACCCTGATTGTTACACCTGTATAGCTCCATGTAACCCCTTAATGGCTTTAACGCAGCCCGCGTACGTTTGCTTCTACTGGGGACCTGCTGCCTTTTTGAAGCAAAAGCTTCCGGGTGATCTTCGTCATGGGCGTCTTTCCGGGCTTTCACCAACCCCGGGTCGCTGTGAAAACAAGCACCATGCTTACTCTCCCGTTCATCGCCTCTTAAACCTTTTCTAAAGGTGAACGCTATGCGGTTATTATGCTCGTGAAAAAAACTGCACCGCTTGCCAGGCGGCGGCTTTTTACAAACTCATCGGACAGCCAACCGTAAGAAAATCAGGTCCCTGTTTACTCGGCCTCCCCCGATCGTTGCTGGATCTCATCTTCTTCATTTTCAACGTGCAGCCAGTCCTCCAGTTCCATGGAAGCCAGCTGGGCTTCAATGAAAGAGCGAAAACGCAGTTTGAAGATCTGGGCCTGCTTGTAGATTTCCTCGTGCTCCGCCAGGATGCGGCTGGCCTTGTACCTCGACTCTTCGATGGTTCTTTGGGCCTCTTTATCAGCTTCCCGGCGAATCAGTTCGGCCTCTTTGCTGGCATTTCGCTTGATATCTTCGGCTGTCTCCTGGGCCACAATGATGGAGTTATGAAGGGTGGTTTCCAGCCTCTGGTATTGAGCCAGTTTCTCTTCGACCGTTTGCACCTTTTCTTCCAGGGCCATTTTTTCCTTGATAACCTGCTCAAAATCTTTGGCAACCTGTTCCAGAAACTCGTCCACTTCGACTTGCTTGTATCCCCTGAACGTTTTTTCAAACTCCTTGTTCTGAATGTCAATCGGGGTTATTCTCATCATCTCCCTCCTTCACGGATCCACCAGGACGCTGAATCATTTCTATTTTTAGGCATTTCGACAGTTTTGCCGTTATTCCTGCCCCGTTTGAAAATTTCTTACACCAGGCGGTGAATGACCAGGTGCGTACGTCCTTTGCGCGTTTTCCCCTGGGAAGATACCAGCTCGATTCTTCCTTTGCCGGCCAGTGAAATCATGTCGCCCACGGCGACGGGTCGGGAGGGCTGGCTAACCAGCTGATGATTAACTTTGACCTGACCTCCCCTGATCAAGGGGGCAATCTTAGAGCGGGAAAACCCAAAGCCCAGTCCGGCCACCGCGTCTATCCGCAGGGAAGGAACCGTGCCCTTGACTTCTTTCACCCGCCGCGGTGGTAGTTCCCGGGCCAAATCCTCCAGCGTCAGCGAACGAACTTCGACTTTATAACGGCCGACTTCCTGCAGGTGCTGGAGCACATAGGATCCCAGTTCCGCGCAGAGTAGGATGTACGCCGCATCGGCTCCCGGATAGTAAATATCACCCACCATCTCTCGCCGGATGCCCAGGCTCAAGACGGCACCCAAAAAATCCCGGTGGGTCAGCGTCTGGGCTGGGAATTTGCCTCTCACCTCCAGGCAGCTGACCTGCTGGGATGAAGTTGTGCGCAGTTCGGCAAAGGGAGAAATGCAGATCCGGGCCCTTTCCGCCTCGGCAGTACCGCCCAGAAAAGCGCACCTCAGGTCCGGGTAATTCCGGGCGATGTCCCCGGAGATCTGCTGCTGCCTGGGATCTGCAAAAGGCGTGCAGAGTTCCACGTGCTCTTCTGCAGCTTTTTGCAGGAGGGATTCAAAATATGCGGTCCATTTTTTTTCGGTCAGCTGCACCTGGCTCAAATTACTGTCTTCATGCATCGGCGCTTCCCCCAGACGATCAAAACTAGGCGTATGCTCCACCCCGGAAACGTTGCTATGTTTTCCGCCTTTCTTTTCAGCTTACGAAATATGCAACCATGAAATCCGTGTCTAAAGAAAACTCAACAAGAGGTTGCGGATGATTCTCAGCACAAAAATGGCAATGATAGGCGAGAGGTCAAGGTATCCCGCGCCCATTTTTAACGGGGGAATGATGCTGCGGAAAGGAGCTAAAAAAGGCTCCGGGAGATTTTTCAGGAAGTTGATGACATTCATCAATGTCGGGTTGCCGTACGGATTGATCGGGAACCAGCTGAGGATAATGCGGATGATGATTAAAATCAGCAGGATATCGAAAAATGCAATGACCATGTCTCGAATTAAAATGCTGCTCACCCCCTAGATGCCTGTAGTTTGTGATGTTTTCCCGGGCTGACCAGGCAAGCCGGACAGCTAACCAGATAGGGAAAATGTGGTCTCCCAGGCAAAAAACTGGTCAAGGAGTCCCCCTTTCCCTGTTCGGCTTTCCTTCGACTCCAAAGATTCTCCATGGGGCAGCTGGTTTCCAAGTAAACTAGCAAGGCCGTTTCCCCCCCGGGAGCATAGTCCAATCCTCTTACTCTTTAAAGTACGGGTCTATCTCCGTAATCCGGTCATCATGCTTGACGATCCGGGATTTCACATCTGCGCTCAAGGTCACGCCCGCCGGGGCAAAAACAAAAATGTGGCCGTTGATTTTTTGCGATGATCCGTTCAAGGCAAAGACAACACCGCTTAAAAAATCAACAGTTCGCCTGGCTTCAGTGCTGTCGAGGTTTTCCAGGTTTAAAACCACGGGTTTCCGGCCTTTTAAATAACCGGCGATATCTTCAACTTCGGGGAATCCCCCGGGCTTACTCAAGATCAATTTATAATTTTCATCGGGAGGGTGAAATTTCACAACATTCCCGCGCTTCACGACCTGTTTTTCCTCAAAACTATCTTCGTCACCGGGGTCTGCTTCCACCTCGATCAACCCCAGGGCATGCAAGATTCGCTCCCATAACCGCAAAACCTTTTCCCCCTTTTGCATGAAAATAAACTTCCTTTAATCCGCGCGCTCGCCGAACAGCGCTGTACCCAGTCGAACCATGTTGGCCCCTTCCTCCACGGCGATTTCAAAGTCATGGGTCATCCCCATGGACAGATACTCCATCTGCACATTTGGGATGCAGATTTGCCGAAATAAACCGTTCATTTTCCGGAAATACGGACGAACCGCTTCCGCATCGGGGAAGTAAGGCGGTATCGCCATCAGACCCAGCACCCGTAAATGGGAGAAAGTAGATATTTCTACCAGGACATCCTCAATTTCATCGGGATGAAAGCCCGACTTGCTTTTTTCGTCACCGATGTTCACCTGGAGCAGAACCTGGATCACCTTCCCCCTGTCCTCTCCCTCTTTCTGCAGGGCACGAGCCAGCTTCATGCGGTCCAGGGACTGCACGAGCTGGAAGTGTTCCACCACGTGGCGGACTTTATTGGTCTGGAGGTGCCCCAGGAAGTGCCAGGTAATCCCCGGCGGCAGGGAAGAGATCTTGGGCAGGGCTTCCTGGACCCGGTTTTCTCCAAAATGTCGGATTCCCAGCTGCCAGGCTTGCTCGATGGCTGATCCAGGCACTGATTTGGTCACGGCAACGAGGGTAATCGCCTCCCAGGGCACATGGGCCCGGTTGGCCGCTTGCCGCAACCGCTGATACACCTGCTGCATGTTTTCTTGCATGGCCAAGAAATCTCTGCCCTCCTTTGCGGTCAACAACCCCGGCTAGGGGCGAAAGCGCTGGCCCTCGCGAACCCGGCCCGGGTTCGTTACAACTTGCTGGTAGGGGCTCAAGCCGGTTACCAGGAAATAGTCGCCCCTTTCCGCAAGCACTTTCAGCTCAATAAACTGCACCATCCCGTGTTTGATCACAAAAACCCCTTCGACCCCATCCTGCTCCCAGTAAGCTTCTTGTGGCAGAAGAATTCCCTGCGCCGTATCGTAAACAAGCTCTGCGGTCACCCACCTTTGAAACAAGTAATCCCCGATTTTGCGGTCAACCCGCCAGGTGATTTCATAATCGCCATCTGCACGCCGGTCTGCTTCCACCCGTTGAACATCAACCGGCTCTTCAGGCTCAAAAGCAAAGTAGAGGGTCCCTCGTTCTTTATCAGCGAGGGCCTCTCCCGCGGCTGCAGGCAAAACAGCGCTGTAGTACCAGGCGTAGTTATCCACCATCCGCAGCAAAGGCTGACTGCGGTATACCTGCTTCCCGGAGTACATGACTTCGGGCTCTTGCAACGTATCCTGGTACTCCTCCTCTGAAAGATAGACAAAGGTGGAGTCGGGTCCGTACTCTTCCCAACCGTCAATCACCAGGTTCACAACACCGGCGGAAGAAGCATGAAGGGCCACCGCTTCCCGGCCCGGAAAAAGGTGGGAATAATCTTCCGCCAGCTCTTCTTCCTCCTGCAGCAACCAGCTCTTAAACTGCTGCAGCAGGGCCCCGTTTTCCGGCTCATCCGGGGTATCGGCGCGCTGGCCCAGGGGAAACTCTGAAATCACGGCAATCTCTTTGTCCGCTGGAACTCTTTTGCCATTTTCAACATTATAATACACAAAACCCGATGCGGGCGCAAGAATAATCTCTTCGCGGAACGTAATCATCCCGCAAAGATCCATGGTCTTTTCGTACGTTCCTTCCACGACCAGTTCCGTCTTGATCAAGGAACGACTCAGGGCACCCCATACCCATCCAATGAGGATCTGGGTCAGCAAAAACAGCGCCAGGACCAGCAGCAGAACGTATAAAGGGCGCCGGCTGAGCTCAACAATCCCCTTGTGTCCCGTCCCTTTTCCCGGAACGACCTTCAAATGTGTCCCTCTTTGTTTTGGCCTCATGTCATCTCACCCTGCCTGGCAGCATTAGAAAGCAACCCCGACCGGGACAGTTAGCCGGCCAAAAAGATCAAACCCATCAAGCTTCCCGTCGGCTGGCCACCGACCCTGCGGTAGGAGTAAAATAAATCTCCGTGGCAGCAGGTACAGTATTGGCTGGCAAAAATGTGTTCCTTTTTGATCCCGGATTCTTTCAAGATCTGGCGATTTGTGTCCATGAGATCCAAGTTTTGCCGGCCTTTACGCATACCTTCCCTGAAGACAACCTGCCTGGACCAGGGAGAATTTGCCGCGACCTCTTCAACTTCCTCCCCTATTTCATAGCAGCAGGACTGAATGCAAGGCCCCAGTAAGCATTGAATCTTTCCCGGCTCGCTGTACCATTGCCCCTGCATCACGGTGACAACATGGGAAAGGATGCCGTTGATGGTTCCGCGCCAACCCGCGTGAGCCACACCGACCACGCGGTGATCCAGATCGATAAACAGGGCCAGCAGACAGTCTGCGGAAAATCCACCCAGTAAGACCTCTTTTTCCGCCGTCACCAGAGCGTCTGCCTGGGGGATGGTTTGAACCCCTGAACGGATCACCTGCCGGTCTAGGACGCATACCTGCGTTCCGTGCACCTGTTCACCGTAAAAAAGCCGTTCCTCCTGCCGACCCCAGATCGTTCCCAGGAAATGTGCGCGATTGGCCGCGACCAGGGAGGGCGAGTCCCCGCCTCGAAATCCCAGGTTCATGGCCGAGAAGGGGCCTGTGCTGAAGCCTCCCAGCCGGGTAGAAAAACCATGCCGGATTCCAGGAAGAAGCTCCCATCCCGGGTAAGTCAGGTAGACAATATCTCCCAGGCGGTTGGTCCACAAGATTTCTTTCATGGCATCAATCCCCTGCTCAGGGTTTGCACGGTAACATGTCCCAGGCCGGCATCCCTCAGCTGCAATAACAGTTCTTCCACGCCGGACTGATCAGCGCCCGGGAGCAGAAAGAGGCGGCTGGAATACCCCGCGGAACACGTTTTTTTCAGGATACTGTCCAGTTCGATCTTATCTTGTAAGCCGTGATCTTCCTGGAAAAGAAAAAAGGAGGGGCTGTACAGTTCCCTGTCGGTGACTCCTCGAACCAGTCCGAATTCCTGCCGATCCATATCCGTGAGGTGCCGAAGGTGTGGGCTGGACAGGGCGCCGCTGAGCACGATATTTAACTCATACTCCCGGGCAAACATCGCCACCCGGCGGTTCATCTGCTGGACGATTTCACGCACAAGGGTCAAAACTTCGCCGCTGTCTCTGGCTTTATCCCCGAGCAAAGCACGAACAGCTTCGGGCATTCCTGTAAAATTTATCGTGAGCAGCCCGCTTTTCAACGCTTCCAGGATGGAACCTCCCGGTTTTAACCCCTCGCTTCCCCGGTACATTTTCTCCCCCATCAAGAACGGGAGATCTTTGCGCTTGAGCACGGATAAAACCTCGAAGCGGTGCAGTAGTTGGCGGACTCCCATGCGGAGCAGGCGATCCAGTTCAACAAAAAACAGGGCTTTGTCCCGGGCTGTTAGGGCCAGGCGGGGAAGATTGAGAGAAACCGTGGCGATGTTTCCCCGCAGAGCTCCTCCGGATTGACCCGGGAGGCTGGAGGACAGGCAGAGCCCGCTGCTAAAATACAGCGGGGCCGCTGCCGGTTCTTCTTTCTCTTCCCTGTCTTCATCCAGGAAAACCAGTGAAATATTCTCATGTTGAGCCGCCACCTTCAGGGCCAATTTGTAGAGATCGTGATTGGGCGCATCCGGGGATATGTTGATCGGTTCATCCAATAAGAACAGAAAACGAGGCCAGTGCGAACCAGGAAGGTTGCAGGAACGCAGGTCCTGGAGAAGCGCCCTGGTGATTTCCCGGCCAAATTCCGAGGTATCAAGACCCAACTGCAGGCTGGACTTCATCACATGGCCGTGGCTGGGTGAAGGCATTTCGCGCAAGAAAGATAAAAATCCTTTCAATGCGCCGGCTATTTCTCCCGGGTCCGGAGTTTTCTTGAACTTTCGGATCATTCCTCCCAGGTTTCTCTCAAAAGCAGGCAGGGAAAGCTCTCCGAAAAGGTCGTTCTGCCCCTTTTGCATGAACGCCGCCAGGTTAAAGAGCATGGCAAAAAGATCGCCCGAGGCAGAAGTGGGGGGGTAATCGTTAAATCCAAACTCCGGGGCGAATTTCTCGGAAAAATCTAGCTGGAAGCTTTCCACGGTTTTACTGTAGTATCCCAGGTCATGGATATAGAGGGAACCGGTTCTGTGCGCGTTGGCCAAATCTTCCGGGAGCAGGTTGTCCAGGTAATATTTCTCGCTGGCCGTGGTGGCAATCTGGTGCATTTTAAACGCCGGCGAATGGCTGACATCCGCTTCCTCTTCCCGCCCGCCTTCCAGCAGGATGTCTTTTACCACGTCCATTAAATCAGATTTCGTTTCCCGGATCCGGG
>PWRN01000087.1 GCA_003556225.1 Syntrophomonadaceae bacterium
CGATGCCATGGATCCGGCCTTTGGGCAGGCCCTGCGCTTTGCCGTCGCCCACGGGGTACACGTCTATGCTTGTGCCTGCCGGGTGGACCCGGACGGCTTGGAGCTGGACCGGGCGCTTCCCACAAATCTAACCCAAAAAAATTTACGGTGATCCCGGGTGGGTGATCAAGATGCACAGGCCGAAAATAACAGGCAATAGCCTATCTTAAAAGCGGCTTACCTCCACAAGAGACCGGCCTGTGCAGCGTGGCCGGTCGGTCAAATCAATACAGGCAGTTCAATGCCGGAAAGTGGAATTTCTATCCAAAGAATACCACCTGTGACCTGGAAGGGCTGTGTTACAAGGCACTCCTGGCGATCTTCAGCGGGGAGTGATGCGTACGATGGGTTAGTCCTGGTTGATCACAATGCGAATGGGATCGTCTGTTTTATCGTGCAGTTCCTTTAAGGCTTCGTTGCTGCTGTCCAGGTTGAATCGCTTGGTGATCGAGCCGGATAGATCCAGGGTTTGTTTTTCAGCCAGTTTCATAATAGACACGAGGTCTGCCCGGTCCCATGCATAAGAACCGAGAATCGTATACTCATTTCTCACAAAGAGGGTGGGAGGCAGGGTTTTTATTTCCTGGGCACCCAAACCAACAATAACCAATCTTCCCCCGCTCTTCAAGCTCTCAACCCCTGCAGCAATGGTGTCTTGGTGTCCCACACACTCCACTGCCAACTCGACACCGTATCCTTTTGTCAGTTCCTTGATCGCTGCCGCCGGATTGTTCCCATGGGCGAGGACTGTATCCGTAGCGCCGACATTTTTCGCTCTGTTTAGGGCAGTTTCGTTAACATCCACAGCAATGATTTGGCTGGCCCCGCATATTTTTGCAATTTGAACAGCGTGTATACCTAACCCTCCACAGCCAAAAACAGCTACCGTTTCACCGGCCTGGATCTTTCCGCGCTTGACAATGGCATGAAAAGGGGTTGCCACGGCATCCGTAATGATTGCACCCTGTTCAAAGCTAATGTTTTCCGGCAGCTTCACCAGGTTCCTGGCCGGGGTTGTCATGTATTCAGCCAATCCACCGTTTAAATGGATCCCTAGCATTTTGCGGTTGATGCATATGGATTCCCTGCCCGTTAAGCAGTTTTCGCAAGAGCCGCAAGTTACACAGGAACTAACCGCCACCCGATCCCCGGGTTGAAAGTCCTTCATGTCAGGCCCGGCTGCAGCTACTATTCCCGAGGGTTCGTGTCCCAAAATGATGGGCGTAAAACCCGTTGGGGTAATTCCTTCATAGGCGATATGAATGTCAGAGCCGCATATTCCACAAGACTTGATTTTCACCAGCGCCTCGCCTGTTCCGGGAACTGGAACTTTGACTTCTGTAATTTCCAGAGGTTCACCGCTTTGATAGAACAACGCGGCCTTCATCATCTCTTTCACCAGAACACCCCCCATCCATTTTCATTAACCTTCCAAAAACCAGGTTTTGCCCTGGCTGTATTCCTTCTCAAAGAAAGGATCCCCACCTTAAACTGCAAACTGCCGGTTGTTTATTGAACCCACCCACCCAGGCAATGCCAGCCGCCATCCAGCAGCAGCATAAAGCCGGTCATTAGTCTGCTGGCTTCAGAAGCCAAAAAAATGGAGGGGCCAACCACCTCTTCAGGTTTGCCGAAACGCTTTAACATGTTTTGATTACGCGTATTTTCAAACCACTCCTTGTTTTCCATTACTTGCTTCACCAGGGGCGTTTCCATGTAGCAAGGCCCAATGGCATTTACCCTTACATGAGGGGCCCATTCCGCAGCCAGGACACGAGTCATCTGCCGCACGGCTCCCTTGGTGGAAGCGTAAGCAACCTGTCTTGGCATCACGATTTCTGCAAAGACAGAAGCCATGTTGATCATGCTGCCGCTTTTCTGATCAACCATGACTTTGCCAATTTCTTTTGCGCAGCGGAATACACCATTTAAATTAATATCTATAACCTGGTCCCATTCTTCATAGGCCAGTTCCAGGGCGGGTTTCCTGACATTGATTCCCGGTATATTAAATGAAACATCTACCCGTTGAAAGGCATGCAGCGTTTGTTTGACCAGGCTTTGGATGTCTCCAAGTTCTCTTACATCACACTTAACCACCATGTTAGAAGAGGTAATTTCCGCGGCTGTTTCTTCCGCTCCATCGGTATTGGAGTCGGCGAGAACCACCTTTGCCCCCAATGCACCAAATCCAAGGGCTATTGCTCTGCCGAGGCCCGAAGCAGCCCCGGTAACCACGGTAACCTTCCCTTCAACATTAAACATCTTCCAGGGCTCTGCATACCAGTTTTCTATTGTCCAGTCTTTCATACTCAAAGCAGGCACCTCTCTTCTGTTATGCTTGTTCAATGGCCATCCTTATCAAACAGCATCTTGGTGCAGCTTTCTCCTGAGAACAGGTTGTAGCAGGCAGACCAGAAAGGTCGGTATTTCCCAGGTTTGCCACCGGGGCAGTTCTTATTTCCAGTTCATTTTTAGGTTCTACTGGAATGATGAGGATGCTGGAACTACCCCGAATGGCTTGTAAGATGATATGCTTCATTGATTCGGATAAAAAACCTCATGAATTGGACAAGTCGGTGAAGTCCCCTTTTCAGGCGGGCAGCTTCATAATTTCACTCATAATACTCCGGAGCTTTTTTATAGGTCTCCCAATCCCAGGGGTCGTGGCCCGTGACAATTTTATAGCCGTAGATGTTCCTGGCGTGCCGCAGCCGTTGGATAGATTCCACCGCATATGGAGGGCTCCAGACCAGCCCGGGTAGAATATCTTCATTCAGGATTTCTTCCACATAACAACAATCTCCGGTTAATACGAATGTGCCGTCTTTTTCCAGTTTTACTACCAGTGACTGATGACCGGGTGTATGTCCCGGCGTAAACCAAATCCGAAGAGAACCGTCATCGAAAAGGTCAAAACCATCATCCAGGTATCCATTCAAAATGAACCATGGAACATCTTTATCGAAATCCGGGCGGATATAGGCGGGTTTCTGGTAAAATTGGGGGGCATAAGCCCACTGGAGCTCGTCTTTCTGCACAAAATATTTTGCGTTTGGGAAAGCCCCTACTCCCCCGGCGTGGTCCAAATGCAAATGGGACATCACAACAAGGCTGATTTCTTCTGGTTTGACACCGATCTTTTCCAGCTGGTTAACAATGTAATCGTCTTCCGAAACATCAGGGACATAAACGTCACATACTGCCCCCCAGTGTTTGCGGGCATCTTTGGCCACCTCTAAGGCGTTTCCAGTATCGTACAAGACCTTTCCTTTAGGGTGGTCAATAAGGAAAAAAGGCACCGGCACGGTTACTGTCTTGCCGACATCTTTTCCCATGGTCAGCAGGCTTTTGTCACAGGTTAACGTTCCCGAGTTAAAAAAATAAAGCTTCATTTTTCATTCCCTCCTGAGGGTATAAATGGATGGCAGCACCTTGTGAAGTTTACTTCTCACCGGATGCATGGCCATACGATAATGATTTTGATAGCGCCTCCTTTCTTCTGAAAGTGCGAATACATGCCTGCAAGAACCGAGATGATTGTAGCTCTTCACCTCCCTTGTCCAAGTCCATTATTTTTTACGCTGGTCAAGAATTCTTTTTGCTTTAAAAGTGGTTCTCTCTAAAGAGCCGTGGGGAAGATATTCCACTTGTGGTGTAACCAGGAGTTCTTCTTTCAGGGCTTTCGTCAGCTGTTCTTTGATCGGTTTTTCGCTGGCGCCTGCAACCAATTCCACCTGGATCGTACAGCTTTCCAGGCCTGACCCTTCCTCGGAAAAAAGGACAATTTTGAACTCATCGCTTAGTTCGTTGAAGCTGCGGACAATTTTCTCTACTTGAAGAGGGTAAAATTTGGCACCGCGATAAATGATTAAATCATCGGCTCTTCCCACGATCCCTCCTTCAGAGCGAGCGTGGGTCCTTCCGCAACGGCAGGTCTCATACGTGATGCTCGCATAATCATTGCTCCAATAGCGCAGCATGGGTGTGGCTTCTCTTGTCAGGTGGGTAATGACCAAAATTCCCAGCTCACCGGGGTTGCAGGGCTCATTGGTTTCAGGGTTGATGATTTCGATCAAATGATGGTCTTCTGTCCAATGCAGGCCTGCTTTTTCTGTGCACTCTGCAGCCATGGTGGGACCTATTTCCGCCAGACCGTAAATATCGTAGGCATCGATACCCAGACGACTCTCCAGTTTATGGCGAGTTGCCTCGCTCTCCGTGCCTCCTTCACCACCGAAAAACCCCCCCCGCAGTTGCAAATCCCGGGGATTGATCCCTTGCTCTTTAATACGCTCAGCAATATAGAGGGCGAAAGAAGGCGTTGCGGCCAGAAAAGTTGGGCCAAGCTGGACCAGGTATTCGATATGACGTTCTGACATTGCCGCGCCAATAGGGATAATAAAGCATTTCATTTTCTGTGCGGCATAGTGCGTTGACATGCCTGCAACCCAGAGCCCATAACTGAAACCGTTTTGGATAATGTCTCCTTTTCTCACCCCGAGCCCGTAAAGAACCCTTGCTGTAAAATCTGTGATTCTTTCTGTGTCCCCGTGGGACCAGATTGTGTTCACGGGGCGCCCGGTCGTTCCCGTGGAAGGGTGAAGCTCTCCCCACTCTTCAGGATCCGCCAGCACGTACCTTCCCAAAGGGGGATATTCCTCTTGTTCCTGTCGCAGTTCGTCCTTGGTAACAAAGGGGATCCTTTGTATGTCCTCCAGTGTTTTCATATTTTCCGGGACGACCCCTGCCCGGTCCATTTTATTTTTATAAAAGGGAGAGTTGTGGTAACAGCGAGTTGCCTGCCACTTTAACCGTTCCAGCTGCAGCTTTTCAAGCTCCTCTCGAGGCATGGTTTCCACTGCGGGGTCAAAATAAATACCCATTTTTCACTCCTCCATTGATATTCACAGCGGAAAATGTCGGCATTCTTGATCGGGGACAGCAAAGAAAACGATTACACGTGTCGCCGGATCTTAAAGGATAATAAATTTCTTTTGCTTAACCTCTGCCGCCAGTTCTTTGCGAAAATCAGGATGGGCAATGGCGATAAGTGCCTGTGCCCTTTGATGCAAGCTCTTCCCCCTGAGATGGGCGACGCCATATTCTGTAACCACGTATTGGACATCGTTGCGGCTGGTCGTAACCGCTGCGCCCTCGGCAAGGGTAGATGTGATCCGGGAAATTTTCCCCCCGGAAGCAGTCGAAGGCAGGGTGATGATCGCCTTGCCTCCCTTTGATCGGCTGCATCCCCGGACGAAATCCACCTGCCCACCGACCCCGCTGAACTGGCGATAACCAATCGTGTCAGCGCAGACCTGCCCGGAGAGATCCACCTGGAGTGCAGAGTTAATGGAGACCATATTGTCATTCCGACCGATGATATAAGGGTCATTGGTATAATCGACCGTGTGCATTTCAATGAAAGGATTGTTGTGAGCAAACTTGTAGAGTCTGGATGATCCCATTAAAAAGTTGGCGATCATTTTACCGTGATGAAAGTTTTTGGCGCGGTTCGTAATCACCCCTTCCTCTACCAGTTTCACTACACCGTCGGAAAACATCTCGGTATGAATTCCCAAATTCTTTTTTTCTGTCAGGAACATGAGCACGGCATCAGGGATGGCACCGATTCCCAGCTGCAGAGTTGAACCATCTCCAATTAAAGAGGCTACATTTTTTCCGATCTGTTCTTCAATTTCTCCGATTGGAGGCGGTTTCAGCTCAATGAGGGGCTCTTCTGTTTCCACAATGTAATCGATAGCAGAAACATGCATGAAGCAGTTTCCCAGGGTTCTGGGCATGTTGGGATTTACAGCTGCAATAACGACTTTTGCGCACTCGGCGGCTATTTTGGTGTAATCGACAGATATCCCGAAACTCATGTAACCGTGTTCATCAGGTTGGGAAAGTTGGACCAGGGCTGCGTCAACGGGTAAGTATCTTTCCCTGAAAAGCCTGGGTATCTCAGAAAAAAAACAGGGGGTGTAAAGTGCCTGCCCCCTATTGATTGCTTCTCGCGTGCTGCCTCCAGCAAAGAGAGAATTATGGATAAAATGCCCCTTCATCTCCTCTGCGCAATATTTAGCTGGCCCCATGGCCACCATATGGACAATTTCCACATTTTCCAACTCCGGGCCCCGTTTTAACAGGGCATTGCTGAGGACTTGGGATTCACCGCAGGCATGGGCAAAAACAACCCTGTCACCGGATTTAATCGCCCGAACCGCTTCCACCGCCGTGGTCTTTTTTGAGTCATATATTGCTTCCCAGCTCAAATCGTTCCCCCGCTTTCAGTAGAAATTTGAAGGGTTCGTGATCCTACTCCTCTACACGGGCGATCTTTTTCGCCAGGCTCTTTTTCTGGTTCATGTTGCACTGCCGGGCAATCATGATCCGCTGCGCCTGGGGCGAGCCGGCGCCGTGCATGGATTCCGTCCGGTATCCCACAGCG
>PWRN01000103.1 GCA_003556225.1 Syntrophomonadaceae bacterium
CCATGTCCCCGGCGAAAACCCCCAGGAAGTTCTTCTCCTCGTCCAGCACCACGTTGAAGAGGAACCCACCCCCCACCCGCAGGGCCCCCTCCAGCTGGTCCTCATGGACCGGGTTGCCCTCCAGCAGGCCCATCCGGGCCCGGGGCTGCAGCAGCATGCTGTGGTTGACACGGATGGTCTCGTACCCGGCCACCCCGGGGACCAGGGCCTTGCGCCCCCCGCCGAACCCGGCGAAAAAGTGGTAAACGATGCTGCCCGTAAGGATGCGCTTATCCGCCCGCGCCACCCGGGCATTGACCTGCAGCGGCGTCCCCCGGGAGGTTTCCCCCAGGGAAACAAGCTGCTCCATGTCATGGCAGTCGTGGTTGATCAGGGTGATCCGCCGGGCGATCTCCTCCCCCACCAGTTCGGTCATCTCTTCCCGGGAGAGGGGCCGGTGGGTCCCGTTGGTAAAAACGACAAAGATATCCTCTTCCCGGATGCCCGCTTCCTGCAGCGTTTCCAGCAGGATGGGTAGGAAATAATCGCTGCGCGCCACCCGGGTGGAGTCGTTCACCAGCAGGCACACGCTTTCCCCGGGCCGTACATACTCCCGCAAAGGTACAGAGGCGATGGGGTTCTGCAAGGCCTCTCTCATGGCCGCTGCCGGGTCTGCCAGGGGCTCCAACCGGGGCATCTGCAGTACTTCCCGGGGCACCGCCTCCGGCAGGCTGAGGATAACTTTTTCATGACCGTAACACAGTTCCATGGGTAAATAACTCCCGTTTCTGGTGTAGATTTTCAGGCCTGGATACCCGCTTCCACAACAATCATTTTGACCGGGATTTTACTGGTCACAGTAAAGGAGTGTGTGCTGTTGTTGCGGGTTAATACTGCATCTCCTTCTTCCATGGTAAACGTTGTCCCATCAATGGTTATCTCCCCAGTCCCTTCCAGCATGAAATATATTTCCTCACTTCCGCGGTGCGTATGTTCCCCGATCTTTGCGCCGGGCTCCAGAATGAGTTCATGCAAAAAGTGAAGTGAAGATCTAAAGTCATCCGGAAAGCCGGGTACTTGCTCCAAGGCAGCGTCTTTACCCAGAAACTGGGTAATATGCATTCTGCCTGTCCCTCCAAAATTATCATCAATATACGTTTGTTCTACATCTTTCCTGCCGCGTTTAATCATCTCACATCTCCTCCATTTCTTGGAATTGCCAGAACCATTGATCGGATATGTGAACAACGAGAATTGCCCAGCCTCAAATCTCCAGTGCTGCCCAGTATCCCTGGTGAATGGCATCCAAAAAGTGTCCGGCACCCTGCTCCGGGCCCAGCGAATATAATTCCACGGGAAGATCGTTCAAACTTTCATAAAGGTCGGACAAATCACTCCTGACGAATCCTACGGCGCTGATCACCTGGTCACACAGGATCACCTTTTCCTGGCCGTGGCATAGAACCTTGACGCCATTTTCGAGGATCTCCGTGACTACATGACTTGTCAGAACATCTACCCGGTTTTCCTTTAATAAGTTCGCCAAGTTAACTCGCAGCATGTGGTTAAGTTCTCTCCCCACTGTTTGTTCCATTTCAATAACCGTTACTTGTTTCCCTTTTTCGGCCATGAACATGGCTGCATCTAACCCAACTCCACTGCCGCCAATAATACAAACGTGCTGTCCCAATCCTGTGGCGTCATCCAGCAGTTTGTCGATCGCTGAAATACTGTGCTCCCAGCCTGGGATCTGTAGCGACATTGGAACAGATCCTGTTGCCAACACGACGATTTCCGGATATAAATATTTGATCAAATCGGCAGTCCCTTCTGTTTCCAGCTGCACATCCACACCATATTTTTGCAGCATGATCCGGTAGTAATCAATCATGCTAGCAATTTCAGGTTTTTTATAGGCGGGTTTACCTGCAACCCGGGCCAACCCACCCAGTTCCTTTTCTCTTTCCAGCAAAGTTACCCGGTGACCACGACGAGCCGCAGTTAAGGCGTATTCCATTCCTCCCGGGCCTCCACCAACAACGACAATCCGTTTAACCTGTTTAGCGGGTTGAAGAACAGGCATGTATTCATACCCGCATTCAGGATTAACGGCACAGCTTAAATATTCTCCCCGATCAAGGCTACCGGTACATTCATTGCAGCGAATACAGCGACGGATTTGATCAATCCGGCCTGTTCTGATTTTTTCTGGAAGCTTCGGATCAGCCAGCAGCTCCCGACCCAAGTGTACCAGGTCTGCTTTTCCAGACTCGATCACTTCCAGGGCAACAGTTGGATCCCACCCCAAACTTCCGACAGCAATCACCGGCACAGAAACCTCCGCCTTTACCGCTTCAGCAAGGTAAACCAATTGATCCAAGGGATTGCCCTGCATGGGAAAATGCTTGATGGTCTCATAGCTTCCACAGGAGACATCCAGGGCATCCACCCCTTCTCCTTCTAAAATCTTGGCATAGGCGACCCCTTCCTCCAAGCTCAAGCCTGCGGGAACAGGTTCTTCCGCACTAAATCGAAAAAGAATGGGGAAATCCGGGCCGACTTCCCTGCGGACTCGGCGCACTACTTCTACAGCAAAACGGCAGCGGTTTTCAAAAGAGCCTCCCCACTTGTCTCTTCTCTGATTTGCCTGGGGGGAAATAAAGTTTGACAATAGATAACCGTGAGCTCCATGCAATTCAACGCCGTCAAATCCACACTCCTTTGTGCGGCGTGCAGCATCAGCAAAATCTTGAATGGCTTTTTCAATTTCTTCTTCTGACATGGCCCGGGGCATATCTCCCCCTACCTGGGAAGGAATCGCAGACGGTGCCAGCGGCGTTCGTCCTTCTATATTGGAGGAAAACGTTTGCCTTCCTACATGGTGGATCTCCGTGACGATCTTGGCGCCAGCCCTGTGAACACGCTTAACCAGTTCATTTAAACCCGGGCGAAACCGGTCATGATGGATGGTCACCGGGTTTCCGTCGACCCGGCCATATTCCCAATCGATGCAGGTATTTTCCAGGACAATCAGTCCAACCCCACCCTTCGCGCGTTCTACAAGGTATTGAATGAGTTTGTCCGTCACCTCACCCGATTCGCTGGCGTACTTGGTAAACATGGGAGCCATACAAAGACGGTTTTTTAGACGCATGTTTCCAATGTTTACAGGCTTAAAAAGCGCTTCAAACGGTATAGCCATAAAAAAACCTCCCAGAAAAGAACATACTAACGTCCATAGCTCTAGCGAGCCACCAAAAGAGATATAAATGGGTTTTACCCACTTCCGCCCCCTGGAGGAGGCACGCCCTTTTCATCCCAACCTCGCAGGGCATAGTATTCGGAAACCATCTGGTCGAGCTCTTCCCGATTAATGGAGTGCTCACCGTGCTCGCCAAGGGGTTCTTTGAAAAAGCGCGGCGGCAGGGTGTCATCGGCACGGGTAATCCCGCAGGACAGGTTAAATGTCCGGGTCAAGGTGATGATCCGGTTGGCCATATCTTTTAGCTCACCCCGGGTATATGCCCGGCCTGTAAAGGCTTCAATTAACTCCTGCAGCGCCTCCCATTCCAGCAGATCCCGGTAAAACCGGCAGAAGATAAAGGTATCAAAAATGGCCAGTCTGTCTTCGTAGTCGACAAAAAGTTCGGCCTTGCCCTTGATCTGTTTAGGGTCAATGATGCCGCTTAATTCCGGCTTGTAAAAGGTAGCCCGCAGATGACAGGCCCCCCGGTCAGAGGTTGCGTAGGCCAGTCCCATGCCTTTAAGCACCCGGGGATCATACCCCGCAGGCTCCATCCCCTTGACATGGATGGCCTGGTCACTCATGCCCCACCGGGACGCAGCCGTCTTGATGCCTTCAGCCAGCACCGCCCCCAATCCTTCCCGCTTCACGATGCTATGAATGAGCTTTGCAATGCCTTCCGCATCACCGTAGCCCGGCGCGCCGCTTATCCGGCCCTGTAGGCCGGCTTCGATGGTCAGGGCGGCCAGGTTGCCTGCAGTCATGGTGTCAATCCCCAGGCGGTCGCAAAGGTCATTGAGATAGACGACCTCTTCCAGGGTCTCCAGGCAGCAGAGTCCGCCTAAGGCGTAGATGGTTTCGTACTCCGGGCCCTCGATGGTCAGCCCCCGGTATTTTCCCTGGAGAACCTCGGTCAGCTTACCGCAGGCAATAAAACAGCCCTTGCAGGCCCGGGATTTCACCTTCATCTGGTCGTTCATGTACTCGGCACTCAAGGTGTTCACCCACGGGGAACGGCCCTGCTTCCAGTAGCGTGTGGGAAAAGAATGCACTTCGTTGAGCATGGACACCATCATGGGTGTTCCGTAATTAAAATAGGCTTTAACCCCGCCGCTGTCCCTGCCGATCCGCCGCAGGTCTTTGATCAGCGCTTTTACTCTCTCAGGGTCATGGACCGCTGCCTTTCGCTTCCCGGAAAAGACAATGCCCTTGAGCTTCTTCGAGCCCATCACGGTACCCATGCCCGTTCTCCCGGCCGAGCGCCAGTAGTTGTTCTTAATGCAGGCAAAACGCACCAAACGTTCTCCCGCCGGGCCGATCACCAAGGCCTGGGCATTTTTCAAACCGGCCTGGGCCTTGATCCGATCTTCTGCCTCGTAGCTTTCCAGGCCCCATAACGATGCGGCATTTTCCAAGCGTACACCGTCTTCTGTAATAACCAGGTAGACCGGTTCAGTCGAAGCCCCCTGGATGATCACGGCGTCATATCCCGTCCCTTTCATCACCGGGGCCACATGCCCGCCGGAGTAAGATTCGGCATAAATGCCTGTCTGGGGTGATTTGCTGATCACCCCGTAGCGGGAAGCCGCCGGATGCCCGGTATCGCTGGCCTGTCCCGTGACAAAAATGAGCTTGTTCGCCGGGGAAAGGGGGTCCACGTCCCCGGGGATTTCCCGGAGCAGCAAATACGTGCCCAGCCCTTTGCCGCCCAGGTAGTCGTGAAACACCTGCTCCTCTATGGGTTCAACGGATATACTGCCCGTTGTTAAATCAATCCGTAATAACTGCCCAAAAAACCCGTCCATGCTAGCACCTCCGTTTGCATAATATCCGTGTTAAGTTGTTAAGCTATCCCAGGCGGCTCAATCTCCGAGTAGCGCTTTCCTGGCCTGATATGAACTGCGGACCAGCGGACCTGAGGCCACATATTGGAACCCCATCTCCATGCCCAAGTTCTTATACTCCGCGAACTCCCGGGGTTCAACAAAGCGGGCAATGGGTGCATGGTTAGCAGAAGGCGCAAGATACTGCCCCAGAGTCAAGATATCGCACCGGATAGCGCGCAAGTTCCGCATCACTTCCAGCACTTCTTCACGGGTTTCGCCCAGCCCCAGCATTAACCCGGTCTTGGTCAAGGTCTGGGGCCGAACCTTCTTGGCCCGCTCTAGCACTTCCAGGGAGCGGTCGTAACTTGCGCCGGGACGAACATATTCGTAAAGTCGTTCTACTGTTTCCAGGTTGTGATTGAACACATGCGGAGCCGCAGCCAGCACCGTGCTGATCGCAGCCACGCTGCCCTGGAAGTCAGGAACCAGGACCTCCATGTTGATACCGGGGACCTGTGACCGCACCTCCTGCAGGCAGCGGGCAAAATGGCTTGCTCCTCCATCGGGAAGATCGTCCCGGGTGACCGAAGTAAGCACCACGTAATCCAATCCCAGGGCTTCCACAGTCTGGGCCAGCTGCCGCGGCTCCGTTTCATCCAGGGGGCCCGGTATCCCGCTGTTTACAGCGCAAAACCGGCAGTTTCGGGTACAGACATTACCCATGATTAAAAACGTTGCGGTCTTCCGGGAAAAACATTCCCCCAGGTTGGGACAGATTGCGCTTTCGCAGATGGTGTGCAAAGAGCCTTGCCGCAACACCGCTTCCATTTCCTTGATTTTTTCCGGGTCCGCTGCTTTTACTTTGAGCCAGGGCGGATGTTTCATGGCCCCGCATACCTCCTCTGTTTTTCGAACAGCTCGGGCAATGCTCGCTGATGCAGGGATAACCCAAATACCGCTTCAAGCTGTCGCTGCAGCAATTCCTGGACCTCCGGGATAGATACGGCACCGTTCAATTCCTTTGACATAGAAGTGACCCCGAACTCTTTAATGCCGCAGGGGTCGATCAGCTCGAAATAGCGCAGATCGGTTTGTACGTTCAGGGCAAAACCGTGATAGGTAACCCATTTTTTGCAACCCACCCCTACTGCCGCGATCTTGTTCTGGCCCACCCAAACGCCGGGATGGGGAGCGAGGCGTCCGGCCTGGATGCCGTACCCGGCCAGGGTGAGAATAATCGCCTCTTCCAAAAACCGGATATATTGGTGCAAATCCCGTTCCACCAGGTCCAGGTGAAAAATGGGGTAGCCCACGATTTGCCCGGGACCGTGAAAGGTGACCGACCCGCCCCGGTCCACCTGGTGGATCTCCACACCTTGTGCTTTTAGGTATTCCCGGCTTACCTTGATGGCATCCCAACCTCCGGCTTGCCCGATGGTATATACCGGGGAATGTTCCACGAAAAGCAAGGTGTCTTCCACTGCACCAGCCCATCGAAGCTGGTGAATCTGCTTCTGTAGTTCGTACGCCTTCAGGTAGTTCATTTTTTTTAAATCTATGGTATTCCCAGGTATCATGATTTCACCAGTCCGAAATATTTTTCCGCATCCAAAGGAGGAGGACACGGTCTGAGGCAATCTCTTCCCCTGACTTCCCCATACAGACTGTCTTCTACCCGTAATGCAGGGGGCGACCAAGGGCCAGCAGCGCCGCCTCATTCAATGACTCGCTCAAGGTGGGGTGGGCATGGATGGTCTCCGCCACTTCTTCTAACGTAGCCTCCAGGTTTATGGCCAAAGCCGCCTCGTGGATCATTTCCGTGGCCGCGGGGCCGATAATGAAAACTCCCAGGATTTCATCATGTGCTTCCGCGGCGATAATCTTGGTGAAACCGGCTGTTTCTCCCCCGGCCATGGCCTTGCCGCTGGCCGCAAAGGGAAATACACCAATCTTCAGCGAGCCGTATTTCTCCCTGGCTTCTTCTTCCGTCAGTCCCACGCCTGCCACTTCGGGATAGGTAAAGATTCCCTGAGGGACAGCCCGGTAGTTCATCTCGTGACTCGCGCCCAGGGCATTTTCCGCTGCCACGTGTCCTTCGAAATAGGCCACGTGGGCCAGCTGGTATCCGCCTGTCACATCGCCCACGGCATAAATTCCTGCTGCCCCGGTCTCCATTTTTTCATTTACGGGAATGGCGCCCTGTTTCTCCACACCCAAGGTGCGGCCGATTTCTGCGTTGGGGATTCTGCCGGCAGCCACCAGCACCTTCTCCACTTCGATCTGTTCGCTGCCATCCGCTCTTTCAAAATGTACTTTCACACACTCCGGGCCTTTTTCCAGCCGGCTCACTTTGGCTGATGTATAGATGGTAACCCCGCGGGCGGCCAGCTCTTTTTTTAACGTGTCTGAAACCGCCGCATCAATGAAAGGTAAAACCTCGGGGAGCATTTCTACCAGGGTTACCCGGGTGCCGAAGCTGGCGAAGATGCTGGCAAACTCCATGCCGATTACCCCTCCCCCGACGATCAGCATGGATGCCGGAACCTGCTCCAGTGCCAGGGCGTGGGTGCTGTTCAAGACCTGTTCCCCGTCAAACGCCATCCCGGGAAGCTCCATGGGTCTTGAACCTGCGGCCACGATTATTTTAGGGGCTTCCAGGACAACTGCATCCCCGTTGCCAGCGGATATGTTCACCTGGCCGGGCTTTTCCAGCAAGGCTTCTCCCTGGATCACTTTCACCCCACGGGAAGACAAGAGGTGGGACACGCCGCCTTTCAATTTCTTCACAACATTCTGCTTGCGCTGTTGAACTGTCTTAAAATCCAGGGAAATCTCGTTCACCTGGATGCCCATTTTCCCCGCTTTCTGAAACTGCTGCAGCAGTTCGGCCGTCTTGGAGAAAACCTTGGTGGGAATGCAGCCCCAGTTCAGACATGTTCCCCCCAGCTCCTCTTTCTCCACCAGGCTCACCTGGGCGCCCAGTTGGGCTGCCCTTAACGCGGAAACATAACCACCCGGGCCGCCGCCAATGACAATGAGGTTCGCTTTTTTATCCGCCATCTGTTCACAACCTCCTCGTGAAGCTTTTGTCACGTTATTATAAAGACAGTAAGAGCGGATTCTCCAGCGTCTCTTTCAAAGCCGCCAGGAATCTGGCCCCCTGGGCCCCATCGATGGCCCGGTGATCCAGCCCCAGGGTAATCCGCATACAAGTCCTGGCCTTGATTTCCCCGTTCACACAGACCGGCTTCTCTACAACCTGGCCGATGGCCAAGATAGCTGCTTCTGGCGGATTGATGATCGCTGTAAAAGCATCCACCGGAAACATCCCCAGGTTGGAGATGGTAAAAGTACCCCCGGTAATATCATCCAGGCCCAGTTTGTTTTCCTTGGCTTTTGCAATGAGCCCCCTGTTTTCCTGAGAAATCTGGCGGATTCCTTTTTTGTCAGCATTTTTTACCACCGGCACAATCAGGCCTTCGTCGATAGCAACAGCTACACCGGTGTTGATCTCCCCAGGGTAAACGATCCCCTCTTTCGTATAGCTGGCGTTCATGTAGCGATTTTCCGAAATTACAAATGCCACGATTTTAACGAGCAGATCCGTCACAGTAATTTTGAGGTTGTCTTTTTTTAACGCCTCGTTGATTTTAACCCGCATCTCCAACAAGGGGCCGGCATCGATTTCCGTTTCCAAGTAGAAATGCGGCGTCTGCCAGCTGGCTGACATCCTTGTCGCAATGGCTTGACGCAGGGCCGTGAGAGGCTCCGTGCGTGTTTCCACAGTTGTAGCTGGCACGGTCAGTTCTGTTTTTTCTTTTTCCGCGTAAGCCAATACATCTTTCTTGACAATACGGCCCCCGGGGCCGGTACCCTTTATTCTCTCCAGTTTATCAAAAATCCCTTTTTCCCTGGCAATCCGCCGGGCCAAGGGCGATGCCTTTACACGGCCGGCGACAGCTACCTCCTCTTCCACTGCAGCAGGAGCTTTTTCTTCCTGCACAACCGCTTCCACTGGGGCTGGAGCTCCTTCGGTCGAGGTTTTTTCTGCTTCAATTTCCTGGATCATCGCGTCCACATTCTCTCCCTGTGGGGCGATGATCGCGATAACGTCGGTTACCTGGACTACTTCTTCCGGGAAACTCAGGATTTTAACAAGGATTCCGTCACCGGGTGATTCCACCTCGGTCACGATTTTTTCCGTCATGATTTCCAGCAAAGGTTCCCCTTTTTTTATGGGATCCCCTTCTTCTTTTAACCATCGAACAATTTTCCCCTCCGTCATGGTCAATCCAAGCTTGGGCATAATGACCCGTACCGCCACGTTGATTCCTCCTCCTGCGTTGGTATAAAAACCGGGGGTGTGGAACACTCGCTTCTTGGCCAAAATCTTCTTCACTTGCCGCGCTTCGCTTCCAGCGGGAGCTTCTGAAGCAGTTTCCCCGGTTAAACTTCACTCCAGTTCGATCTCCACAGCAGTTGAACATTCCTGCCGGCTAGTTGATCGATTTGCTAAAACAAACTTTTTACTACACTCACGATCTGATTTTCGTCGGGTATGACTGCTTTTTCCAGGGGAGGACTGAAGGGAATCGGGACGTCCAGGCCGGCACACCGCATCACCGGTGCATCCAGGTAATCAAAAGCTTCCTCCATGATTAGCGTAGCCACCTCACCACCGAAACCGCCAGTCTTGCAGGCCTCGTGCACCACGATGGCCCGGTTCGTCTTCTGGACAGAACGTAAAAGGGTTTCTTTGTCCAGGGGGTAGAGAGTACGCGGATCAACTACTCCGGCACTGATCCCCTCTTTTTCCAGCAGCTCTGCCGCAGCCAGTGATCGCTGGACCATCAAGGATGTCGCGATTATGGACACATCGTTTCCCTCGCGCTTCACTTCCGCCTGGCTCAGGGGAATCGTATATTCTCCCCTGGGGACCTCACCCTTCGTCGCGTACAGGATCTTATGCTCGATAAAGATGACCGGGTTATTGTCGCGGATAGCGCTGATTAACAAACCTTTGGCATCGTACGGCGTGGACGGCATGACCACCTTTAGCCCCGGGACATGGCAGTGCCAGGCTTCCAGGCTTTGAGAGTGCTGCGCCGCCGCCCCCCTGCCCGTTCCTGTGGGTGTTCGAATAACCATGGGCACCATGGCTTTCCCGCCAAACATGTAGCGCATCTTGGCTGCCTGGTTGACAATCTGGTCCATGGCGATGGTGGTAAAATCGATGAACATAATTTCAGCCACGGGCCTCAGGCCTGTCACAGCCGCTCCCGTGGCTGCACCGGCAATGATCGCTTCGGAGATGGCCGTATCCCTGACTCGCTCTGCGCCAAACTCCGCATACAACCCCCGGGTAGCCCCGAAAATACCCCCGTAAACCCCCACGTCCTCTCCCATCACAAACACACTTTCATCGCGCTGCATCTCCACACGGATGGCATCTGTAATCGCTTCAACATACGTCATGGTAACCATCTCTTCCGCATCCTGGTTAACCATCTTTTCGGCTACATCTGGCATCGCAACTTCTCCACCTTTCTGATAGAGCGTGACTCAGGAAGCATAAATATCTTCCTGTGCTTCTTCAATCTCGGGAAATGGGCTGTTAATGGCAAACTCCACGGCATCCAAAACAGCCTGCTGAATTTCTTCCTGGATCGCCTCAATATCTGCTTCCTTGACCCCTTGCTTCAGCATTTTCTGCTCCAAGTTTTTCAAGGGACATTTCTCTTTCCACTGCTCGATTTCTTCCCGTTCCCGGTACGTGCATCCCTGGTTGGGATCACCTTCGTGGTGCCCTCTCCAGCGGTACGTTTTACATTCCAGCAGCGTTGGGCCTTCACCATTACGAGCTCGCGCAATCGCTTCCGCTGCAGCGTGGTAAACGGCCAAAATGTCATTTCCCTCAACGGTCAATCCCGGTATGTTATAGCCGGTAGCGCGAACCGAGATGTCAGTAATGTTCTGATGTACTTTCTGGCAGACAGAAATCCCGTAGAGGTTGTTTTCGCAAACAAAAACCACCGGGAGCTTCCAGGTGGAAGCCATGTTCAGGGCTTCATGGAAAGAGCCCTGGTTCGACGCCCCGTCACCCAAAAACGCCACGGCAACCTGCCCGCTCTTGCGCATCTGCGCCGAAAGGGCAGCTCCTACAGCAATGGGAACTCCGCCTCCCACCACGCCGTTGGCCCCCAGGATGCCCAGATCCAGTTCCGCAATATGCATGGACCCCCCTTTTCCCTTGCAGTATCCGGTTTTCCGTCCGAAGAGTTCAGCCATCATCTTGTCCAGTTCCCCGCCCTTGGCAATGCAGTGCCCATGCCCGCGGTGCGTACTGGTGATGTAATCCGATGGCTCCAAGGCAGAACACACTCCCACAGCTACAGCTTCCTGCCCGATATAAAGGTGGGCCAAGCCCGGAACCAGAGCCTTGGCATAATCCTCCACAATTTTTTCCTCGAAATATCGTATTTTTACCATCTGCCGATACATGTCCAGCAATTGCTCATTCTTCAAACCGCATCATCCCTTCTTCATTTTATTGGACGCCGAGTCAGTTTAGAACTGCAAGACAGCACAAACACTCATTAGTTAACTGTTAACAAATACATTTAAAAAAACAACTTTGCAACTCAAACTTCATTGATGCCAAAGGTGTAAAAATTAAAATTCTGCAGGATGATCTCCCGGGCATTTTCTATATGCTGCCCCATCAGTTCCTTGGCCCTCTGGACATCGCGAGCTTTAACCGCCTCCAGGATCTCATAATGTTCTACATAAGCGATATTCGCCCGGTTGATCTGGCTTAAGTCCACGATGCGGTAGAAAACATAAAGATTGTTGTACTGTTTTATCATTTTCTTCAAGCGTTCATTGCCGCAATACTCCGTGATCATGCCGTGCAAACGCATATCGGCTTCTATGGTAGATTCCACCACACCTTCTTTTAAGTCCTCACGGGCCACGCGGAAAATTTCCTCCACCTGGGCAATCTGGTTTTCTGGAAGGTTTGGTACAGCCAGCTCCGTGGCAAACACTTCCAGGAGTTTGCGAATATCATAGATCTCTTGTACGTCCTTCTTGGAGATGTCCTTTACGTAAAAGCCCCGCCGGGGAATGGAAACCACCAGCTCCTCTTTTTCAAGGATCGTCAAGGCCTGCCGAACCAGGCTGCGGCTGACGCCGAACTCCTCCGCCAGTTTGGCGTCGATAATGCGCTCACTGGGTTTTAACTCGTGGTAAATAATCTTATCCCGGACGCGCTGATAGACAAGATCTTCCAGGCTCTGGTGGTCTTGTCCCAGTTGCGCGCGTCTCTCGCTGGCGCTCATCATCTGGCTCAGCCGTTCCTTGATCTTATCCATGTTTTGAACCGTCGCCATTCCCAAACCCCCTTTACTAAATAGGAAATTGTTTACATTATATCACACCTGTGAGTAGGGTAAAACGATTCCGGCTATGTGCCTGAACAACTATGGTTCGACCTGAAAAACGATTTCACACATCCAGCTTTATAGAACCTGCTTGCTGGATAAAAAGAGTCAAGCAAGCTTATCCCTGCATCGAAAAATCTTCCTGGTTCCCTTACCAGCAGGATATTAGCTCGTCACAGGGAAAGCGGGTGATAATGCGATAGCCGTCCTTGGTAATGACCAGCTGCTCTTCGATCCGGGCCCCGTCCTCACCTTCTCCATAGTAGGTTTCCAGGGCCAGGTGCATATTTTCCTGCAGCGGTTCGGGGTTATCCAGGGAATGTCCCCGGCTGATCACCGGCTTGGCCCAGTGGGTAATCCCCACACCGTGGCCCAGTTCCAGGGCCAGGGCTTCGTGCTCGCTTTCGTAGCCCAGTTCCTTGTAATCGGGCCAACAGTTGGCGATTTCCGAGGTCATGACCCCCGGCTTTACCTTTTCGATGGCAGCGTAGAGCCAGTCATAGGCTTTCTTGTAAACCCGCTTCTGCTTCTCCGTGGGTTTGCCGCAAACAAAAGTGCGGTAATAACAGGTCTTATAACCGTTGAAATCATTAACCACGTCAATAAAAATCATATCACCGGGGCGGATAATGCGGTCCGAAAAGTCGTGGGGATGGGGGTGGGAGCGATTTCCCGTGATCACGTTAATATTATGAACGTTTTCCGCACCCAGCTCCACCAGGCGACCCCGCATCAGGGCCACGACCTCATTTTCTTTCACGCCCGGGTGGACAAAATTGACCACTTCCCAGAAAGCCGCATCCACCATGGCCGCAGAAATTTCCAGCAGCTGGATCTCCTCGTTCGTTTTTATGGTCTGGGCATCCAGCATTGTTTGCTGGCCATCTTCAACAAGAATGCCGTACTTTTGAAAGGCTTTCATCAGCGGAACGGTTAAGTAATCCACGCCGACGGGCTCCTTTTCCAGCCCAAACTCTTTTAAGAGGTCGGATATCTCCTGGATACTCTTTTCCACCGACCCCAACCCCGGCATTGTGCCCCGCATGTCCGTCTTGGAAGGCCGAATATCCTTAATCCAGGGACAGAGCATTTTTTTCGTTCGAATCGCGCTGCCGATTTCAAACAGGATGGGTTCCTGTTCCCTGGCCAGCAAGCAGTAACGGGCCAGCTTGTTGGTAACCCATTCCCCCAACTTGGTGCTGGTGATATAGCGCACGTTGTCCGGGTCAAAAACCAGCAGCGCCCCTAACCCGTCTTTCTCCATTTGCTCCCGTGCTTTCTGCAGCCGGTCTTTTCTTAACTTGTCGTAATTGATACGCATTTCATGATCAACAGCCATGGTTCCCAATGTCATGCCAATTCCTCCTTGAATTGAAACCTTAATCATTCATTTCGTGCGGGCAAGCTTCCATTCCCCAACCCGATGAAGGTTGCCCTTGCAGTGTCGCTATCTTTATGAAAAATCCAGTCCTCCATTGATGTTGATCAGTTGGCCCGTAACATAAGAACCGGACTCGGAAGCCAACCACATGATCGCCCCGGCCAGATCGTAACCGTACCCATAGCGGCCCAGGGGAATACTGTCCAACTCCACCTGTTTCATCTCCTCAAAGGTGATGCCCCTATCCCTGGCATCGGATTCAACAAAGGCCCAGTGCATATCTGTTGCAGCCAGCCCAGGGCAAAGCGCATTTACATTCACTCCGTAAGGGGCCAGTTCCATGGCCAGGGATTGTGTTAGCGTATGCACCCCTGCCTTGGATGCCCCGTAAGCTGCTGAACCGGGATGGCCCACCTTGCCGAAAAATGAACCCGTGTTAACAATGCTGCCGCTTTTTTGTTTGATCATCTCCAGGGCCGCATACTTGCAGCCGAAAAAAATACCCTTGAAATTGACAGCCAGCACCCTGTCGATGTCTTTCTCCTGGGTTTCCCAAACATTGCTGGGCGTGATATGGATCCCCGCATTGTTTACCATGATATCAAGCTTTCCGAGTTTTTCTACGACGCCTTCCACGGCAGCTTTTACTGCCGCCTCATCGGAGACATCCAGGATCACGGCGTATCCCTTGTTATCAGGGTTTTTACTCTTGATCTCTTCAAAGGCAGCCATGACTTCCGGCCTGATGTCTGCAATCACGACATGAATGCCGTCATCCGCCAGGGTTTGGGCAATGCCCTGGCCCAATCCCCGGGAAGCCCCGGTTACAAAAGCAACTTTCCCAGAAACATCTCTGAACTTGTTCATTTTAGTTTCTCCTTTCTTCATGAGAGATCTGTAATCGTCTCCTTAACAATGGCCACGTCTTTTTTTACCAGGTCCAGGGGATCAGCGCCCTGCAAACGCAGGGGTTCCCGGTCATAGTAATTTTCCAGCACCAACCACCCGGAATACTGTATTTCTTGCAATACCCGCATGGTCTGGAAAAAGCCGGTTTCTCCTTCTCCCAGCAAAGCGGCACTTAATTGGCCTTCTTTTCCATCTTTCAAGTGTACTTCGCAGACCAGGGAGCCAACTTCTTTCAAGAGGTCAGCGATATTGTAACCTTTTTGCAGGTAATGGTTTTGTGAATCATAATACAGGCGTAAATTCTTTCGCCCCACGGCTTCGAACAAGGCATAGATCTCGGATGCGGAAAGGGCATTCTCCGTCGCGACGGTAACACCTTTCTCTCCAGCATAATCACAAGCATACTGCAGGCAGTCTACGGCTCGTGTAAAATCTTCCTCCGTGCGAATCATGCTTTCACCAAAACTCGGCAGCATCACAACGGGGATCTCCATGGACTGTGCAGCATTGATTGCACAAGTGATCCCTTCCAGGGCTACCCGATACTCCGAAGAACCAGGCATTGCTAGCATGCTGTAATGGTCCAGCTCCGTAACGGCGATAGAAGGAAAAGCAATTTTGTGGGTATTGCCCATTTCCAAGTAGCCCTGCTGAACACTTTTTCGAGAAAGGGGAAAACCTTTTTCCCAAGATCCGACATCCAACTGGATACCGTCCAATCCGATCTCCCGCACCACCTTGCATCCATATGGCCCTTCAAAGGGCAGCGACCACTGGCAGATTCCCAGCTTCACCCTTTCTTTCATTTCATGTCCTCCCCTTTACAGATCGATCTGCACAGGTTTATTTTCTTCAAAGGATTGTTTTGCAGCCATGGCGATGACAACCGCGAGCCGACCATCCCGCCCTGTAACCAGGGGTTCCTTGTCATGAATAATACAATCCACAAAGGCCTCCATTTCCCCAAAGAAGGATTCCGGGTAGCGTTCAGTATTGAAGTAGAGGGGTTTATCCGTGTGTGTCCCTTCGGCATCAAAAAATGCTACCCGGGTCGGCGTTTCATTATAGGCTACTGCGCACCCTCCAGGACCAAAGACCTCCACCCGCTGGTCGTACCCGTACACGGCCTGGCGGCTGTTATTAATGGAACCCAGGGCGCCCCCCTGGAACTTGAGCAAGATCATGGTCGTATCCAGGTCTCCTAGCTTCCCTATTTCCGGGTCAACCAGCACGCTACCCGTCGCGTATACTTCGACAATTTCATCACCGCTGAGATAGCGGGCCATATCAAAATCATGGATGGTGCAGTCGAAAAAAATCCCTCCCGAAACCTTCAAGTATTCCATGTGCGGTGGAGCCGGATCGCGACTGGTGATATTAATGATGTGGGGTTTACCCACCTTTCCTTCCTCCACCAGCGCCCTAACTTTGCGGAAGGAAGGGTCAAAGCGGCGGTTGAAAGCCGTCATAAATTTAATCCCCGCTTTTTTTACAGCCAGCAGGGACCGATCAATGGCCTCCAGCTGGGAGGCAATCGGTTTTTCACAAAAGATATGCTTGCCCGCCGAGCACGCTTCCAGAATGATTTCCTCGTGCGTGTCGGTAGATGAAGCGATCACCACCGCATCTACATCATTTCTTTGAATCACCTCGCTGTGGTTAAGGTAAAATTTGACCCCTTCAACAGCGGGCAGGGATTTCGCTTTTGGATTCACATCGGAAACGCAAACCAGTTCTGCCCGGTCCATGGAAGCAATATTTCTTGAATGAATCTGGCCCTGCCGGCCCATGCCAATAACCCCGAGCCTTACTTTATCCCAACTTTTAATTTGATTGACCAAGACAAACACCCCGCATTGACAGCTAAGATAGAAATGATTTTATTACGATACAACGATCTTCCGCCTTCCCATGCTGACCCCGGAAGTTTGCTGTCATAGAAACACACCCTGGAAAACTGAAGCACCCCGGCACGGCACCAGTGCTTTGCCACCTCACCGTGTTAACAAGCATCCACGCTAAGATTCGTGATGGCATGGATCAAATTACTCTCTGTGATCTCTTCCCCAGAAAATTCTCCGGAAATACTTCCCTGGTGTATGGTTAAAATTCTGTGGCTGATTCCCATGATTTCCGGCATCTCCGAAGAGATGACTAAAATGGCCATGCCTGCTTCGGCCATGCGGGCGATGAGTTTATGAATTTCGGCCTTGGAACCGACGTCGATTCCCCGGGTAGGCTCATCCAGAATGAGAATAGCAGGATTAACCGACAACCATTTAGCAATGACAATTTTTTGCTGATTCCCGCCGCTCAAGTTGACAACGGGTTGGCCCGGCCCTGCACAGCTAATGGACAGTTTATCCTGGTATTCTTGAAAAGAACGACTCACTTCCCGTTCCTGAATGAAACCAAACTTCTGCAGGTAACGAATGTTGGCCAAACTTTGATTTTCCTTGCAGCTCATACCAAGAACCAAACCTTGTTCTTTGCGACTTTCCGGCACAAAGCCAATACCCAGGGAAACCGCCGACCTGGAGTTTAAAATGCGCTTTTCCTGGCCGTTAATGTAGATCTTCCCGCTACTCGAAGGCCTGATGCCGAAGATGGTTTCGGCCACCTCTGAACGTCCGGCACCCACCAGGCCATAAAGACCTAGCACCTCGCCCTTACGGATGGAAAAACTGATATCAGAAAACTCGTCCTTACGGGTCAAATTCTCTACCCGTAGCACTTCTTCACCAAATTTTGTGCTGGCTTTTTCATAAAATTCATCCAGATCGCGGCCGATCATCTTTTGGGTTACTTCGTTGCGATTGGTTTCTGCCGTGACCAGCGTACCTGTTTTCTCTCCATCCCGAAGCACGGTGATACGGTCTGAAATTTCAAATATCTCTTCCATTTTATGCGATATATAAACGATGGCGGTACCCTGTTCTTTGAGGCGCCGTATATTTCTAAACAAGATCTCTTTATCATGCCCGGTCAGGGAGGCAGTAGGCTCATCCAGAATAACAATATTCGCTCGATGGACCAAGGCCCGGGCAATCTCCACCATCTGCTGCCTGGCCAGTGATAGGCTGCCGACGATGGCATTTTCATCGTAATCACATTCCAGCTCATTCAAAGCGCGTCGGGCTTCTTCTTTAATTTTCTTCCGGTCAATGATCCCGAAACGCTTCGTTGGCATCGTCCCCAGAAAAATATTTTCTGCTACCGTGAGTTCAGACACCAGGTTGAGCTCCTGGAAAATGATAATGATCCCATCTTCCTTGGCTTCAAGGGGGTTGTGATAGGATACGGACTTACCCTGGTAAATGATCTCCCCCTCGTCCCGGGAATATACTCCGGCCAATACTTTCATCAGTGTGGACTTTCCCGCTCCATTTTCTCCCACCAGGGCGAGAACTTCGCCTTTTTTTATCTCCAGGTTAACCTGGTTCAACGCTTTCACGCCGGGGAATGACCTGGAAATATTCTTCATTTCCAGGATCACGTCATTTTGGTTGCCCACGCTTTCCACCCCTTTGGTCTAATCCATTCGGGACAGGCTTGCCAGATGAAGCAGCCAGGACGGCCCGCAGGTTACCGGCGAACTCCAGGGCGAACCGTCCTTCTGCTTCCTGACCTGCCTCTCCTGAGAGCCTATCACAGGCAATACCCTGCCCTGATGCCAGGTGCAAACTTTCCAAACCGCCCTGGCAATCCCCTTAAAACACCGGCTTCTCAAAATTCTCGACTTCTTCCACAATCACTTTTGGCGTTTCAAAATAATACCAAAAGTCCACTTCTTCGCCCCTTGCTACGGCAAGGGCCATCTCCAAGGCATTGGTTGCATCCACGATGGGAGATTGTTCTACGGAACCGTGGAGTTCGCCCCGGAGCATGGCATCGTACCCATCGCCAAACATACAAGCGCTCGTTACCTTGATCGCATCCATCCTGCCGGCTTCCTTAATCGCGTTGATGGCACCCACAGCCATATTGTCATCGGCAGCGTAAACCCCGTCAATTTCATCATACTTCAACAGGAAGTTTTCCATAACTTGCTGGGACTTCTCCCGGTTCCAATCCCCGGGCTGGGTTTCCAGCACTTCAATGCCAGTTGCATCTGTGATTACTTCGTGAAAACCATCAGAACGCTGGTGAGCCGTGACATAACCCGGTAAACCCATGATCTCCACAACTTTTCCTTCTCCATCCAGGGCGTCAATCATCATTTCGGCGGCGTATCTTCCTTGAATAATGTTGTCAGGGCCGGAAAATCCCACGATAAACTCGTAACCGGATTCATCAATGGGTGAGTTGGTAATGACCACCGGGAAGCCTTCCGCCTGCGCTTTCTCCACGGCCGGGACAATCGCGGTGCCATCCACAGGCCAGATGATAATCACGTCAACGCCTTGAGCCATCAAATCCTCCACCTGGTTTATCTGGCGCATAACATCTCCAGCAGCATCCAGGATAATACCCTCCACGTCAGCTCTGCTTTCTACCGCTTCCCGAAACGCCCGGTCATAAGTTGTCTGGTAGCTGTCAATCCCCACATTGTTCTGGGTAATCCCGATTAAGAAAGCGTCGGGGTCCACATCTACCGGTTCTGCTTCATCAGCGGGAGGCGCATCCGGTTCCGGCGCACCACACCCTGTAAAAGCCAGTGATAAAACCAACAAACCAGCCAACAGAAGTGCAAGCGTACGTTTTTTCATCATCTTTCTCCTCCTTTTTTCTTCTCGTTCCCACTCTGCTTTGTTCTTGAGTCTACCTTTTCCTAAAAAACTCACCTACACATTTCCTTAAACGCCGCCCGCCATTTCCCCCCTTTTTCTAAATATTTACAGGCGCTTTGAACCGGGTGTCGATAAATACCACCAGGATTAAAATGAGGCCCATGATCAACATGCTGTAATAAGCATGCACGTTTAATAAGTTCATCCCGTTCTGGATCATCCCGATAACAAGCACCCCTCCAAAGGTGTTCAGCATGCTCCCGTATCCTCCGGTCAGCTTGGTGCCGCCGAGCACCACAGCACTAATTACCATTAATTCATAATTGGTGCCCAGAAAGGCCGTGGCCGAATTTGTCCGAGATACCAGCAAGAGCCCGGCCAAAGCAGCCGTAAACCCAATAAACATGAAGTTGAATAACACATGCCGTTCCACTTTTATGCCTGCGTTTTCTGCCGCCTCATAGTTTCCTCCCACGGCAATGGCGTTTCTTCCGTGGGTGGTGTAACGCAAAACAAGTTCCGCGGCGATAAGCATCAAAACGAAGATCAATGCAATGACAGGAATGGGACCGACAGAGCTGCTGCCAAAGTCAATCAGGGCCCTCTCCGTGCCCACGATGGGGCGCTCCTGGGTGTAAATATAGACCAGCCCACGCACACCCATCATCGCTCCGAGGGTGACAATAAAGGAATTGATCTTTGCCTTCGCCACGAGAAAGCCGTTTAATGCCCCGATAAGCGTTCCCACCGCCAGGCAGGCGATGATAGAAAAAAACAATCCGTATGTCTGCAGACCCATGGCCAGGGCAGCGCTGAAAGCCAGGATAGAGCCCACGGAAAGATCAATGTTGGCATTGATTAATATCAGCGTCATCCCAATGGAAATAATCCCGATTATCGAAACCTGCAGCAAAATATTTGTCAGGTTTTGGCTCGATAAAAAAACAGGGCTAGAGGCGCTGAAAAAAATGATACAGACTGCCAGTATGAAAACAATGGGGTATTTCCTGGCGAAATTTATCAAACGATTTTTCATGCTGTTTACCTCCTCTTCCCAAAATGTGCAGCAAGCATGCCTAAATTCTTATCAATTCTTTTCTTTTCATGACCCTTCTTATGGCCAGGTCCACAGAATCTTTCTCTTGGACAAGACATCCAGCCAGACAGCCCCGATAATAATAATCCAGGTAACAACCCACTGCACGTAATAAGGGTAGCCCAGCATGATCAAACCATTGGCAATAAACCCCAAGATTAGTGCGCCGATCACGGTTTTAAAAATACTGCCTGAACCCCCCATCAAACTCGTCCCGCCCAGGACAACCGCCGCGATGACCCGCAGTTCGTAACCCTGGCCCACATAATTTTGAGCAGCCATCAGCCGGGACCCCAACACGATTCCCCCGATCGCCGCCATTAAACTACAAATAATAAACACACTGCAAATCATCAAATTATCTCGAATGCCGGTAAACCGACTGGATTTCCAGTTTCCGCCTACGGCAAAAACATACCTTCCGTATACTGTGCGGGTTAAAATAATCGAAAGGATTACGGCCAAAACAATAAAAATGATCACCGGTGCAGGAACGCCAAAAATAAACCCTCTTCCTAAGAAAGCATACCAGGTGGAATCGGGGTCAGCGATGACACTATATGTCCCCCCTGTATAGATCAATGTAAGCCCCTGCAGCGCCGTTAATCCGCCCAAAGTAACAATTAATGGATTCATCTTTAAAAAACCAACAAAGGCTCCGTTCAGTGCCCCTACAACAAGTCCAATGAGCAGCCCGACGCCAATGGCTGGACCCGGCCCGATTTTGTCATGCAAATCCACCACGACTACCGCTGTTAAAGAAACCAGGGAACCTACAGAAAGGTCGATATTCCCGCTGATTAATACATAGGTCATCCCCAAAGCGATAATCCCGATCACAGAAACTTGTCGAAACACAAAAATAATATTGTCCGTAGTCAAAAAGCGGTCTGAAGAAAGCGAAATGACGATAATCAATAACACAAAGGCCATGATTAATCCCTGTTGCAGGAGCAGGTTCTTCAGTCTTTCTTTGGAAAAAAAGTTTTCCACGCATTTCCCCCCCGATCAGTCTAAATTAGGCAACCTTATCTCCCTTGTTTCAACAGTTAATTGTTAATTGTTAACACTTTAAGATACTATTCGCCCCCCCACCTGAAATCTCCTGCAGATTTAAAATTTTTTTTAATTATTTGTTTAAATAGTAATTTCAGATAAATCGAAATAAATGGAAAACGCTGCTGACTTACTCGCTGCGTAATCGTTGCAACTACAATTTATAAGGTAATTTCTATTTCAGATGATAGATAAGCGTTGGCTTTTATTTCCGCAGTTACCCAACTGATTCGTTTAGTCTATATATAAGTGTCTAGACATTTTATGAGATTTTCCAGCGAAACTAATATTTATTTGATAGGCTAAGCAGTTACTATTCAAGTCCAAACTGTTCAGATATTCACCAGATCGATGAATTCGCTGGCGATCCGGTCGGGCTCTGTGACTCAATTTTCGCTAAAACAAACTCTGAAGCGAAACGGGGAATAAGGTAGTGTTTTACCTGGTGCAGTCTGGTTAAATGATCAGACATTCTAATGAGGAAACTCCGTGTAACTTTTCAAAATATAGAGGGAAAAAGTGCTTTTCCCAGGCATTTCTGCTTGTCAAGATCATTCATCCTGAATCCGCCTTCTTCTACAAAAAACATCCGGCTATTCCAGGGATTCACAAACCGTTAACTGTTAACACTTATATAATATCACTTAG
>PWRN01000063.1 GCA_003556225.1 Syntrophomonadaceae bacterium
GACCTGGTGGACGCCTTGAAAGGCGAGGGGCCCTTTACCGTGTTCGCGCCCACCGATGCCGCCTTCGCGGACCTGCTGGCCGCCCTGGAGATGACCGCAGAGGAACTGCTGGCCCTGGATAGCCTGGCCGACATCCTGCTCTACCACGTGGTGGCAGGCGAATTCCTGGCCGCAGATGTTTTGGGCCTCGACGGCGTAGCCGTGGAAACCCTGCTGGGAGAAACGGTCACCGTGAGCATTGAAGACGGAAATGTCTTCATCAACGACGCCCAGGTCATCGTTACAGACATCCTCTGCACCAACGGGGTGATTCACGTCATCGATGCCGTGCTGATCCCCGAGGTAGAGGAAGTTGATACCGTGCTGGTCAAGCTCTACATCGGTTCCACCGACTATGAGAAAAACGATGAAGCCGGCGAAATGGATGTTGAGCCCTTCATCCAAAACGGACGCACTTTTGTCCCGGTTCGTTTCGTGGCAGAAGCGTTCGGCCTGGAAGCCGACTGGGAACCCAAGGAAGGCCTTACCGAAGTGGTCACCCTGGCCCAGGATGACCTGCTGATCACCATCCAGATCGGGTCCATGGAGATCACCGTAGTCGAAGGTGGCGTAACACGCACGGTAACCTCCGATGTCGCCGCCCAAATTGTCCACGACCGTACCTTCCTGCCTCTCCGGGCCGTCGGGGAGATTCTGGGCGCGGAATTCGATTGGGGTCCCAAGGACAGCCTCACCGAGTGGGTTAGCTTTACGACCGCTCACTAAACCGAGCTGCAGACGAATGCTACAGCACCATAACCGCAAAAAAATCTGAGCTCAAAAGGGAGAGCGGTGCAAATCGCTCTCCCTTGATTTATCCAGGAAGGATAAAGAGGATTTCGGATGATCATTTAGCCATTTCAAGAATACGGAAAATATGATACAATAGGAACGTCCTGGCCGCCTCAGCGAGCGGCAGGACGAGGAGCGGGACTGCTTACGCCGTGCATGATCTTTCAAAAGGGGGAAAGCCCATTGACCCATCATGAAGAGAACGAAAAGATGATCTACCGGGATCGACAGATGAAGCGCTACCAGCTGCTGAAAGAGATCTACAATACTTACTTTGAGACCAACGGAAAGGGGAAGCAGGTGCTTATCGATAGCACGGATCCTCAGGACGCCCTGGCCTACAAATACCTGGAAGATTTAGAATTCATAGGATGCGAGCAGATCATTAACGTTGAGGGCTCGGCCAACAAGTATACCATTACGGCCAAGGGAATTAACTTTATTGAAGAAGGACGGGGCAAAAGAAGGGGCGACTTCCAGTAGCACCCCGCAAACGAGACTGCGCAGCGGAACGGCCAGGCCTCTTTGCAGCAGCACAAAGGCGCTGCCCGCTGATCAACGGGCAGCGCCTTTGTGCTGCTTCAGGCACTAGGTCACCTTTTTTGTTGCCTTTTCTTCTGCCAGGTAGGTCAGCAGATCAGCCCGGGTAACAATGCCCGAAAGCTTTCCGGCATCATTGACCACGGGGATACGGTGTATGTTCTTTTTCTTCATCAGGCTGGCAATCTCGCCCAAGGTTGTGCTTTCACGGATGACAACCACCTTTTTCGACATAATTTTTTCGACTTTTTCCCTGGATAACAGGTCATAACCTTCCTTCACACGAACCAACTGAGACACATCCGTGTAAGGTGAGACCCAACCGGAAGAACCCCGCAGCGGCACGACATGGTGCTGGCTGGCATATCCCAGGATATCTTTTTCTGAGACGATCCCGACAATTTTTTGCTTCGCATCAACCACCGGCAGCCCGCTTATTTTGTGCTCTGTCAAGCTTTTTATGGCATCCAGGATGGATGCTTCAGGCTTGATCGAAACCACCACGGTGCTCATGATCTCAGCAGCAGCGACTGACATGATCTCCACCCCCCATGTTAGATTTAAGGCAGTTTTTTTCGACAAAAAACCGGCCGTGGGAAGGCCGGTTCAAGCACCAATGATAAACTTCTTGCGTTGGTTGTTTTCATTTTCAAACACGAATGAAGCCGCTTCTCCTTTGCAGCCTTCTCCACACGTTCAGTATATTCATATTATACCATAAAATCACTGACAAATCATGCATTTGTTGCAAAATTACAAAACTTTTACCCCTCAAAAAATGAAGTTCTCCAGGAAGGTTTTCCTGGAGAACCCCGTTCGGCGAGCCTATGATTCAAATCAGTCCACAATTTCCATCATTTTCCCGCAGCACAAGGGAATGACATCCCCTGCGTTCAAAGCCAGCAGTTTATTGCAAGTCCGACAGTAGACCTCGGACTCCTGTTCAACCTTGACCTCCACGTAAGAACTCTCCTGGGGTTCCAAACCCTCAATTTGAAAAGATGCCCCGGCATCTCCCTTTAAGGGAGTGTACTCCCCGATGGGGACCAGTTTTCTGCTATCCCCGATGCAGTCCACCAGGATCCGCCAGATCGCTTCGATTTTTGCTTTTTCCTCCGCATTTTCGGGGGAAAGCGTAACCCTGCTTTTTTCAATGTCGATTTTCATCCTAACCCTTCCTTTCCCAGCAATGGTAAAATCGCTTAAGATAATAGGTATTATATCATATCATTGGTTTATTCGTAAATATAGTTACTAAAAAAATATTTTGGCGGGAGTGCCGAGCACGTTGTAACAAACTATCGTTTCCGCCAGGCGTGCAGGTTTAGCCGGCGAAAAAGCTGTTTCCTTTTCACGAAAAGCCCGATTCCTGCAGCAAGAAAGACCACCAGGGCAGCTGGCCTGATGATCACCGGCAGACTCCATTCCGGGTTAATGCGCAAAGATGTTTCCGTATAATCCGGAGGGATTTGCGCCAGGCCCTGACGGTTTACTGCTTGTGCCGCGGCATAATCGATCACGGTCTGCCAAACTTTTAATTCTTCTCCCTGGATACGTACGATCAGTTGACTGTAGTCCTCGGGGACAACAGGGTTGCCTTCTTCATCCTTGGGATGAAGCGCCAGCCGGGGGAACATCTCGCTGACCAGGGGAAAATAAGAAAGAACATAGGCATCCGTTACAACAGAATAGAGGCTTTCGTCACCGCGATGCAGCGGAACGTAATCCTGGTCCCCAAGGCCCTGGACGCCCTCCCCCGTGTACAGCTCCGCTCGATGAACCGCCCGGGCGGAAGGAAGGCGGACATTGAGAAAGGGGATGGTAAAAAGGAAAACATTTTGGGGATTATACGCATAGCGGATCCCGGAAAAATGGAGGAACAGATCGCTACCTGCCAGCTCGGATAAGAGCTTGGAGAACTCCATCAACCGGATCAACTCTTCTCCCGTGAGATAGAAGTAAACAAGAGGATGGCCGGGCAACCCATCGGTGCCGGCTCCCAGGCTAATAGCGCTGGTGAGTGCGTAGAAGGATACGTTCCCGAAAGTATGGCCCATTGACCCGGGGTAGACGTTTCCTCGAATGTTGCCGTCAGCTTGAAAGGCCAGGTCCACCCGCTTTCCTGTCTCCTCCCAGGCCACCAGGCGCATGGCGTCAGCGACAAAATTCCCCAGAGGGCTTTCCTCTTTTACCGGCGCTTTTTGGATGGGATCTGCAGACCAGGCAATGGTTTCCAGGATACTTCCATATCTCCCCCCGGTCATTTGAGAAACAAGACGATTTAGCTCATCGGTATAGTATTCTACAAGGGCTGCCACTTCCGGATCGGCGGGGACGCGATGATCTAGCGGTACGAGGAAAGGCTGGCCACTCTTTTCGTTGCGAATGCGCAACTCCCCTGTTTCGGGATGAAAAGCCAGTTCCAGCACACCCAGGCTGGCCAGGTAAGGATCGGCGCGCACAATAATCGTTCCTGCTTTGCGCAGGGGCGTTTCCAGGGGTGTGTGGGTGTGTCCTCCCACGATCAGATCAATGCCTGGTACTTTTTGAGCCAGGGCCCGGTCTTTCCGGTCTCCGGCATGGGTCAAGGCCACGACCAGGGATGCTCCCTGCGCCCTTAGTTCTGTGACCAATCTCTGGGCTGTTTCAAAGGGGTCGGAAAATTCCAGGGGCTCCGTATAGGGGGCAACGGCCAGGGCATCGCTGCCCAGCAGGCTGAAAAAACCCACTTTCAACCCATTATCCAGTTTCAACAGGTGGGTTTCGCGGTACAGGCCCCGCTGAACCAGGGGATGATCGGCAGGCCCCTGGGCGTTGGAGGCGAGTATCACGGTCTGGCTGTGGGCTGCAGGGTAGCCGGCAGCCTGCAGGTAGTCCGCCAGGACGGCAGTCCCATAATCAAATTCATGGTTTCCCAGCGCGACCACGTCATAAGCCAGCTCATGCTTGATGGAGAGTTCGCTGGCCATCCCCCGAAGCGCCAACCAGCTAAAGGCCGTGCCACCGATAAAGTCTCCGGCTGAGAGCAGCAATACCGGTTCACCCTCTGCGCCCTTCTTCGCGCGGAGCTCCTGCAGGGCCGTGCCTAGCCGGGCATATCCCCCGATCGTCGGGTTTTCTTCACCGGGCAAGTAATCCACGGCCGGTGCATGCGGGATCAAGGCGGAATGTTCATCGTTGGTATGCAGGATTGTAAAATAGAGTTCTGCTTTTTCAGGGAGGGAAGCCTCCGCAGCTTGAACACACTCCCCACAGACGATCGCGTAAAAGAAAATGGCTGCCGGGAAAACACACATCGCGAGGAGGTGCAGAAGGGTTTTGCGAAAAATAACCATGAAAAATCTCCCCTACTGAGTAAAAATAACCGCTGCAAAGTCTTCTTCCGGCAGGGATTGAATCTCCGTAAAAATCATGCGGCGGCTGGCCCCGGGTTTACGCTTTTATGCTTGCGCCGGCGGTTCTAGTCAATAATCATGGAGTCACTGCTCTCATCCCAGCTTAACCCCTTGGTCACCATGAACTCCTGGGGCTCCTTGAACATCGAATAAACCGTCAATTTCTTAGCAGCCAGATCCAACTTGTAACTGGAAACATCGCTTGCCAGCTTGTTTTCTTCTTCCACGCTGCCCTTGTAAACCGTCACCATGCACACCGGTAACTCACCTCCCCGAAAACAAGATAGGAATGCCTGATGAGCAAACGGGTCCGGGAACCAAGCATTTATTTTCCTGCGCTCATCCGCTCACGGAACGATCGGCTGGAAAAAACCTGCCTGGCTGGATCGCCGCATTTAAATATTCTGACAGTAATCCTGCAGATCTTTTCCACGCCCACGACAAAAATCCTGCAAATAAGGGCTCTGTTCACAAGAGTAAAAACGTTTAACGACATGAAGAAAAAAATCACCCATGGAGGTGATCCGCAGAACCCATAACCCGGAACTGGTTTAACCGGCCAACAAGTTCAAGGGCTTATCGAATTCGATCCCGTAGCTGTAAACTTTTTCTTTCGAACTAACGTGTTCCCGGATCACCCTGCCGCTCACCCCGGTCGTCAAGAGGTCGCCCTTGCCCGTAAAAATATCAAAAAAGAGCAAGAGGTCGCTAAGCAGGTTCAAAGGTTCCTGGACGGAGAGCAAGGCCCCACCCCGGGAGATATCCATCACCATCCCCGGTCGATATTCCAGCTCTTCCTCCAGGATCAGGTATTGAGCCTGCAGGCGGGCGGGGATCCGCTGTGACTGCCGGCGCTGCAGGCGGTGAGGTTCACCCATGAACTCCAGAATAACGTTTTTTTCCGGATCCAAGTTTAATACCCGGGCATCAATAATATACAGGGCATCTTGCTGCTGCACCATATCCAACTTCAGCCACTCACCACTTTCCAGGGAGGGGGAACCTTCCAGGGAGAGGGTCAGTCTTTGCCCCTCTACCGCTTTGATGGTACCGGAGAGGTATATTTCCTTTTCCTTGTGCCGCAAGTTAACCCGCTGTCCAGGCTTTAGCAATAACATCTTTTCACCTCTCTAAACTTCGATCCATGCTTCAGGCAAGCCAGGGCACCTGATAAAGTAAAACCGGCCATGCAATATGGCCGGTTACGCTACTGGCTCATCCCGGGCTAACAGCGTCCATCTTTTTCCCGGGAATCATCGCTTCCATAATATGTTTTTTGGAGCGTATGTAATTGTTTGAACTATCAATCACTGTAATTATTATAAAACAATGGCAAAATTTATACAGTACCCCGAATGAGTAAAATTGACATGATACTAAAGTAGTAGGTGCCCCGTTTTATCGCCACGGCAAGGGGAAGCAAAATAATCATGAAAAATGATGACGCAGTGAAATCCCACCACTGGTTGAGGACAAGCAGAATAAAAAGAGATGATTTCTTGAGCAAACATGAAAAACGAGCAATAAATTTTATTTTACAATCAGTTTAATTATCGGCAAATATTTGTTATAATAAAGGTAGGATTTACGACCTTTCATGCAGCCAGGAGGCAGGACATGATAAAAAATAAAAGAAAGGGCTTTATTCATATGGGTATCATAGCGGTTGCGCTGACGATCATGATCATTGTCGGCCTGACCCTGGTGCGGGGCCAGGAGAAAAAGGAGGCAGAACCGATGTACGAACAGGATAAGAAGTGGCACGAAACAGAGGCGGAACTCCGGGAGAGGTTGACTGAACTGCAGTACCGGGTCACCCGGGAGGACGCCACCGAGCCCCCCTTTCACAACAAGTACTGGGACAACAAGGAAGATGGCATCTACGTGGACATCATCTCAGGTGAACCCCTCTTCAGTTCCCGGGATAAATACAACTCCGGCACGGGCTGGCCCAGCTTTACCCGGCCTATCCATGCCGAAAATATCCAGGAACAACTGGACCGGCGATACGGCACCACCCGCGTAGAGGTGCGGAGCACAACGGCGGACTCCCACCTGGGGCATGTTTTCAAGGATGGCCCCCCGCCCACCGGTCTGCGCTATTGCATCAACTCGGCGGCCCTGCGCTTCATCCCCAGGGAGCAGCTCGAGGCGGAAGGATACGGTAGTTACCTCCAATTGTTCGAGTAATTTAGCGCAGCCAGAATTCTATATGGTCTCGTCATCATCTGTTTCCAGTTAATCGAGCTTGGCCCCGCTTAATGCCGGCAGGTGTGCAGCCCGGGGGCCTGGAAAAACGATAAAGAGATGTTACAGCAGGATCAAACTTCCTGCCGTGTCATCTCTTTATCCAGTTAGCATGACTGGATCTTATGTAGGAATTGACAGCCGGCCACTTCCCGCGACGGTCCCCGTTATACCCGCGGGACAAACCTTTCATTGCCCCGCAGAAACCCTTATTCCCCCCGCTCTTCCTGGAAATATGGATTTGCGACTTGCGCCCCACAGTTGGCGCAGTCAATTACCTTTTTTTCCCTGGATTCGTTGGAACTATAAAACTTGCGGCCGCAGGAGGGGCACAGCCATTCACTGACCATTCGCGCACATCCTTTCATAGAAAATAAATGCTCTTCCCATGGACGGACTTCTTTTCTGTGATTATAATATAACTCTCTACCGGCGGCATCAGCTTTTATAGGTAGTCGCTGGTCTACCAATTTCTCTTTTCACCTAATACCAAAGGGTTATATTAAAAAAGCTTTCCTGGTAATCAAGCTTGCTCAGGAATGAAGTCTTTTCCCTGCTTGCCCTCGACTCACTGGATTTGCGCCAAATTTTTTTCGGTGCTCGGGGTTTCTGGCCGCCTCAAAAACTCCCTCGCTGCGCTCGCTCAAACAGTTTGAGGCGGCTTTGCTGAAACCCCTGCGCGCCTTCTCATCAAGGCAAATCTATGTTCGCCGGGGGCAAGCAGGGAAGCAGTAGTGATGTCTGACTAAAGTTAATAGCCATAAAAGTTTATTTCACTGCCCGGTTGGAATGGGTGCAAACTTTACCATCCATGGGTGCCGGGGCCGCCCTTAAAGGGACCGCTGATCCAGGAGGTCACCCAACCCCCGTAGAAATCACCTGCCTGGGGGTCAACTTTTTCACCGTCCACGTAGCAGGCATCTACTTTCCCGGCAAAAAACGCCAGGTGACCGGTGATGGCTTCAAAACCGGGCCGAGGATTCTCGTAGCACCAGGCAAGATCGGGCAAACGCTTTCCGTTGATACTGAGCCCCCAGTACTTGGCTTCTCCCTTAAACTCGCAGTAGCTTTTATTGCCGGTGGAATAGAGCCTTTCCATGAGGATGTCGGCCTGGGGAATGTAGTATGCCGGCGGGTGGCTGGTTTCCAGCACCCGCAGGGTTCGGGAGCTTTCCGCCACCCTGAGTCCCTCGTGCTCCACCTGAATGAGGCCGTCAAAGAATTCCACCCTGGGCGGCCGGGGATAATCCCAGACCGATTCGGTCGTTCTCTTTTCCATTCCAAAACACCTCCTACTTCTAATGTTGAAAACAACCGCTTAAATTTTTTCCTTAACTTATCGCGATTCGCAAAACTTGATGACTTGTTGGCGCGGTCGCTCAGCCGCGCCGCCGCATCCTGGAAACCCTACGGGCGATAAAGTAGAGAGGTACGAAGAAGATCGCCCCGGTGATCAACATGAAGAGCCCCACCAGGTTAAAAAAAGCCGTCAGGGGGCTTTTCCCAAAAAAATCCCTTTTCAGTGCCGGCAGTGTTTTGATCGTATGCAGGGTTTCGGCCGGGGTGAATGCCTCACGCTTGCCAACAGCCAGGACGTATCTCCCGGTGTTTTGCGGACTGAAGACCTCAATGCGGTAGCGCCCGGAAGGCACTGTTCTTTCAAATTCCGGGCCCATGAGGTAGCGGTCGCCGGCAAAAGGTTCGAAAAAAGGTTCCCAGCTGCTGTCCTCTCCGTCCAAAAGAGATATGAGTTCTTCACCCTTCTCGTCCCTCACCCGGCTCACACGGGCGGAGATGTCCGTGTCGATGCCCGGCAGGTCAGGCACCAGCAGGTTAACGTAGAGCAAAAACTCCCCGGGGGCGCGGATCTCATAGACAGCCGGATTTCCCCGAAGCCGGGCGTAAAAGGCCTGGGAGACTTCCGGGTCCTGCACCTCTACCGTCTGATCTCCGGTAACCAGCCGCGGCAGGTGGGCCAGGGCCGTGGGCCCGGCCGCCAGCAGCAGGCAGACCAGCAGCAGCGTTTTAAAGCTTCTGGATTTGCGTGGTCTTTTTTTCACCGGAAGTCACCCTCCTTGTATGCCCATTCTACTCTTTTTTCCCGAACGGGTAAACTTGATTCTTTTAAAGTATTGATGCATCGTCGCGCTCGAAATTAACGGTATGAAAAAGTTGCAGCATTTTTGCGCCAATGGCAGGAACGAACCATCCCGGGGCGAAATAGGTTAGCATTGATTTGTTAGACTAATAAAATTATTCCCACATCGCCAGGCTGTGTCGTTGATGGCCAGGGCAGGCCTCCCCATGTTCTGCATGCAGTCCTGCATTTCCCTGCAGCCCGGAAAGGTGGTGTTCCCATGCTGCTGCATATCTCGAACAGGCTTTTCTTCTATGCCGCGGGCTACGTCGGTATCGCCCTGTTTACCCAGGTTGTGGCCACCTGGTCCATGTATTTTTACGCCCCTCCTGATGGGGTGGGGCGCGTGGCTTACGTCCCCATTTCCTTTTTTGGCCTTTTCCTGGGCATCAGCAGGGTTATCGATGCCTTCACCGATCCGCTGATCGCGAACTGGAGCGATCATTTTCAGAGCCGGTGGGGCCGGCGCATCCCCTTTATCGCCGTGGGCGGGATCCCCCTGTCCGCCTGCTTTATCCTGCTCTGGATGCCACCGGTGGAAGGATACTCTTCGCTGAACAGCCTCTACCTGTTCCTGGTTGCGGGAGGGTTTTTCCTCTTCATGACCATGGTTACCTGCCCCTTCCTGGCCCTGCTGCCGGAGATTGCCTCTCCCCCGGAAAGGATTACCGCTGCTTCCCTGCTGGGCACCGCCTACGTGTCGGGACTCCTGCTGGGTACCGTGGGTTCCTCCTTGCTGATCAACCGTTACGGCTTCAGCATCATGGGGGTGGTGCTGGGTCTTTTCTGCCTGCTTTCGTTCTATACACCCGTTTTTGCCGTGCGGGAAAAAGATCTGCCCGCCAAGACCCATGTGCCGAGACTCCGCTTCAAAGATTCCCTCTTTGATGTTCTGCGCAACGATGCTTTCCGTCCTTTTATTGTTGGCCAGGTTTTTTTCTGGTTCGCCTTCAACCTCATGTTGATGGGACTGCCTTATATCATCACCATTCGCATGGGTCTCCCCGAAGAACGCACCGGCTGGGCCCTGGGCCTGGCCCTGATCATCACCCTGGTTTCTTTTCCCCTGCTCTCCTGGCTGGCCCGGAAGGCGGGCAAAAAAAAGGCCTTTTTGATGGTGATGGCCCTCTCCTGCGTGGTTTTGGCCGCCCTCAGCACCATCGGCTTCTGGCCCGTGCCGCTGGGAAAAACCACCCAGAGCCTGGTGGTCATCGCCCTTGCAGGCATCCCCCTTGCCGGCCTCTTTCTGCTCCCCAACGCGCTCATTGCCGATATTACCGATTACGATGCTTGGGGTTCCGGTCGGCGCCGGGAAGCCATGTTTTATGCCCTCTACGGCATGGTGATGAAGTCGAGCATCGGCCTTTCTTCTTTATTCCTGGGTCAACTGCTTCATCACCTGGGGTATCACCATGATGATCCCCTGGGGGTCTACCTGATCGCACCACTGGCCGTCGTGTCGATTTTATTGGGACTGCTCTTTTTCCGGAAATACCCCCTGGAATGACCTCCACCAGGCACCGGTAGCCCCCAAAATACAAGAATTTAATCGGTGCTTCTGCAGAAAGGATTTCTTTTCAACTGTAGAGAATTAAATAAGGCAAAGAGTTGAATAAGAAAGAATCTGCCTCGCTGATCATTAAAGCAGCAGGAAAGGAGGGGCACACTTGTCCAAACACCTGGGTGCGCTGGTTTTTATACTGGTCTCCCTGGCGCTGCTGCTTGTAGCCACGGGCTGCTGAACCCTGATTTAACGGGCTTCGCCGTTGGCGAAAGCATCAGCTTCAACAGTTCAGTTTCATCCAACCCGCCCCGGCGGGTTTTATTTTTGCTGCAATAAACAGAGTAATGCAAATATTCACAATTGACATCTCTTCTTTTTTTTATTATGCTGGTTATTGAGGATATTTTCCGAAAACCGGACAGAAGGAGGTAGAGAAGTGTCCGAAACGAAAAGAGCCGAGCTGATGCGGGAATTTGTGGAATCTTTCGCAGCGCAAGATATCGAGAAATCGGTATCGCTCTGCACCGAAGATGTTGTATGGGAAACGCCGATGGGAATCTTTAAAGGAAAAGAAGAGGTCAAACGCTACCTGAAGTGGAACGCCGAACGCAACAAAGAGGTGAAGATTGCAGAAGCAGGGGTCGGAATCCTGGTGCAAGGAGACAAAGCTTCTTTCGAGCACCAGATCACCGGGTTAATCGACGGTGAAAAAGTGTCGTTTTTGGCCATGTGTACTTACGAATTCAGCGAAGATCAGATCAAGACCATGAGAACGGTATTCGACAGGTTGGCCCTCGCCGAGCAAGCATCCAACAAATGGCTGCCGAAAAAGCTCGTCAACACGATCGTCAGCCAGATGCATAAAGGGTTGGACTAGCCGGCTCCTTACGAAGACAATAACGTTTAGTTGCCCGGTTTTTACAAAACATACTTAAGCAAGACAGAAGAAAAAGGGCCTTCGGCAAAAAACATCGAAGACCCTTTTTCGTTATCATGGTGGTGGGCGGAGCCGGGCTCGAACCGACGACCCCCTGCTTGTAAGGCAGGTGCTCTCCCAGCTGAGCTATCCACCCGTATTGGTGACCCCTAGGGGATTCGAACCCCTGCTGCCAGCTTGAAAGGCTGGTGTCCTAACCGATTAGACGAAGGGGCCAGATGTTTGGCCTGTCTGTCCGTTTGGTGGGCCCACTAGGACTCGAACCTAGAACCAACCGGTTATGAGCCGGTAGCTCTGCCAATTGAGCTATGGGCCCAGATAAAATGGCTCCCCAGGCAGGATTCGAACCTGCAACCTACCGGTTAACAGCCGGTCGCTCTACCGTTGAGCTACTGAGGAAGATATAACGGACAAATTATATTATAAAGGATAAGGCGAGCGGCGTCAAGTATTTCAAGCGCCCTCGCCTTATATATTTTGTGATGTTTTTGTGATGTTCTGGGAGCGTTCAGTCCAGGTAATCCTTTAAGCGTTTGCTGCGCATGGGGTGCCGGAGCTTGCGCAGGGCTTTCGCCTCAATCTGCCTGATGCGCTCCCGGGTTACCCCAAAAACCTGTCCCACTTCTTCCAGGGTGCGGGTCCGCCCGTCATCCAGTCCGAAGCGCAGGCGCAACACTTTTTGCTCCCGGGGCGTCAGGGTATCCAGGACATCTTCCAGCTGTTCGCGGAGCAGTTCAAAGGCAGCGGCATCCGCCGGGGCCTGGACTTCCTGGTCCTCGATGAAGTCCCCTAAATGACTGTCGTCCTCTTCGCCAATAGGGGTTTCCAGGGAAACAGGTTCCTGGGCAATCTTGAGGATTTCCCGCACCCTTTCCACGCTAATTTCCATTTCGTGGGCGATTTCTTCGGGGGTGGGTTCACGGCCCAGTTCCTGCACCAGCTGCCGCGAAACGCGGATTAACTTGTTAATGGTTTCTACCATGTGCACGGGAATACGAATGGTGCGCGCCTGGTCGGCGATGGCCCTGGTTATGGCCTGCCGGATCCACCAGGTGGCGTAGGTGCTAAACTTATAGCCCTTACGATAGTCAAATTTTTCCACAGCTTTGATCAAGCCCAGGTTGCCTTCCTGGATCAGGTCGAGGAAGAGCATGCCACGGCCGACGTATTTTTTGGCGATGCTCACCACCAGGCGCAGGTTGGCTTCCGCCAGGCGCCGCTTGGCCTCTTCGTCCCCCGCTTCCATGCCCTGGGCCAGCTCGATCTCTTCCTCGGGCGTCAGCAGGGGTATTTTCCCGATTTCTTTCAGGTACATACGCACGGGATCGTTGATGCTGATCCCTTCAGGAATCAGGGTATTCAGCTCTTCTTCTGGAAGGCTTTTTAAGGCTTCGCCTTCTATCACATCGGCTTCCACGGTTTCATCGATAATTTCAACGCCCTGGCGAGAAAGCTCTTCATAGAACTCATCGATCACTTCCGCATTCAGGTTAAATTCCTGAAGGGCGTCGATGATTTCTTTGTAACTCAAGCTTCCTTTACGTTTTCCTTTTTCGAGCAAAGACTGTCGGATTTCTTCGAATGATGTTTTTTTCTCCACGTCTTTAGCCACCAAAATCCTCTCCTTCCCCAGGGCGTTTAAGCTCATCCTCCCACTTTCGAAGGTCACGAATTCTTCTCAGCATCTCACTGGTTTTTTCCCGGTTGGTTTCATTTTTCAGCAATCGTATGAGCCTGTCCCGTTCTTCGGACCAGCGCAGGGATTTGATTTTGCGGATGCAATCACGGACCGTTTTTTCCGTATGCCAATGATCACCCTGCAGTTCGGGAAGAGCCAGCTGCATAATAATGCTCTGCATGTCAGGCTCTGAAAAACAGCCAAGAAGCGCGGCAGGGGCGATTTCTTGCCCTTCCCGGACCCGGTTGACCATGGCTACGGCAACTTCACGGTACGGTCCCTGGGAGAAATCATCCGGCCCGAGGCGCTCAAAGGCAGTAGCGGCATAAGTCGGTTCCCGCATCAGGCAGGCAAGCAGCTCCTTCTCCGCTACTTCCCGCGGCGATACCGAGGGGTTGCTGGAACTGCTCCTCTTGACCTTTTGCCCGGAATCTGCCTTTCTCTGTCCTGCTATTATCTTCTCCAAGTCTCCCCGTAATACCTCTAGGGGAACGTTGATTTCTTCTGCAATTTTTTTCAAATAGGTTTCTTTTTCCACGGGCTCGGAAAGGGTCGCCAGCACCTTTCGGGCCGACTTCCAGTAGTTCACCCGCCCTTCCTCTCTTCGTAAATCGTAAATCTTTTTGAGCATAAACAGTCGATATTCCAGCAGCGGCAGTGCTTTTTCCAAGATATTTTCTTGAAAGGCCTGGCCGCCGAATTGTTGAACATAGTCGGCCGGATCCATGTTTTCAGGAAGCACGGCCACGCGGGCATGGATGCTCTCATTTTTTAAGAGCTCCAGTCCCCTCAAAGAGGCTTGTTGTCCCCCACTGTCGGCATCAAAAGCCAGGGTGATGGTTTCCAGGCGCCCCCTTAAGAGCGCCACCTGGTTCTCTGTTAGCGAAGTGCCCAGCGGGGCTACGGCGTGCTCGACCTGGTGCTGGCGCAGGAGGATCACATCCATGTATCCTTCCACGACAAGGGCTTCCTTCAACCGCCTGATGGAAGGCAAAGCCAGGTTAAGCCCGTAGAGCACGTTTCGCTTGTTGAAGAGAGCCGATTCCGGGGAGTTCAGGTATTTAGGCTCATTATCATCCAGGCTGCGGCCTCCAAAAGCAATCACCTGTCCCCGGCGATCCTGGATGGGAAAGATGAGCCGATGGCGAAAATAATCGAAATAGTGTCCCGGGGTTTTCTGGCTCAACAGGCCGGCCTGGAGAGCCAGCTCCAGGTTGTAGCCTTCTTTCTTAAACACGGCAAGGAGATTTTCCCAGCCGTCCGGGGCAAATCCCAACCCGAATTCTTGCATGGTCTTCTCTTGCAAGCCCCGGTCTCGCAGATATTTCAGCACTTTTTTGCCCTGTGAGCCTTCCCAAAGGCTGCCCTGGTAGTAAGACATGGCCCGGCGGTGCATCTGCAGCAAACTTTCCCGGAGCTTTTTTCTTTTGCTTTCCTCGGGCGTTTCCGGGCGATCATCCACCCGCATGCCCGCCTTTTCCGCCAAAAACTTGACCGCTTCTGGGAAACTCATCCCTTCCATCTGCATGATGAAGCTGAAGAGATTACCGCCTGTTTGACAGCCGAAGCAGTGAAAAATCTGTTTTTCTGGCGATACGGTAAACGAAGGGGTCTTCTCGGGATGGAAGGGACAAAGCCCCACAAAATTCCTACCCGTTTTTTTCAGGTCAATATAGGAGGCGATCAACTCATAGATATCATAATGCTGGCGCACTCCCTCGATGACATCATCTGAAATGTACGTCATAGCTCCCACCATACTTTTTTATATGTTCAAACCGGGGTTTTGAGTAAAAAACCTCATCCCTAAAGAGACGAGGTATGCTACCCAGGCTGGCATCTTTCCTTCTCTTGGAACGGGGTAATGCGTAACTTCAAATAGTACCTCCTCCCGCTATTCTTTTGCTTGAAAGGAAAGTGACTTCTAGTATTCGATGCCTTTAGAAAGAATCCTGCAAGAAAGCAAAAAATTATCAAACACGTCGAATCAGCGTTGCAGGCTCAATCCTTTTGCTCCTTTACCCGGGGCCAAGGTGAATGCCCGACCCGCCAAAACGCCTTTACGGCAGCACACCAGGCTGCAGCAATAGTGCTGCTGTTTCCCTGCCGGGGTCCCGCTAACCGGCGGATAAGGCTGTTTACCTGCTGCCGTCTTTCCAGGGCTTGGGAATAAATAGCTCTTCATAGACAGCGATAATATAGCGATCTGTCATTCCAGCGATGTAATCGCAAACCGCCCGTTCCATGCCGTACTGGAAACTCTGTTTTAAGGCATCGGGGGGGAGAGTTTCTTCACTCTTGATCAACCGCTGGTAGAGAGTCGTCATTACAAATTTCGCTTTTTGCTCTTCATTTTTGGCCGCAGACCCGATGTAGACACGCTCGAAGAGGAAGCGCCGTAAGCTGTCCACCACCCGGGCCACGGAATCGCTCATCATGATCACCTGTTTCTCCCAACTGTTTTCAATCAAGTTGCTGATCATGGTGTGCAGCCTCTGCGATCCGGTTTCCCCCAAACAGGCGATCTCTTCCGTGGGAAGCTGCCCGGGGGTTAAAATCCCGCCCCGCAGCGCATCATCGATGTCATGATTAATATAGGCGATGCGGTCGCAAATGCGAACCAGCTGGCCTTCCAGGGTACAAGGCAGATCGCTTCCGGTGTGCTTAAGGATGCCGTCACGCACTTCCCAGGTCAGGTTTAAGCCCGCTTCTCCTTCCAGTAGATCCACGACCCGCAGGCTTTGCTCGTTGTGCTTAAAGCCGCCTGGAAAGAGTTCATTGAGAATTTCTTCTCCGGCATGCCCGAAAGGCGTGTGCCCCAGGTCGTGCCCCAGGGCGATAGCTTCCGTCAGGTCCTCATTCAAATGCAATGCCCGGGCCGCCGTGCGGGCAATCTGGGAAACCTCCAGGGTATGGGTGAGCCGGGTGCGGTAGTGATCCCCTTCCGGCGCGATGAAAACCTGGGTTTTGTGTTTCAACCTGCGAAAGGCCTTGGAGTGGATAATCCGATCCCGGTCCCGTTGGTAGGCCGTACGAAACTCGCAGGGTGGCTCTTCACGCTCCCTACCCCGGCTCTTGATGTTTAGAGAAGCGTGAGGACTGAGCATTTCTACTTCCAGTTCTTCCAGCTGACGTCTTCGCCGCAATGGTCTAACCTGCCTTCCCTCTCGGGGTTAAAAACCGCGCACGCAGTGATGTTGGATGCAGTGCCGCAACAAACAAATACCCTTATTGTTTGCCACCGTTACTATTAAGTTTCCCCTGGGAAGAAGCAATTCCTGCCTCCCAACCTGGAAAAATCAAGTTTCGCGGCTGCTTCCTTATCGCTGCAGCAGATTACGGCCTTTGGTCGGTTTCTCCCAGGTCAAGGGTCCTCAAGGAACCTTGCGAGCCCAAGGGCTTCCTCCGTGTAGATCGAGCTTCCCCCCTGGCTGCCGGTTCCTTTTCGCCACGACTTGTTATTTGCACGCTTTTTTAGTAAAATATGCATACAAGATTTTGATTTTTCTAATGTTACAAAGTGAGGAGCACCACCATGGTTAACCCTGATCAAACCCGGCTCCGAAATGCGAACGAGGAAAGCGCCTTAATCAAGGACCTGCCCCTGAAAAAAAGGATTGCAGAGATCATGAGAACCCCACCTGTCATCTGTGGCTACATGGACAGCGTTGGAAAAATTGCCGAGACCATGTCGGAAAACGATGTCTCTTCCCTGGTGGTGATGGCTCCAAACGGCGCTCCCCAGGGAATCATCACGGAAAAGGACCTGGTCAAGCGGGTGCTGACCCGGGATCCCCTGGAAATAAAGGAAATCAAAGCTCATCAAATCATGAGTGAAAATCTCATTGCGGTCGAGCCGAACGATTTTTCTTATCAAGCCCTGCTCCTCATGGCCAAGCACAGCATTAAGCATATCGTGGTAACCCGGGAGGGAACCCTGGTAGGGATCGTGACCATGCGCGACCTGATCCGCAGCCGCCAGTCGGGCGCCCTGAGCATTGTCAACACGATTGAATCCCGGTATAGCATCGAGGACTTGAGCGATGCCGTGGAAGACATTGATCGCATGCTACAGGCACTGATTGCAGAGCGGGCTTACGCTTCCGAGATCTGCCTGCTCATTACTGAATTCTATGACCGCCTAACCCGGAGAATTATTCTCATGGCGGAAGATGAGATGACAGCAGAGCACGGGCCGCCCCCGGTGAAATATAGTTTTATCAACATGGGAAGCAGCGGCCGCCTGGAGCAGTATTCACGGACAGACCAGGATAATGGCATTATCTATGAAGATGCCCCGGAAGGAGCAGACCCCGAAGAAATCCAGCGCTATTTCCTGGCCCTGGGTGAGAAAATCGTGGATGGGCTGGCATTTTGCGGTTTTGAAAAGTGCGAAGGCCTGGTCATGGCCAACAACCCGGAGTGGTGCAACTCTTTATCTGCATGGTGCCAACTTAACAAGTGGTGGATCGAGGAATTGCACCCGGAGAATATTCGCAAGATGACCATTTTCCTGGACTTTCGGCATATATGCGGCGAGAGTGAACTGACGAATCGATTAAAGGCATTTGTGAGCGAGGCATACCGCACCGCAAATACGGCGCTGCTCTTCCTGGCGGAAGATGATCTGCGCCACAAGGCCCCTTTGAATGTCTTCAGGCAGATTGTCACGGAGAAAGGCGGGGAACATCACAACCAGGTAAACCTCAAAGGCACGGGCAGCGTACACATCGTGGACTGCATCCGTTTGTTTGCTTTGCAAGACAGCATCCAGGAAACTTCGACCTTTGGAAGGCTGGAAGCACTAAAAGGAGGAACGGTCTTAAAGAATGATGACATCGAATTCATCGAAGCGGCGCACGAAAACTTGATGATGTTCCGCATCCAGGAAGCCGCCGAAAAAATGAGCCGCGGGGAACAACCCAACAATTACATCAACCCTTACCTGCTAACCAAAAAAGAACAATCTCTCTTGCGGGAGTCTTTCCTGGCGGTGAGCCGTTTGCAGCATTTAACCGAAAAACACTTCCTCGTTTACAAGGGCTAAATCACAAGGCTTTTCGAAAAGGTATAACCCCTGGAGGCAGAAGATGTTCACCAGTCCAGGACGGTCTTTTTTTTATGTACTGCTTGAACTGGACCCAGCATCTATGAGAAAATAAGAAAAGGGTGATGCCCTGAAGCCATGCTGCAACGAGAAAATTCGCCCGAGGAGGCACCACGATGTCCAACAACTGGAAAAAACCCACTGCCTGCTGTTTGTTGCTGGTCATGCTCCTTGCCGGACTCCACGCATTCCTTTTGCCTGCCAGGACTGACGCCCAAGAAGCCGTTTTCACTGATTTAGAAGCTCATGCCGCCGTCTTGCTGGAATACCATTCCGGGGAGGTTCTCTTTGCACAAAATGCCGAAGAACCGCTTCCACCCGCCAGCCTGACAAAAATCATGACCCTCCTGGTGGCATACGAAGCCCTGGATGAAGGTCGCACCACCTGGGATGAGCTGGTGACCATCAGTGAACGATCCTGGGCCACGGGCGGTTCCCAGATGTTCCTGGAAATTGGGCAGCAGGTCCCCATGGGGGAACTGATTGCCGGCATTGCCACCATTTCAGCCAACGATGCCTGTGTGGCAATCGCCGAACACCTTTACGGCTCAGAGGAATTGTTTGTCCAGGCGATGAACCGGACAGCCCGCGAGCTGGGCCTGGTCCATACACATTTTACAAATGCTTCCGGCCTTCCCCATCCGGAACACTATGCTTCCGCCATGGATCTGGCTCGCCTCGCCCATCACTTTATCCAAAACTACCCCGAATCCCTGGCGCTGCACGCGCAAAAAGAATTTACCTTCAATGAAATCCTCCAGTACAACCGCAATCCCCTCCTGGGCAGATACCCGGGGGCCGACGGACTGAAAACAGGTCATACGGAAGCGGCCGGCTATTGCCTGGTGGGCACAGCCGCCCAGCAAGGGATGCGTTTTATTGCCGTGGTCATGAACGCTCCCAGCAACGCGGCACGGCAAAACGATACAGAGACCATGTTCAACTATGCTTTCCGCACCTATACACTGCACCGCATTTTTGACCGAGGTGAACATGTTGACTCCGTTAAAGTAGCCGGGGGACAAGAACGCTACGTGGAAGTTAAAACCGATGGCCCGGTGGAAGTCGTGGTATCGGCTCTTCGGGAGGACGATGTCCAGTCCCGGATCGAAACCCTGGAGAGCATTCCCGCCAGGGTTGAAATCGGCACACCCGCCGGACACGTCGAAGTCATCCTGGATGACAGAATCCTGCAGAGAGTTTCCCTTTCTGCGGCCGATGAAGTCGAGCGGGCCGGAAGAATTTCGCTGTTTTTCCGTGCCCTGGGAGACTTTTTCGCGAACCTCTGGTGGGGCTTCACCGACTGGTTGAAAGAGATCATCCCCCTGCCCATGGAATGACCCCAGGACCGGACCAAAGCCCGGAACATTAAAAAAACAGCAGTCCTGCGCCCTGCAGGCTGCTGTTTTTACAAGTGAGCAGCTTATGCTATGTATTTAATCCCTCGTCACCGCTCCTGTTCACTGCTTATCCCCAAGGCTGCCTGGGCGGCAGCCAGTCGGGCAATGGGTACCCTGAAAGGCGAACAGCTCACGTAATCCAGGCCGATCTTGTGGCAAAACTCGATGGAGCCGGGGTCTCCCCCATGTTCACCGCAGATTCCTACTTTTAAAGATGGCTTCTTGCTGCGACCCGCTTGCACCGCCTGGATCATCAGGTCGCCTACTCCCTCGCGATCCAGAACGATAAAGGGGTTTTCGGGCAAAATCTTGTTTTGCACATAAAAAGGCAAAAACTTCCCTTCCGCGTCGTCACGGCTATAACCAAACGTTGTCTGGGTTAAATCGTTGGTGCCGAAAGAAAAGAAGTCGGCATGGCGGGCGATCTCACCTGCCGTAACGCAGGCGCGCGGCAGCTCGATCATGGTGCCCACGGTAAAATCGAAGCGCGCCGCCGTTTCTTCCTTCACGCGAGAAGCTTCTTCCAGCACGATTTCCCGCATGATTTCCAGTTCACGAAAGTGCCCGACCAGGGGGATCATAATTTCCGGCTTCACGGACAGTTTTTCCTGCTGGAGAGAAACGACTGCCTGGCAGATGGCGCGAACCTGCATGCGATAGATTTCCGGGAAAACTAACCCGATGCGGCATCCCCGGTGTCCCAACATGGGATTCTGTTCACTCAAGCTGCGCAGTTTGGTCAATAAACGCTCCTTGGCCTGGAGTTCTTCCCCGCGGTGATCCCGTTCTCTCAAGCAGGCAACCTGGACCAGGAGTTCTTCCTTGTCAGGCAAAAATTCGTGCAAAGGTGGATCCAAAAGGCGAATGTTGACGGGCAAACCCGCCATTTCGCGGAAAATAAGCTCAAAGTCTGCCTGCTGGATGGGTAGCAGCCGGTTCAGGGCAGCGGCACGTGCTTCGGCGGTTTCTGCCAGGATCATCTCCTGCACCAGGGGCATGCGTTCCGTTTCCATGAACATATGCTCCGTACGGCAAAGCCCGATCCCTTCGGCGCCAAACTCCCTGGCCTTGCGTGCATCATTCAAGGTATCGGCGTTGGCACGAACCTCCAGGGTGCGAACTTCATCGGCCCAGCCAAGCAGCTTTTTGAATTCGGGGCTTAACAAGGGAGGAATCAAGGGAACCTCTCCGGCATAAACATAGCCGCTGGTTCCGTCAATGGTAATGACATCACCCTCGTTGATCACCCGATCGTCTATTTTGAAAAAAGCTTCCCGGGGATCGATCCTTAAGGCATCGCATCCAGTAATACAGGGCTTTCCCATGCCCCGGGCGACGACGGCCGCATGGCTGGTCATCCCCCCGCGGCTGGTCAGGACACCCTGGGCAGCGACAATGCCGTGGATATCATCGGGAGTTGTTTCCGAGCGGACCAGGATCACCCTTTGCCCTTCCTGCCCTTTTTTCTCAGCCAGGTTGGCATCAAAGACAACCTTACCCCAGGCCGCCCCCGGAGAAGCAGGCAGGCCCCTGGCCAAAGGCTCCGGCGTTTGTGCAAGATCAATCCGGCGGTGCAGCAGCTGCACCAGCTGGGCCGGATCAGTCCGCAGCAGCGCTTCTTCTTTCGAACTTTTTCCTTCACCAACCAGGTCTACGGCAACCTTGATCGCGGCACCGGCCGTGCGTTTGCCTTTGCGCGTCTGCAGGATATAAAGAACCCCTTTTTCGATGGTGAATTCAATATCCTGCATATCCCCGTAATGCTTTTCCAGGATATCACAGAGAAGGGTAAACTGGCCGTATACCTGGGGGTTCTGATCCTGGAGGGTAGAGATGGGAAGGGGTGTGCGGCTGCCGGCAACCACGTCCTCCCCCTGGGCATTGAAGAGAAACTCCCCGTAAAGTTCCTTTTCTCCCGTGGAAGGGTTACGGGTAAAAGCCACCCCCGTTCCGCTGTCTTCTCCCATGTTGCCAAAAACCATGGACTGGATGGTGACAGCGGTTCCCAGGTCATCGGGAATACGGTTTAGCTTGCGGTAAACAACCGCCCGATCATTGTTCCAGGAAGCAAAGACCGCTTGCACGGCCTCGCTCAGCTGCTGGTACGGGTTCTGGGGGAACCCGCCGGGCATCTCCTTCTCCACAATCTCCTGGAATTGTTGCAGGACCTTTTCCCAACCCGCTTCCGGCAAATCCTGGGTGAGTGCCACTCCATAGGTCTTTTTCACGGTATCCAGGACCCGTTCAAAGTGATATCGCCCGATTTTCAGGACAACATCGCTGTACATCTGGAGGAAGCGGCGGTAACAGTCCAGGGCAAACCTGCGGTTGCCCGTTTGGCGGGCCAGCCCTTCAACCGTACGATCGTTTAAGCCCAGGTTTAAGATCGTATCCATCATGCCGGGCATGGAATAGTAAGCACCCGAGCGCACGGAGAGCAGCAGGGGAGCGTCTTCACTGCCAAAAATCTTACCGGTCTGCTGCTCCAGCTGCGCCAGGGCCTGGAAAATCTCCTGCTTAAGTCCTTCGGTAATTACTTCCCCGTGACGATAGTAATCATTGCATGCTTCCGTGGTAATAATAAAACCCGGGGGAACCGGTAAACCCATGCGGGTCATCTCAGTCAGGTTAGCACCCTTTCCTCCGAGCAACTTTTTCATGTCCGACTTGCCCTCGGCAAACAAGTATACCTGTTTACTTTTGCTCATCCTGCCTGGACTCCTTTATCGCGTGTAGTACCTTGCTGGCTACTTCTTCTACTGCCTTGTTGGATACATCGAATACAGGGCAACTCAACCTGCGCATGATCCGCCTGGCATATTCCAGCTCTTCCAGGATTCTCTCCATGTTGGCGTAATTTGCCCGGGATTTTAACCCCAGGGTGTTCAGCCTCTCCATGCGGATCTCTCGCAAGATTTCCGGGTGAATGGTCAGACCGACAACCTGGTTTTCAGGTATCCAGAAAAGCTCCTGGGGAGGCTCCACCTCAGGCACCAGGGGAGAGTTGGCCACCTTGAGGTTGCGGTGGGCCAGGTACATGCTCAGGGGCGTCTTGGATGTGCGAGAGACACCCACCAGGACCACATCAGCTTGCAAAATGCCTTTCGGATCCTTGCCGTCGTCATGCTTAACGGCAAACTCGATGGCGGCAATCCGTCGAAAATAATCTTCATCCATGCGGCGTACCAGGCCCGGTTCCAGGCGTGGATCAGCAGGCATGATTTTCGATAAGGCTTCCAGCATCGGTCCCAGAATATCCACGATGGGGATATCATACTTGCTGGCTTCCTGGAAAATGGCCTGGCGGAGTTCGGGCATAACCAGGGTAAAGGCGATCATGCTTTTATCCCTCGAGGCTTCTTCAACCACCTGCTTGATGCGGTCGATATTGTTCACAAAGGACTCTTTGCGAATTTTCACATGCCCGGAATTAAACTGACTGGCCACCGCGTTCACAACTAATTCTGCAGTTTCCCCGATCGAATCTGAAATAACGTAAACCATGGGTTCTTTTCCTTCCGGCAATGCTCCCGGAGCACCTCCTCACGATGTTCTTCACGTCCCAAGCGTGTTTTGGTTTCAAGAGAACCTTCTTCTTCACCCCTCTATCCTGCTCCTCCATTCCCAGGAATCACCTTTCATACTTATTCCACCCGAAAAAAGAAAATCCTTTCTTTATTTTTTTCGGGTTTCACGAAGGGAAGACAATTCTCGCTAAATCAGCCAGGTTGAGGTAGAGGTTTTGCAGCTGCACCAACAGGGCCAACCGATTGTTGCGGAGCTCCTCTTCCTTCGCCATGACCAACACTTCGTCAAAAAAGAAGTCGATTTCTTTCTTTAATTCTGACAGAGCAGAAAGCACGCTCTCCAGGTTGTCTTCTGACAGGTCGGCAGCAAGTTGCTCTACCGTTGCGCCGTATTTTTGATAGAGATCCTTTTCAGCAGACTCCCGCAGAAGATCTTCGCGTACCTCTGCCGGGGAAGCGGCATGGTTGGCCAGGTTGGCGATGCGGATGTACGCTGTCGCGGCATCAGCCAGGCGCTTGTCGGCACGTTTTTGCTGCAGAAAGTCCAGACGCCTTCCCAGATCGGGCAGGCTGTCAACAGGAGTGTGCAGAACCGCTTCGACCAGGTCGTAATCGAACCCTTTCTCCTGGAAGTGGTGGCGGGCGCGGTGCCAGGTGAAATCTTTGAGTTCGTGAACCTGTTCTTCCACGTTTATCCCTTCTAGCCTTTCCCGAAACAGGCCCAGGGCGAAACCCATCATTTCCCGGAAAGAAACACGGATATCGTGCTCCAGCATAACCTGCAGCAGACCCAACCCTTGCCGTCTCAAGGCGTAAGGATCCTGGGAACCTGAAGGCCGGATCCCGATAGCAAAACATCCTGCCAGGTGGTCTAACTTATCGGCGATAGAAACCAGGGCCCCCGGAAGCGTCTGCGGCAGCTCATCCCCGGCGAAACGAGGGCGGTAGTGTTCCATGATCGCCCGGGCAACTTCCGGGCTTTCACCGGATCTCCGGGCGTATTCCTGGCCCATAATGCCCTGGAGCTCGGGGAATTCACCCACCATGTGGGTCACCAGGTCGGCCTTGGAAAGGAACGCTGCTTGTTGGGCCGCCTTGATTGTTTCCGGCGTGATGGCAGGCAGCCGCTGGGAAAGAAAATCCACCAGGGCCTTCATGCGGTTGATTTTCTCGAACACGGTTCCCAGTTCTTCTTGAAAAAGGACAGACTTCAAGGCTTCCACGTAATCGCTTAACGGCGTCTTAAGATCTTCGGTGTAGAAAAACTCGGCATCGGCAAGCCTGGCCTTGAGTACTTTTTCATTCCCGCTTCGTATGTTTTCCACCGGAGCGCTGCTGTTGTTGGAGATGGCCACGAAGTACGGGCGGATCGCCCCGGAGGCATCCTGGGTGGGAAAATAGCGCTGGTGGCTCTGCAGGGTGGTTACCAGCACATCCCGGGGAAGTTGGAGAAAGCTCTCCGGGAAAGAACACAAAACCGCACAGGGGTGTTCTACAAGGTAGGTAACTTCTTCCAGGAGTTCCGGATCCAGGTAAAGTTCCACACCCGCGCTGGCTGTCGCTTGTTCCGCTTGTTTGCGGATCTCTGCGGATCGGACTGCCGGGTCCAGGAGGACCTGGCTATCCGCCAGGACGTTGCAAAAATGGTCCGGGTTTTGCACGGCAAAAGGCCCCGGGGCAAGAAAGCGATGCCCTCGCGTCTGCTGACCCGATTCCAACCCGGCGTAAGAAAAGGGCACCATTTCTTCCCCGTAGAGGCAGAGCAGCCAGCGGATAGGGCGGGCAAAACGGACCTTACTGGCCTCCCAGTACATGGTTTTGGGAAAAGCCAGGCTTTTGATCAGGGCGGGCAGCAGTGCGTTGAGCACCTTGAGGGTAGGTTCTCCCTTTATTTCCTGTAAGGCAACCAGGTACTCACCCTTGCCCATGGTTTCTATTTCCAGGTCCTCCAGGGGCACGCCCAGCTTGGCGGCAAACCCCCGGGCCGCCCGGGTCGGGTTCCCCTGCTCATCAAAAGCCGCTTCCCGGGAAGGACCTTTTTTCTTTTCACGTAAGCTCTTCTGGTCTGCGGCCAAATCTTCAACCTGCAGTACCAGGCGGCGAGGCGTTCCCATGGTTTTGATCCGGGCATAATCCAGGCGATATTCTGCCAGCAGCCGGGCCGCCCGTTCCTGCAGCTGGTTTAGGGCGCCAGGCATAAACCGGGCCGGGATCTCTTCGGTACCGATCTCCAGGAGTAAGTCCTTCGTGATCATCTCTGCACCCCTCCTTGACGCTTGTTGTTCAATAGTGGATAACCGGCTTCTTCACGCTGCTGCAGGTACTGCCGTCCACAGGTTCGCGCCAGTTCCCGGATGCGGGCGATATAGCCGGTTCGTTCCGTGACGCTGATTGCGCCGCGGGCGTCCAGCACGTTGAAGACATGAGAGCATTTCAGCACATAGTCATAGCCGGGTAGCACCAGGGGCTTATCTAACAGCCTTTTGGCTTCCTGCTCATAGAGGTTGAAAAGTTGGAGCAGCATGGATGTATCCGCTGCTTCAAAGCTGTACGTGGAATGCTCCCGTTCGGCCAGCTGGAACACCTCCCCGTAGCTGATGCCCGGCAACCATTCCAAATCAAAGACGTTATCGCGCTTCTGTATGTACATGGCGATGCGCTCCAGGCCATACGTGAGTTCTACGGGAACGACCTCCAGGTCGAAGCCTCCCACCTTCTGGAAATACGTAAACTGGGTAATTTCCATTCCATCCAGCCAAACCTCCCAGCCCAGGCCCCAGGCGCCCAGCGTCGGAGATTCCCAGTCATCCTCGACAAAGCGAATATCGTGATCCAATGCCTTGATGCCCAGGCTTTCCAGGCTGCTGAGATAGAGATCCTGGATCTCGGCAGGGGCAGGTTTGAGAATCACCTGGTACTGGTGATGCTGGTACAAGCGATTGGGGTTTTCTCCGTAACGACCGTCCCCCGGACGGCGGGACGGTTCAACGTAGGCGACATCCCAGGGTTCCGGGCCCAGGGAGCGCAGAAAGGTGGCGGGGTTCATGGTACCCGCACCTTTTTCGACATCATAGGGTTGTCCGATCAGACACCCTCTCCGGGCCCAAAAATCCTGCAGGCGGATCATGAGTTCCTGAAAATTCAATGTTCGTATTACCTCCTTGTGATCAGTGCTTGAGACCGGGGTCAGTTTTTGGGGTTCTGGTTTTCATTCCCCTGCAGATAGCTGCAGGGGGTCAAGTGATCTCTTCCAAAAAAGCAGCGGATTTTATCGACCCGATATCCGTCCAATACCGGTAAAAGGATTGGACCAGGCGCTTCAATTCCTTGTGCTGTTCCTCATCCACCCGTATACTCACCAGCCGACTGGGTGTCACCTTGAGCAGGTACTGGGCCAGGGCGCAGGTGCCGCGGGAGAGGGAAAAGGCCTCGGCGTCCCCCTGGCCGCAATCGGTACAGAGAATACCTCCAGCCTGGTCGCTCCAACAAACCGCTCCCCGTTGTTTCCCGCAGCCCGCACAATCGTCCAGGTGAGGGCGGTAACCCAACAGATCCAGCAGTTTTAGCTCGAAATACCTCACCAGCAGCACCGGGCTGCTTCTTCCCGCTTCCAGGTGCTTCCAGGACTCCAACAGCAATTCAAAGATGGCCGGGTTTGCTTCGTTTTCTTCCACGGCTTTTGTCACCAGTTCGGCTAGATACAGGCCGCAGGCGTAAAGCTTCATCTCCTGTCGAATCGCATGATACTGATGTTCCTGTGCCGCCTGGGTCACGGTATACATGGACCGGCCGCGGTAGAGCAGGAAATGCCCCCGGGCAAACAGTTCAACCGCTGCAGCCAGCTTGCTCTTCATCTTCCGCGCACCCGGGGCAACAGCGCTAATTTTCCCCAGCTCCCGGGTATAAAGGGTGAGCAATCGATCTCCTTCTCCCAAGGGCCTGGAATACAGGACCAGGGCTTCCACTTTTACCTGTCTAGTCATGATCGGTCCTCCCGGGATGCTTCCGCCTTCCGGCTGGCCTATTCATAGCCCAACTGTCGCAATATATTATTTTTGCGCCGCCAGTCGGCTTTTACTTTCACCCAGAGGTCCAGGTAAACCGCGCTGCCTAACAGCTCCTCCAGTTCAGCGCGCGCCTCTTGCCCGATTGTTTTCAGCCGCGCGCCTCCTTTGCCGATCATGATTTTTTTCTGTGAATCTTTTTCTACGAGGATTTCAGCGTGAATATCCACCAGTTCCTTATTTTCCCGGGGTGCAATTTTCGTGACCTCTACCGCGATGGAGTGCGGGATTTCTTCCCGGGTCTGCATGAATATTTTTTCCCGGATTAGCTCGGACACCTGGAAAGGTAAAGGGCGGTCCGTGATCATTCCTTCCGGGTAGTACATAGGTCCCTCGGGTAAATACCGCAAGATCTCTTCCAGGAGCAATTGGGTATGCTGACCTGTGCGGGCAGACACCTGGAGGTAGCCCTGGACAGGCAGAAGGCTCACGTACTCCTGCAGCCAGGATGCTGCAAAAGCCTCCGGGGCCACATCAATCTTGTTGATCACCAGCAGGACAGGGGTTCCCACAGATTTCAAGCGCTGGGCGATAAAGCGGTCCCCGTTCCCGGGGGGTGAGGTAGCCTCAACCACCAGGAGCGCCAGGTCCACTTCTTTGAGTGCTCCCAGGGCCGATTGCAGCATGTAATCGCCCAGACGGTGCCGGGGGCGGTGAATCCCCGGAGTATCGATAAAAACAACCTGGAAGTGTTCCGCCGTCAACACGGCCTGGATGCGGTTACGGGTTGTCTGAGGTTTATCGGATACAATGAGCACTTTCTGCCCCATGAGCACATTAATCAGGGTGGACTTGCCCACATTGGGCCGGCCCACAACTGCAACGAACCCGGAGATAAACATGGGCTTATTTCTCCTTTACTTCTGCTGGCAGATAATTTATTATTATAACATATAATCGGCAAGGACGTGTGTTCATGGAAGAAGAAAAAAAACAAGAACTCAAGGCCAGGGGACACAAGGCGCTCATTTTAAATGTTATTTTTTTCGTGGTTCTCTTCCTGGGCATTTTCATGGTCGCCTATACCAGCCTGGCCATAACGGCGGTGGTGATCACCATTATCTTCGCCGCCTGCTTACTCTATATCTATTATTCGTGACTCGCTTCCGCCTGGCAGGAGAAGGGCCGGGGGAGAAGTTCGGCCAACCGGTAGAGAATCTCCTCTCCACCTGCAGCAGAAACCAGGATGCGGCAGTCGGGGGCAAATTCCGCCAGCGCTTGCCGGCAAGCCCCACAAGGAACCGGATCCGGCTTCTTTTCCGACACGATACCCAGGGCAAGAAATCGACGCTGCCCTGCGGAGACCGCTGCGGCGAGGGCCGCCCTTTCCGCGCAGAGGGTCAAGCTGTAAGAGGCATTTTCCACGTTTACCCCGGTATACACCTTTCCATCACCCGCTAAAAGAGCCGCCGCCACCCGATAATCCGAGTAGGGCGCGTAGGCATGCACCAGGGCCCGACGTGCCTCATTTACGAGCTGAGCGTCTTTCATAAAACCACCCGCCTTTCATCTTAGCCCCGATACGGGGGTAAAACCAGGTGATCCTTTTTCTCAATCTCCATACGGAAATTACGGTGGATTTCCAGGGAAAAGCGCACAATGTCCAGGGCGCTGGAAAGCACTTCCGGGTCCCCCACGGCTTCGATCACGACAGGATTCGCGGGAATTTCCCGCTGGTTTACCCGGATGACAGGACCGACACAGCGAATGGGCGAAGTGCTCACCAGCCGCTGTCCTCCCACGGATACACCTTTCGCTCCAGCGGCAAAAAGCTCGTTCACAACATCGCGGACATCGGAATCGTGGATGATTTCGCTGGCCGCAAAGCCGTCAGGCGCATCATAAAGCTTGATCAGCACCCCTTCCCCGCTCATTTCCGCAAAACCGGAAGCGATCCGGAGCTCGCGCAGGTTGACCCGCAAGGCGTCGATTTCCTCGTTGAGGGATTGGATATAGTCTAACGGGTTGTAAGGGACAAGCATCCGGCTTCGCCCGCCCTCAAACTCCAGTTGGAAGAGCTGCTCCTGGACCATGCCGCTGCCCTGGACCAGTTCCATGATCTCGCCTTTGGTGTCTTCGTGCAAAACATCGGGGTCTACAGTAATGCCCTGGGTGGAAGAAAGATTGATGGTAAACTCCACCCGCCCGGGTTCTGCTTGCAGGCTTGCATCCTGGTTTACCAGGGCGAGGATGTTCTCCCGCAGGAGCACATCCCATTCCCGAACAATGGTTTCCTGAACCTGGCGGCCTTGATTAAAGACAACCTGCGCCAGCTCGTCGCCCGTCTTGGCCATATCCATTTCGTAGTTTAAGCGGGCCAGGGCCTCTCGCACGGAATTCCGTTCCTGGACACCCAGGTCCTGGGCCAGTCGTTGGCTGTATGCCAGGAGATTTTCCGTCATGGCATCTCGAGAAGAAGCAGGTACTGCATCCCCCGACTGGGAATGCCGGTAAATCACGGTAAGGTTGACTATGACCAGGGCCGTGTTGACTAATAAGACCATCAAGAGAAGGGTCAGAGCGTTTTTCCCCGTAAGCAACCGCCCGAAGTCGCTTCGCATCTTAGCAGACCTCCTGCAAATTAAATCCTGGAATCCGCGGGATAAAAATCTCGCTTCCGTTTAAAAAAAACGGGCCCGAACCGGGCCGGAAAAAACGACCAGCGCGACCACCAGGGCATATACAGTCGCAAATAATACCGCTCCCGCCGCTACATTTTTGGCCACCCGGGCCAGGGGGTGAAATTTCCTGGTTTTCAGGTCAACGGCTGCTTCGATGGCGGTGTTAAACATTTCGGCCATAAAAACAAAAAATATCGCGGAAAGAACCGCCAGAAACTCTGCTTTATCCACGTTAAAATAGAAAGAGAACGTAATCGCTGCTGCAGCGGCAAGGACATGAAGCCCCATGTTGCGTTCACTGCGAAAAGCGAACATTATCCCCGCAAAGGCGTTCAAGAAACTCTGATGCAACCGGCGTTTTTTCATGGGTCTGCCCTATTGTTCAAAGTTAAATTTCTCCAACATAAGGTGCTGCCGCGAAAACATTTCATTTTCTTCTGTCGCAAAACGGTGATCGTAACCCAGCAAATGCAGTATGCCATGGACAGCCAAAAATGCAATCTCCCTTTCCAGGCTGTGTCCATATTCCCGGGCTTGCTCAGCCGCTCTCTCTACGGAGATCACGACATCGCCCAGGACATGGTCCTCCTCTTTCCCGGTCATTTCGTCCTGCAGATCAAAGGCCAGCACATCGGTAGCCCGGTCCAATTTCCGGTAGGTACGGTTCAACTCCCGAATCTGCCCATCATCAACCAGGATAAGACTGATTTCTTCTTCCTGGGATCGACCTTCCTCCTTTAAAAGATGCTCGCCGATCTCCTGCAGCAGCGGAGATAATGCTGCGGGGATGCGAACCTTGTCCTGGTCGTTATGGATGTTGATGGCCATTGTTCGCCTTCCCCCTTTCCAGGTCTGCCCGCAGTTCTTTTTCCGGGTACTCGATGCGGTTGTGAAAAAGACCCGTAAGAATATGAACAAAGGTGTCACCGATGATATCCAAATCCCGCAACGTTAAGGGTGTATCATCAAACTGGCCGTCGTTAAGCTTTTCTTTGATAATGCGTCGAACCATTCCTTCCACTCTGCCGGCCACGGGTCGGGAGAGAGAGCGTACCGCGGCTTCCACCGCATCCGCCAGGAGGATCAGGGCCGCCTCTTTGCTCTGGGGTAGAGGACCTTCATAACGGAACTCTTCTTCGGAAAGATTAATATCCCGATTATTTTCCATGGCCTGGCGGTAGAAAAAGGAGATCATCCCCGTCCCGTGGTGCTGCTGAATGATCTCAATGATGGGCAGGGGCAAGTTCTCCTCCCGGGCCATTTCCACACCGTCTTTCACGTGAGAACGGATAATCAGCGCGCTTAAATTAGGGGAAATCTTTTTGTGCGGATTATCCCCGGTAAACTGGTTCTCGATAAAAAAATACGGGCGGCGTATTTTTCCGATATCATGGTAAAAGGCGGCGACCCGTGATAACAGGGGGTCAGCCCCGATGGCTTCTGCGCCGGCTTCAGCCAGGTTGCCCACAAGAACGCTGTGGTGGTAGGTTCCCGGGGTTTCCATGAGCAGCTTGCGCAGTAAGGGCCTTCCGGGATCGGAGAGCTCCAGCAGGGTCACGGCGGTAGTTAAGCCAAAAGCATTTTCCAGGTAAGATAAAAGGCCGATGGCCAGCACGGCCGAAAAGAGTCCGCTGCCCAGGCCGGCCAGGAGACTGATGCTGAATTCACGGAGGAATTCATACTCCAGGTGAAAGCCCCTGGTTAGCAAAACCACCGCAATGATGGAGATAACGTTGACCCCCGCCACAAGGAAGCCGGCCCGGGTCAGGTCCGAACGGCGCTGCAGGTGGAACACGCTGTAGATGGCCACCAGCCCGCCCAGGATGGACACGACCAGGTAGCCGAATTGCCAGTCAACGGTAAAGCCGAGGAAGAGCGCCAGTACCAGGTTAAAGAAAATCGCCAGGCGGGCATCCAGCAATACCGCGATCAAGATACCGCCCATGGCTACGGGCATCAAGTAGCCGGAAAAGTACTGCGCCGCCAATCCCAGCACCAGGGTTACCACCAGGATCAGGCTCAAGAGGGAGAGATGGATGACATTTTGAAAAATATCCGGGTTAAAGAAGAAAATGTACAGGGCCACAACCGTGAAGATGACCAGCAAGATCAGAAACAGGCCGACATATCCCCCGAAATGAACCCGGGGACCCAGTAAGCCCAGGGCCTCCAGCTGGGCAATATGTCGTTCCGTGACCACTTCCCCTTCCTGGATGATCAGGGAATTCCGGAGAATCAACACCGGCTCAACTCCTAGACGGGCCGCTTCCCGGTTGGCCTGCGTTGCTTCTTCGTTGTAGATCATGTTGGGTTCCAGCAGGGGGGTGAGCAGCTTTTCCATGCCCTGGCGGACCTCCGGGCTAAAAGGTATCAGGTTAACTTCCTGCAGCATCTGCCGCGTGGACGTCTGCACCCCGCCTTCTTTTATCCCCTGGGTCATAATCTCTTCATAAATGGTTTCCGCCCGCTGCTGTAGATCGCTCAAGGATTCCCTGCTCATGGAAAGGATAGCCCGCAGGGAGTCCTGGGGGATCTCAAGATCCAGGGACTCTGCCAGGCGCTCTGTCCGCATGGACAGTTCATCCCGATCCGTCTCGTTCTCCGCGGGGCTGAGCTGCATTTCTCGAACCCGGTTCACCTCTTGAAAAAACAAGGCGATCTGCTCCCGACCTTCTGCCAGGACAGAGGGATCATAATCGAAGACCTCGGGTACGGCTTCGGCGGCCTGCTGGCGCAGCTCGCTGGTCGTGTAAGGATCGACCACTTCCCGGTTGGCCCGGATAGTTTGAGGGCTGGGGCGGCCCAGTTCCACGGAAATCCCCATGGGCACGGTGGAGAAAAGCAGGAAGAGGTAAAGAAATACAAAGAGCCCCAGGGCCAGGAACAGGCGCTGCCCCTTTTTACTCTGGGCCATAAAAAAAGGCTGATTAAAGACCGATTTAATTTTATTCCAAACCATCACCATTACTCCTGTTTATCATTTTCCCGGGCTCCCTGGTTTTCATAGGCCTGGATAATTTTTTGGACCAGGTTATGCCGGACAACATCCTGATCGCTGAGATGGATGAAGGCAATGTCCGGGATCTTTCCCAGGATGTTCATGACTTCAATCAGCCCGGAATATTTGCCCCGGGGAAGATCTACCTGGGTAATATCACCGGTGATTACGGCCTTGGAGCCAAATCCCATGCGGGTTAGAAACATTTTCATCTGTTCCGAGGTGGTATTTTGGGCTTCATCCAGGATAATAAAAGAGTCATCCAGGGTTCTGCCCCGCATATAGGCTAAGGGAGCCACCTCGATAATCCCCTTTTCCCTGTTCTTTAAAAACGTTTCCACACCCATGAGGTCATACAAGGCGTCATAGAGAGGGCGCAGGTAGGGATCGACCTTGTCATGCAAATCGCCGGGGAGAAAGCCCAGGTGTTCACCGGCTTCCACGGCCGGGCGGGTCAGCACCAGGCGCTGCACGATCTTGTTTTTCAGGGCGAATACGGCCATGGCCATGGCCAGGTATGTTTTTCCTGTTCCCGCCGGGCCGATACCAAACACGATATCATAACGGCGCAGGGCTTCCACGTATTTCTTCTGGCCCATGGTTTTCGGCCGGATCTTTTTGCCCCGCTCGGTGATGAGCAGGTGATCGCTGAACAATTTCTGGATTTCCCCGGTTTTTCCCGTGCGGGCCAGCTTTAAAGCATAGATAAACTCCGCCGTGGTTAAGATATGACCCGCGCGGATCAAGGACAGCAATTCCTGGAACAACTGGTAGACGTGTTCAACATCTTCTTTTTCTCCCTGCAAAGAAAGCTCGTCGCCCCGGGGGATGATCTTGACGGGAAAACTTTCTTCAATGACCGATAAGTGCTCGTCGAATTGTCCCAGCAGGGGCAGCACTTCATCCATATTCTTCAGAAAAACCTTGCGCTCTAAATAATCCTGGGGCAAGATCTAAACCTCCTTCAGGCGTTCCCCAACAGGGCTTTGGGGGACCGGAATCCACTGCTTGCCGGGCCCCTGTGTCGTTTGCTTGCTGTTTTACGTTTTGTACTTCTGCAATTACGCAGGAAATTCCTTTGCCCCGCGAGATTATTCCATTTCTGTGATCAGCCGGACAATCTCTCCAGACAAAAAAAGGAACGCCGTCGATGAATTCCCCTGCCCGGTAAGAACGGGGGCTAAAGCCATCGCTTGGACTTCCTCCAGGCCATACATGGGGTGTATGGCTTATCTTCTTCCTTTTCTGTGGGGCCTGTAGGCGCGAGGGGCGGAGAGCACTTCGGACACGACAACTCCCAGGGTGATATCCGGGCTGTTTAGCAGCTTGGCGAGCCCTTGACGCGGATCTGAAACGGATTCTGCCCGGGGCCTGGTTCGCTTTTTTGCGGTCGGCCTTTTCCCGGGGCGCCCGCGATCATCCCTTGCCTCCAAATCTGGACGAACTTCGCCTTTCCGCCGCCTGTTTTTGTCAAAGTCTTCTATCTGTTCGGGGCTTTGCCTCCCGGGATACAGGTACGCTGCGGGATCTTCCGCGCCGGTTATGCCCCCAGCCGGCAACCTTCGCTCCCTGGCCACAGGTTTCGAGATGGGCCTGGCGGTTTCCTGCATGTCCTGCGCAAACCCCTCCTCTTCTGCCCGGGGAAAACGAGAGGCAGCCGGTCGGGGCAATCGGGTTTCCCCGGTCCTTTTACGCGAACGACCCTGCCCCCCCAAAGCCCTGACCACAGACGAGAGGATCATGAAGAGCACAAATAAAATAATCAATTCCACGAGTTTAATCACTCCTTACCCATGCAAGGTTTCACCGCTGCAAACAAGCACAGTTGGGATGCTTATTCTTCTTCTTTTGTCTCGTCCGGCTTGCCCAGCTTGGAAATGGAATCCCTCATCTGGGTATCGGAATCAATGTTTTGCAAATTGTAGTAATCCATCACGCCTAAATTTCCCTCGCGCAGCGCCTGGGCAATGGCCATGGGCACCTGGGCTTCTGCTTCCACTACCTTGGCCCGCATCTCCTGGACTGCGGCTTTCATTTCCTGTTCCTTGGCCACAGCCATGGCCCGCCGCTCCTCGGCCTTGGCCTGGGCAATACGCTTGTCCGCTTCGGCCTGGTCCGTTTGCAGTTGGGCTCCAATATTTTTGCCGACATCCACATCCGCAATATCAATGGAAAGGATTTCAAATGCTGTGCCTGAATCCAAACCCTTGTTCAAGACCGTATGGGAAATATTATCAGGGTTTTCCAGCACCTGCTTGTGATTCTGGGCCGAACCGATGGTGGTCACGATGCCTTCACCGACGCGCGCGATGATCGTTTCCTCACCGGCACCCCCTACCAGGCGGTCTATGTTCGCCCGCACCGTGACCCGGGCCCGGGCTTTCACCTCAATCCCGTCGCTGGCCACGGCAGCAACCACCGGGGTTTCAATGACCTTGGGATTAACACTCATCTGCACGGCTTTCAAAACATCACGTCCCGCCAGGTCAATGGCCGCAGCACGCTCAAATTCCAGGTTAATGTCGGCCCTCTGGGCCGCGATCAAGGCATCTACTACCCGGTCCACATTGCCGCCAGCCAGGTAATGACCTTCCAGCTTGTTCACATTTAACGCCAAACCCGCCTTGGTCGCCTTGATCAGGGGTTCGACCACCTTGGCGGGAACAACCCGGCGAAGCCGCATGCCGATCAGGGTAACGATGCCGACCCTAACCCCGGCCGCCAGGGCGGCAATCCACAACCGCAGGGGAATAAAACTGAAAATCACCGAAAACACGATAATAATTAATACAACCAGGACCAACAGGGGTAAAAGATTTTCCACGCAACATTCTCCTTTCCATCGTTAAGAAATCTGTGATCCGCTCAAGGGGAAGGATCCCCTACCTTCCGTACAATGATTCTGTAACCTTCTACGCCCACGACGACTACGGGGGCTTTGGCTTCAATGTATTCTCCCTGGCTGACGACATCATACCTTGTTCCCTGTATTTCCACGGTCCCCGACGGTCTTAGGGGTGTGATGGTCTGCCCTTGCTGTCCTACTAATTTCTGGTAATTGGAAGATGAGCTGTACCCCAGTTCCCTGGTTGCGGCATCAAAAAGGATAAAGCGGCGCAGGGTGCCCCTGCGTTGGAAAACTTTATAGGCGACGAAACCCATCACCCCGGAAACCAGGAAGGAAACCAGCAGCATTTGCAGCCCCTGCGCGGCCGAAGCCGCCGTGAGAACAATGGATACGGCAACAGCGATGAGTCCACCTATCCCAAAGATCCCGAAACCGGGCATGAATGCTTCTGTGAGCAAAAGAATGATCCCGAAGAGAAACAAAAAAATAGAGGGCCAGCCGGCAACCCCGGCAAAAAAATGTCCCCCAAAATAAAGGCCGAAACACAGGATGCTGCCGAGGCCGGCAATGCCAAACCCGGCCGTCAATACTTCGATGATTAAAAAGAGAAAGGCCAGGGAGAGAACCGCCGAAGCCACGGTGGGTCGAATCAGCCAGCCCGAGAGCTGTTCCCAGCCGGAAGGATTGTTTTCAACCACAGCAGCTCCTTCCAGGCCCAAGGCTTCCAGGAGGTCTTGCCGGGAGGTGACCGTCCCATCGCTAAACCCCAGCTCTTCTGCCTGCCCGGCTGTCAAAGTCAAAAGTTCCTCCGCGGAGACCAGGGATTCAATTTCAATTCCCCGGCGGACCATGGCCGCCGCCAGCCGTGGATCACGGCCCTGCCTTTCGGCAACGCTTTTCATTTCCCCTTCCCAGGCGGAGAGAAGTTTTTCGTCGATCACTTCCCCACCGCCCAGTATGCGGGGTTCTGCCGCCCCGATGGTAGAACCGGGGGCCATGTAAAACCCCTCGGCGGAAAGGGCCAGGTAGGCCCCGGCGGACAGGGCCTGCTGTTTCACGTAGGCATAGACGGGAAGCGGTGTTTCATCCATCAAGGTTTTGGCGGACAGGGCCGTGTCGATGAAACCGCCGGGCGTATTTAATTCCAGGATAACCGCTTCTGCTCCAGCCGCTTCCGCTTCTCCCACAGCGCGCTCTAAAAAAACAAGCCATCCCGGCTCAATCTGCCCTTCCACCGGCATCACATGGACCAGCGGAGATCCTGAAAAAGCCCTGGAGGACAGGAACACGGCAAAAATAAAAAACAGCAGCAGGCAGATCCGCCTGATCAAAATTGCCACCCCTTTAACGAAGTAAAACTTGGAATTTCCAAGTTTTACTCCAGCAGTCCTTCAACGACTTGTTTGACCAGGGCTCCTTCTGCGCGACCTTTGACCCTGGGCATCATCTCTTTCATGACATTGCCAAATTCTTTTTTTGATGCGGCCCCCAGCTGGTCAATCACACCGCGCGCAATTTCCTCGATCTCCTCTGCCGAGAGCTGGGGCGGAAGATAGTGGGTAAGGATGGCTATCTCTTCCTTTAACTCGGCCAGCAGTTCCGGCCGACCGGCTTTTTCGTAGTCGGCCAGCACCTCTTTTCGTCTTTTTATTTCCCGCTGCAGAACCTCCACTACTTCTTCCTGGTTTAACGGCTCCTTTTTTTTAATTTCCGCGTTTTTTAATTCGCTGCGCAAATAACGAATTACGCCGAGTCGCAGCTTATCTTTGTCCCGCATGGCGGTTTTTTGATCTTCCACCAACTGTTCAAGCATGCTCAAACGCATCGCCTCCAAGCAACCCTTAAAACTTCCTTTTCTTTTTCCTTGCTGCTTCCGATTTCTTTTTGCGCCGCACACTCGGTTTCTCATAATGCTCCCGCTTGCGAACCTCGGAGAGAACGCCTGTCTTGGCACATTGTTTTTTAAACCTTTTCAGGGCATTATCGAGGCTTTCGTTTTTACCTACTTTAATTTCCGGCATCAATATCCCTCCCCTCCACCTAAAACCTGGCACCTACACGTACATCCTATGACCCATATCCTTCATTCTAAGATTCGTAGCAGCAAAAGTGCTGATCTGCATACAACCATTCAACACAGTATTATACCGTTTCAAAAAAACACTGTCAATGAAGGGGAAGCAGGGGTCGTCTATCACGTGATGAGGAAGCTTGCCTGTTCTACGAGACCTAAAACCACTTCACGGTCCAGACATGAAACAAAAATCTCTATCGCTGGCGGATCATCCTTTTCGCACTAAATTATGCCCAAACTGGCGGCCGCCCAGCAGGTGAAAGTGAATATGGTAGACAACCTGGCCGGCATCGGGGCCGCAATTAGAAATAAGGCGGTACCCCTTGGCTGCGACCTCATGCTGCCTGGCGATCTCCTTGACAGCCAACATCAAATGCCCCATCACTTCCAGGTGTTCGGGCTCCACGTCATTCAATGACGGGATATGTAACCGGGGGACAATTAATATATGTACCGGTGCGACAGGGTTTATATCATTAAAGGCAATGACGTGTTCGTTTTCGTAAACCACCTGGGCGGGAACTTCGCCCGCAATGATTTTACAAAAAATACAGTTTTCCAAGAGAACCGCTCCTTTCTCACAATCTGTCCTTTATTATATCATCATTCATCTTGTTTAGGAATACCAAGCTTTTAAAGATTTAGGCGGTTTGCTATAATGTGAAATAAGTACGGCCCACTGCTGCAAGGGCCGCTATAAACACTCATAGATCAGGAGGCGATCCCATGAACATTTATGACCATGCCCATGCCCTGGCAAAGGCCATCAAAGCATCACCGGATTACAAAAACTTCCTTAAAGCCAAGGAATACCTGGACGCTGACAGCAGCGCGAAAGAAATGCTCACGGATTTCAGGAAACAGCAATTTGAGCTCCAAAAACAGCAAGTCTCCGGCCTGGAAGTTGCCCCGGAGCAAGAAGAGCGGCTAAGCCGGCTCCTGGAAGTGATTCATCTGAATAAAACGGTTAAAGAATACCTGGAGGCCGAGTATCGTTTTAGTGTGATGCTGGCGGACATTCAGAAGATTATCGGTGGAGCCATGGAAGATCTGATGGAGATGGATCCGCAGGCTGGACAAGAGGAAGGTTAAGGACAGGGCGGATAAGGGAGATCTTCGCCACCCTGGGTGAAACCATTGATGCTGAGGAGCGAGCTTACTCGGAAAGCCATTTCTTGTTTCCCCCGGCTCCCCTCTGCAAGAAAAGAGGAGCGCGATTTAACTCAACATGATCGTCAAATCAATTATTTTTCTTCCCCTACACCAAAATCTCCAACACGACTGCCCAGGAGATACCCCGGGTAAGAAGCCCGGATCTCCGCCTGGTAAAGCTCTCCTCTCCTGGCATCCTCGCAGGAGAGTTGGACACGCAGGTAATTGGGCGTTAGCCCTTCCCAGGTGATCCGCCTTTCCCGCTGTTCCAGGCCTGCTTCCTTTTGCACAGGGCTTTCCAGCAGAACAGGCAGGGTCTTGCCCAGGAACCGGTCCTGGTAACAGCGGGAAAGCTCCTCGCCCAAAGCCATCATCTGCCGGCTGCGTTTTTCTTTTTCCGGGTACGGAACCTGGGGGCTCAGCTGTGCGGCCCGGGTTCCCCGGCGGGGGGAAAACTTAAAGACATGCAGTCGGCTGAACCCGCATTTCTCCACAAATCGCAGGGTGTTTTGAAAATTGCGCTCATCTTCGCCGGGAAAACCGACAATGACATCCGAACTAATGGCCAAGTCCTGGATTTCATTTTTCAGGTACTGGACCAGGTACGAAAACTGCATAGTTCTGTACGGGCGCCCCATGGCTTCCAGGATCTGATCATCGCCGCTTTGTAGCGGGATGTGCAGGTGAGGGCAAAACCGTCCATCGGATTTCAGCACATCAACCAGCTGCTCTGAGATGTCAGCAGGCTCCAGTGAACTCAAACGTATGCGCATGATCCCGGCCAGCCCTCTTATTTCTTCCAGGAGATCGGCCAGGGTCCAGGCTGGCTGCAGGTCAACCCCGTAGAGTCCCAGATGTATCCCGGTTAAGACGACCTCCCGGTATCCCGCATTTGCGATTTCCTGCAGGTAATGAAGCACGCGCGACGGGGGCAGGCTGCGCAGGGGACCCCGGGCCAGGGGCACAATACAGTAACTGCAGAAACGGTCACACCCATCCTGGATCTTTAAAAAGGCGCGAGTTCGGCCTTGCTGGGACTGCCAGGGCATTTCTTCAAAGGTCAAGTTCATACTGGAAGGCATGATCTCAGCGGGATAATACTCCCCAGGCTGCTCGCCGGCCAAGGCTTGTTTGACCCGCCCCGGCAGGTTCATCCGGTGTGCCGTTCCCTGGAGAAGATCCACTTCTTTTAGCGCGGCCAGATCTTCCGGCTGAACCTGGGCATAGCATCCGATCACCGCCACCAGGGCCTGGGGATTTTTTCTTTTCGCACGGCGTATCGCCTGGCGGGATTTGCGATCAGCGAGGTGGGTAACCGTGCAGGTGTTAAACACGTAGACATCTGCCCCAAAGTGAAAATCTACGAGCTCAAAACCTTCGCGCCGAAACTGGCCTTTTAAGGCCTCGGTTTCATAATAGTTCACCTTGCACCCCAAGGTATGAAAAGCCACGGTTGGCCGCAACGAAAACCCTCCTGTACATGTCTAGATGTCCACTTTTTGCGAAGGCTACAGCAAATCAAACCGTCCTTGTCTTTTTAAACCATATCTCCCCAATAACCCATAATCACGGCAAGCGCCGCAACGGGAGCCGTTTCCGCGCGGAGAATGCGCGGCCCCAGGGTAACCGGGCGAATCGTGGGTATCTCGACCAATTTTTCCATTTCAGCAGGGGAGATGCCACCCTCAGGTCCGGTAAAAATTGCCAGGGAACCGGGGGGGCGTTCAGATCGTTTGAGGATCGGTCCCAGGGCTGCAGTTTTCTCTTCTTCCCAGGGAACCAGGACCAGCTCCTCGTTCTTGAGCAGCAACAGCATCTCTTGAAAATGAAGGGGTGATGATACGTCGGGTATCATGCTGCGGCGGCTTTGCGCCGCGGCTGCACGCGCGATATTGCGCCAGCGCAACGCTTTCTTTTCCCAGCCGTCAGCACTACGCGCGACAACCGTGCGCTCCGTCAGCACGGGGATAACCCGCCTTGCCCCCAGTTCAACACACTGGCGAACCACGGCATCCAGTTTGTCACCCTTGGTGATGCCCATATAGAGGTGGATGCGGATCGGCGGTTCGGAAGAAACAGCAACGTCTTCCAGCAAAGATATCCTGGCGCTGTCGGGCTGCAGGGTCTCCAAACAGCCATAAACGGCATGGCCCTGGCCGTCAGAAAGTACCAGGGTATCGCCCTTCTTTAAACGCAGTGCTTTTAAGTGGTTTAAATTCTCCTGGTCCAGGTAGACCGGACTCGATTGCAGCGCAGCGGGGGAAACGTAAAACCAGGAGGTCATGATCATTCGCCTCCATGGTAATAAGATTGCAATTGGTCATGAATCATTTTCCGCCAAAGGTATTTTTCATGCGGTGAAAGAAACCTTGTTCCTCCTGGCCGGTGATCTTGCCGCCGCCTGCTTGCGAAAATTCTTCTAAGATTTTCTTTTGCCTGGGGCTTAATTTGCGAGGAACCTCGACCTTGACTTTGATCACCAGGTCTCCCTTACCAAAACCTCTTAAATTAGGGATCCCTTTGCCTTTCACGGTGAAACGGGTCTCGGGCTGCGTCCCGGGAGGGATCCGCAGGCTGGTCTTCCCGTCAATGGTGGGCACTTCCAGTTCATTCCCCAGGGCCGCATCAACAAAACTGATGGGAACCTCGCAAAGCAGGTTGTTCCCCTGGCGTTGGAAAAGCTCGTGGGGAAGCACGTGAAGGAATACGTACAGGTCCCCGGGAGGTCCCCCCCGGGTTCCCGCTTCCCCTTCACCGGGCACCCGCAGCTTGGAACCGTGGTCGACGCCCGGCGGAATTTTAATGTCAATGGTTTTCTCCTGCACGGTTTTACCCTCGCCCCGACAGTCCGGGCATTTTTCCTTGATCACGCGGCCTTCGCCCCGGCAGCTTTCACAGGCACGGATGCTCACGAATCGGCCGTAAGTCGTGTTGCGTACAACCTGCTGCTGCCCCGAACCGTCGCAAGCATTACAGGTTTCCGCCCCGGACCCTTCTTTCGCCCCGGTGCCATCGCAGCGGGAACAATTTTCCGTGCGGTGTAGTTTAATCTTGGTCGCCTTTCCGTGCACCACATCTTCCAGGGTGATCTCCAGGTCATAGCGCAGATCGGAGCCCCGGCGGGGCGCGGAAGAGGAGCGGCGGCGGCTGCCCGTGGAAAAGCCGCCGCCAAAGAATGCATCAAATATATCCTCGACACCCGAGGCGAAATCTCCAAAACCTCCAAAGCCTCCACCAGGGCCTCCAAAAGCCTGGAAAGCCTCTTCTTCATGGCCAAAGCGATCGTAGCGTGCTCTCTTGCTTGGATCACTTAACACGTCATAAGCTTCTTTGATTTCTTTAAATTTCCCTTCCGCGCTTTCATCTTGGGAGTTGGCATCAGGGTGGTATTCCCGGGCCAGCCGACGATATGCTTTTTTAATTTCTTCCGGACTGGCATTGCGATTTAACCCCAAAACCTCGTAATAATCCCTCTTGGCCATTCTTATCCAACCCCTTTATGCCGTTGGCCTGGCACTTCCTGCTCATTACTTCTCCTCTTCATCATCCACCACTTCGTAGTCGGCGTCAACCACATCTTCCTGGCCGCCGGCTTCAGCTTCTTGACCGGTTTCCTGGGCGCCTGGTTCCCCGTGCATGGAACCGCTGCCGGCTGCCTGCTGCTGTTCCTGCTGCACCTGTTCGTAGATCTTCGACGATACTTCATGCAGTTCGCTGCTCAGCTGGTCCGAGGCCGACTTGATTTTTTGTACGTCGTCTCCTGCAATGGCGTCTTTCAGCTCCTGGATGCGCTTTTCGATCTGCTCCTTTTTATCGCTTTCCACTTTATCCCCCAGGTCGCGCAGGGTTTTTTCCGTGGAGTAGACCAGGGAATCGGCCTGGTTGCGCGATTCCGCCAGTTCTTTGCGCCTGGCATCTTCGTCTGCAAACTTCTTGGCCTCATCAACCATGTTCTCGATTTCATCGCTGCTCAATCCCGAAGTAGCAGTAATGGTGACTTTTTGTTCCTTGCCCGTCCCCAGGTCCTTGGCAGATACATTCACGATCCCGTTGGCATCGATATCAAAGGATACCTCGATTTGCGGTACACCGCGGGGCGCCGGCGGAATCCCATCCAGCATAAAACGCCCCAGGGTCTTGTTGTCGGCGGCCATGGGTCGCTCACCCTGCTGGACATGGATTTCCACGCTGGTCTGGCTATCGGCCGCCGTGGAAAAGATCTGCTTTTTCGAGGTGGGAATGGTGGTATTCCGTTCAATAATCTTGGTAAATACGCCGCCCAGGGTTTCGATCCCCAGGGAAAGCGGTGTGACATCCAGGAGCAGAACGTCCTTGACATCTCCGGAGAGCACACCGGCCTGGATGGCCGCGCCCAGGGCGACCACTTCATCCGGGTTCACGCCCTTGTGGGGTTCCTTGCCCAGGATGTCCTTGATCACCTTCTGCACCAGGGGCATACGGGTCGATCCGCCTACAAGGATCACTTTATCGATCTCATCAGTTCCGACTCCTGAATCGGAAATCGCCTGCTTCATGGGATTAACGGTCTTTTCGACCAGGTCGGAAATCAAATCTTCAAGTTTCGCCCGGGTCAAGGTGATATCCAGGTGCTTCGGGCCATCAGAGGTTGCCGTGATAAATGGCAAATTCACGTTGGCGGTGGTCACACTGGAAAGCTCGATCTTGGCCTTTTCCGCCGCATCTTTCAGGCGCTGCAAAGCCATGCGATCTTTGCTTAAATCCACCCCTGTTTCTTTCTTGAACTCGGAGACCAGGTGATCGACGATGCGGTCATCGAAATCGTCACCACCCAGGCGGTTATTCCCGCTGGTGGCCTTCACTTCGAATACGCCGTCGCCCAGTTCAAGAATGGAAACATCGAATGTGCCTCCACCCAGGTCGTAAACCAGGATGGTGTGGTCCTCTCCCTTGTCCAACCCGTAGGCCAGGGAGGCAGCGGTCGGTTCATTAATAATGCGCAGCACTTCCAGGCCGGCGATTTTCCCGGCGTCTTTTGTCGCCTGCCTTTGACTGTCGGTAAAATAGGCCGGCACCGTGATCACGGCTTTTTCCACTTTTTCACCCAGGTAGCTCTCCGCGTCGGTTTTCAGCTTCTGCAGGATCATCGCTGAAATTTCCTGGGGCGTATACTCCTTGCCATCAATATTTTCTTTATAGTTTGTCCCCATTTCCCGCTTAATGGAAGTAATGGTGCGGTCAGGGTTTGTGATGGACTGACGTTTGGCCACCTGGCCAACAATTCTTTCCCCTTCTTTGCTGAACGCTACGACGGAAGGTGTTAAACGGCTGCCTTCCGCATTGGAAATGATTTCTGGCTCTCCACCTTCAAGAACAGCAATGGCCGACATTGTTGTTCCCAGGTCAATCCCTACGACTTTTGACATCGTTATGCCTCCTTTTGATTGTTTTGATCAGATGAAACTTTCACCATACTGGCTCTTAACACTTTGTCTTTCATGCGGTACCCTTTTTGCAGCTCATCCAAGACGGTATTGGGCGGATGTTCGCTGCTTTCTTCAACCATCACGGCTTCATGACAATTGGGGTCAAAGGGCTTGCCTTCACATTTAATGGGCGTCACACCTTCTTTTTCCAGGATCTCATGGAGCTGCCGGGAAATGAGCTGAATGCCTTCCACGATATTTTCCGGCCTCTCGCCGGAAGCTGAACAGGCCCGCTCCAGGTTGTCAATGACCGGCAGCAGCCGTTGCACCAGCCGATAATTCGCATGTTGTTCCAGGTCCTCTTTTTCAGCGCGCACCCGTTTGCGGTAGTTATCGAAATCCGCCTGCAACCGCATGAGCCTGTTTTTCAGCTCTTCTTTTTCCTGCTCCAGTTGCTGGAGTTTTTGCTGCAAGATTTCACGCGTTTCTTCACCGGCAGGACCTGCTGCTTCTGCCGCCGGCTGCGGGTCTCCATCGGGTCCCGAGGATTGATGGTCTCCGGAAGCAGCAGGAGAGTTTTTTTGTTCAAATTCGCTTTCGCGCTGCTGATTACCTTCCGGGTTGTTTGAAAAATATCCTTCATCCTTCCCAGAAAACCTGTAACCTCTTCCTGTCAAGGAATACACTCCCTTCTCTTCAGTTTTATATTTTTTGCAGTTGATTTACAATCTGCTCCAGGATAGCTATGGTCCGGGAGTATTCCATGCGGGTAGGTCCCAGGACCCCGATCGTTCCCACGACCTCTTTGCCCAGGCAGTACGTAGCAATCACGAGGCTGCACTCCTGCACTTCCTCCAGCATATTCTCCCGGCCGATACGCACGGTAATGCCGTCGATCCCCGCCACGGGCCGGGCCAACAGGTTGGCCAGAAGTGCGTTTTGCTCAAAGAGGGAGAGGAGAGCTCTGACCTTCTCCAGATCCCCAAATTCAGGCTGGCTCAAGATATTTGTCGTCCCTCCCAAAAAAACCCGCCTTTCATCCTCGGCCAGGCTTTCCTCTAATAGCGTGAAGGTCTCCTCCAAAAACTTAATATGGTGATAAAGATCCCGGCGAAGCTCGCTGATCAACCTGGACGTAAGCTTATCAATCGTCAGACCCTCCAGGCGGCGATTCAGGTAAGAAACGATCCGGTTCAGCTCTCCCGATGAAAGGGTTTGCGGGTAGTGGATGACTTTATTTTTCACAAAGCCGGTGTCGGCAACCAGCAAAAGCAGCGCCCGCTGGTTATCGAAGGGCATGATTTGCAGTTTCTTGAAAGCGCTTTTCTTCAACTGCGGCCCGATGACCAGTGAAGTGTAATTGGTCAGCGAAGATAAAAGATTGGTCGTATACTTGATGATTTCTTCGATTTCCCGGATTTTTTCAAATTCGTATACTTGCTTAATTTTATCCTTTTCACTTTCTTCCAGGTCTGCTGTTTCCATGAGCTCATCTACGTAGTAGCGGTAACCTTTCTGTGTCGGGATCCGGCCGGCCGAGGTGTGAGGTTGGAGCAGGTAGCCCATTTCTTCCAGGTCTGCCATATCATTGCGGATGGTCGCAGGGCTTAAGCCCACCTGGTAGCGCCTGGAAATTGTCCTGGAGCCCACAGGTTGAGCCATCTTGATATAGTCTGTCACCACGGCCTGCAAAATATCTTTTTTGCGTGAGCTAAGCCCCATGATCGTACCCCCTTGCATGAATTAGCACTCTAACCTCGAGAGTGCTAACCGTCCTTCTTAAAGATACCATCGGGCTGATCATTTGTCAAGTTTCTACTAACATATTTTTGCTTTTTCCTTCCTTCCGCCTCACCGGTCCTCACTGCTCCCCGTCCAGCTGCAGTACGGCCATAAACGCTTCCTGGGGGATGGTCACCCGCCCCACCAGCTTCATGCGCTTCTTCCCCGCTTTTTGCTTCTCTAAAAGCTTGCGCTTCCGGGTTACATCTCCACCGTAGAGGTTTTCCACCACGTTTTTCCTGAGGGCCTTGATGGTCTCCCGGGCAACGGGGCGGCTGCCGATCACGGCCTGGATGGCGATGTCGAACATGTGGCGCTGGATCACCTCTTTGAGGCGTTGGATTACCTCTCGCCCCCGGTAATAGGCCTTCTCGCGGTGAGCAATAAACGAAAGTGCGTCCACCGGTTCATTGTTCACGTGAATATCGACCTTGACCAGGTCTGACTCCCGGTATCCCTTGTGCTGGTAATCGAAGGACGCATAACCCCGGGTGCGGGATTTCAGCTGGTCATAGAAATCGTAGATAATCTCCCCCAGGGGCAGGGCATAAACCAGCAAAACGCGATCCGTGTTGAGGTACTGCATGTCCCTGTACTCCCCCCGTTTTTGCTGACAGAGCTCCATCACGGGCCCGATATAGTGTTGGGGCACCATAAAGGTTCCCTCGATAAAGGGTTCCTCTATACGCTCAATGGCGCCAGCAAGAGGAAAGTTGGCGGGATTTTCGATGTGTTTTTTTTCGCCCTGGCGCGTTACCACCTGGTAAATCACGTTGGGAGCCGTGGTGATTAGTTCCAGGTCGTATTCCCTTTCCAGCCGCTCTTTGACGATTTCCATGTGCAAAAGGCCCAAAAACCCACAACGGAAACCAAATCCCAGGGCGGAAGAATTTTCCATTTCGAAAAACAAGGAAGCATCATTAAGCTGAAGCTTTTCCAACCCTTCCCGCAGGTCCACGTAGCGGTCATTGTCCACGGGATAAAGACCACAAAATACCACGGGATTCATGGGGTGATATCCCGGCAAAGCTGCTTGTGCCGGATTCCGGGTGGACGTGATGGTATCACCCACGCGGGAATCCTGGACGCGCTTGACCCCGGCAACCACGTAACCTACCTGGCCGGCGAAAAGGCTTGCTTCAGGTGTCATGGCCGGGCGAAAGACGCCAACCTCCGAGACCTCAAATTGCTTGCCGCTGTGCATCATGCTGATTTCCATGCCCCGGGAAACTTGCCCTTCGCGAAGGCGAACGTACGTGATCACACCCCTATACAGGTCGTAATGGGAATCGAAGATCAGGCCCCGCAGCGGCGCCTGCTCATCTCCCGAGGGTGCGGGGATGCGGTGAATGATCGCTCCCAGCACCTGGTCGATGTTCAATTTTTCCTTGGCGGAAATCATTAAGGCCTCCCGGCCGTCGATCCCTAACAGGTTTTCCAGGTCAGCCTTGACCTTTTCCGGGTCTGCATTGGGAAGGTCGATCTTGTTGATCACCGGGATGATCTCCAGGTTGTGCTCCAGGGCCAGGTATACATTGGCCAGGGTTTGGGCTTCGATGCCCTGGGCTGCATCCACCACCAGCAGAGCCCCTTCACAGGCAGCCATGCTCCGGGAAACCTCGTAGGTAAAGTCCACGTGTCCTGGGGTATCAATCAGGTTCAGCATATAGCGTCGGCCGCCACTTTCGTAAAACAGGCGCACAGCCTGCATCTTGATCGTGATCCCCCGCTCCCTTTCCAGGTCCATGGAATCCAGGTACTGCTCCTTCATCTCCCGCTGGCTGATGGAATGGGTGCTTTCCAGGATCCGGTCAGCCAGGGTAGATTTGCCGTGATCGATATGGGCAATGATGGAAAAGTTGCGGATGTCGCTTTGCTTCAAAAGGAAATCTCCTCTCCAGTTTCAGGGAAATAAAGGTTTATGCCCGGGCAAGCTGGATCATTAATAAAAATTATATCACCTGGCCCCAGGAGTGACAAGGTAAATGCCCGCCGATCCTTGCTGCGGTTCCACGGCGATTTTGCAGAAAACAAAAAACCCCTTTCCGCCATACCCCGGCTCAGGAGCCCGGCATCAAGGGGATTCATCTCGACGTTTTCCAGCCTGTCAGTTGGAAGCAGCCCTGCTCTTGTAATCCTCTATGGCATTGTGCAGGGCGTCGGCCGCCAGGTTGGAACAATGAAGCTTCGCCGGCGGCAGCCCTTCCAGTTCATCGGCAACACGTTGATTGGTTATCGCTTCTGCCTCCTGGAGAGTCTTTCCTTTCACCATCTCCGTGAGCACACTGCTGCTGGCGATGGCCGCGCCGCAGCCGAAGGTCAAAAACTTGATATCCTCGATCACATCATCTTTGACCTTGATGTAGATCTTCATGATGTCCCCGCATTTCATATTCCCGACTTCTCCGACACCGCTGGGGCTGTTCATCTCTCCCACGTTGCGGGGATTTTGAAAGTGATCCATTACTTTTTCATTGTACATGGTTTCCCCTCCCCCGACATTTTAGCACTGGCAGTCCTTTCTCTGCAACTATTTCTTAAAGACTGAAGACATCTTCCTGAGCCTGGTCACGGTTTCCTTGTAAACCTCCACGACGTAATCCACCTGTTCTTCCGTGTTGCTTTCCCCCAGGCTTAAGCGCAGCGAGCCGTGGGCCGTTTGGTGGTCCAGGCCTATGGCCATGAGGACGTGTGAGGGGTCCAGGGACCCCGAGGTGCATGCCGAACCGCTGGAAGCGGCAATTCCCTTTATATCCAGGCTTAAGAGCAAAGATTCCCCCTCCACATACAGGGCACTGACATTCACGTTCCCGGGCAGCCGCTGGGAGGGATGACCGTTAAGCAGAACATCATCTATTTCCAGCAGGCCGTCAATAAGTTTGTCGCGCAGCTTGATGAGCTTTTGTTTTTTCCCCTCGATATCCGCACAGGCCAGCTCAATAGCCCGACCCAGCCCCACGATTCCCGGAAGGTTCTCGGTTCCCGGCCGCAGCTTCCTTTCCTGGCCGCCGCCAAAAACCAGTTGTTCCAACCGGGTCTTTTTACGGATATACAAAGCCCCCACTCCCTTGGGGCCATAAAATTTGTGCGCGGAGAGAGAAAGCATATCAATGGGTTGATCCTGCAGTTGGAAGTGCATATGCCCGATAGACTGCACGGCATCGGTATGGAAATAAACCTCTTTGTCCCTGCAGATCCGTCCCAGTTCTTCAATGGGTTGAATCGTGCCGATCTCGTTATTGGCCGTCATGATGGAAACAAGGATAGTGTCAGCGGTAATCGCTTTTTGGAGATCCTGGGGATCAACCATGCCGTACTGATCCACGGGCAAAATCGTGACATCAAATCCATTTTTCCCCAGGTGCATGACCGTATCCAGCACGGCGTGATGCTCAATGGCGCTGGTAATAATATGGCGTCCCTTGTTTTCCAGGGCCCTGGCCGCCCCCTGGATGGCCAGGTTATCTGACTCGGTTCCACCCGAGGTAAAGATGATTTCTTCCGGCTGCGCTCCCAGGGAAGCCGCCACCTTGCGGCGCGCTTCGTCCAGACCCTTCCTGGATTCTCTCCCAAAGGCGTGAATACTGGAAGGGTTGCCAAAATGCCCCTTCAAGTACGGGAGCATCGCCTCCAGCACTTCTTCTTTCATGGGAGTGGTCGCACCGTGATCCAGGTATATCTTATCCACGGAAATAGCCTCCTTTGACACAATTTTTCGAGCAAACAGGGAGATACAACTTGCTGCACCTTACTCGCCGTATGCGATGGCCTTGGCGATGGCATAAGAGCCATCATGGGACATGGAAACTTCGACACCCTTGATGCCGGTGTTTTCTGCCCAGCGGGCGGCCGAACCCCGTAAAACCACGCGGGGTTTCCCTCTATTACCGGGAACAATTTCCATTTCACACCAGCGGATCACCCCGATACCGCAGCCCAGCGCCTTGGCCACAGCCTCTTTGGCCGCGAAGCGGGCTGCCATGGAAGGCAGTGGATTTCCCTTTTGCATGATCATCTCTATTTCCTGTGGGGTAAAAATCTTCTTGAGAAAACGTTCCGGCCTGCGTCGATATACACGAGCGATACGTCTAATCCTGATCAGATCAATGCCTACACCTTTGACCAGCAAAAACAGTCTGTGCTTCATCGCTTTCTCCCTTCCACAGCAGAAAATTGTCTCGGTGGTTGAAGTTTTTGATAAGCTGCGGCGCTTCGGTGAAAAGATTATAACTGACCTCGGAAAATAATGCAATGCTTTCAGAAAAATGAGGCATGCAGAGAATGAGGCAAGAAAATAAGCAGCCCGCTGCTGCAAACTGAAAGATAAATCCCCCGCCACGTGAAGCACAGGTAAACCGGGGCACCGGTAAAGTGATTTGGTTTAACCTTCAGGCATGTCATGATCAGGCAGCCCGCGCTGCAAGCTCGACTTACGCAGTGCCGCCGGGAAAAGTCGCCCGAAAGGTTATTCCAGGTTTTCTGTCCCCTTTTTTGCTCTTTCCAGCTCCAGCGCCAGTTGGTTAAGATTTGTAATGGGCGCCTGGCAGGCATAATCCTGGCAAATATATACAGCGGGCCGGCCGTTGATCGGATCTTTATCCGCCAGGTAGGGAGAGATGCCATCCAGGACCGCTGCATTCTTCTGGTCGCGCAGCATAAAAACCCGGCGGGGCGAAAAATGCCGGGCCACAGACCGCACCATCTTCATGGTGTCCGGCTCTTCACGATCCCCGGCAATCACCACCTGCTGCACCGGGCCGATGGCCAGGTCCAGGGCACACAACATGGCCGTAAAGTTGAAAGGGTTTTGTTGAAGCAGGCTGGAAAAACTGTCCATCAACTGGTGGGCCTTTCTTTCCATGGCGTTGTCCGCCGTATAATGCGCGATCTTGAGCATGTTCACAGCCGCGACAGAATTGCCCGAAGGGACGGCGCCGTCAAAGGCCTCCCGGGTCCTGAACGGAAGCTCCGAGTCCGCAGAAGAGGTAAAATACAACCCGCCTTTTTCCGGGTCCCAAAACAGGTCCAACATTTTCGCGTTTAGGGCGATTGCTTGCCGTAAATATTCCGGGTCATGGACCGTTTCAAAAAGCTCCAGCAACCCTGCTGCCAGAAAAGCGTAATCTTCTAAAAATCCCGGTATGGCGGCTTCACCTTCCCTGTAACGGTGCAAAAGCGTCCCGTCATCCCGGCGCATTTCTTGGAGGAGAAAGTCCGCCGCCCGTTGGGCCTGCCGGGCGTAAATCTCGGCCTTGAGCGCCCGGGCACCGGCGGCCAGCGCAGCGATCATCAACCCGTTCCAGGAGACCAGGACCTTGTCGTCGAGGGAGGGGCGCTCCCGGACAGCCCGGGCCTGGAGCAGGATCTGGCGGGATTCTTCCAGCAAGAAATGCCACTGGCGAGGTTGGATGTTGTGCCGGGCAGTAAATTCGTCTTCCGGCAGGGGCACGTGAAGCACGTTGGTCCCGTTTTCAAAGTTTCCCTGCTCCGTCACACCGAAATAGGACGCCATTAATGCACCCCTCTCCGCTCCCAGCAGGTCCAGTATTTCCTGGCGGGTCCAGACGTAGTACTTGCCTTCCACGCCTTCGCTTTCAGCGTTTTCCGCGGAATAGAATCCTCCTTCCGGCGCTTCCAGCTCTCCCAGCACGTAGGTGAAAACCTTATGGGCGGTCTCCTCGAAACTCTTGGTTCCCGTGGCCAGGTATGCTTCTACGTATGCCCGGGAGAGCAGGGCCTGGTCATAGAGCATTTTTTCAAAATGGGGAACGAGCCACTTTTCGTCCACGGAATAACGATGGAAACCATAACCCAGGTGATCCATGATGCCGCCGCGCTGGATCTGCTCCAAACTGTGACGAACCATCCTCAAGGCCTCCTGGTCTCCGCTGCGATCCCACCAGCGGAGCAAAAAAGAAAATACGTGGGGCATGGGAAACTTGGGCGCTCCACCCAATCCCCCGTGTTCCTCGTCATACTTTCCTTTCAGCTCTGCGGCCGCTTTTTGCAATGTGCCCGTCACCAGGGTTCCCGGCTGTATTTCTCCACCCCGTTCCCATCCTTGCAAGGCCTGGAGCATTTCCATCCCCTGCTTTTCCAGCTGTTCCCGGTCCTGCAGCCAGATCTGGGAAACCTTATCCAGGATTTCCATTAGCCCCGGGATGTTGTATTTGCGCTCCTTGGGGAAATACGTGCCGGCAAAGAAAGGAACCTTTTCCGGGGTCATGATCACGGTCAGGGGCCATCCACCCTGTCCTGTCAGGGCCTGGCAAACCTTCATGTAGAGGGCATCCACATCGGGGCGCTCTTCCCGGTCAACCTTGACCGCAACGAAATCGCGGTTCAGCCGGGCCGCAACCTCCGCATCCTCAAAAGATTCCCTGGCCATGTTATGACACCAGTGACAGGTACTGTAACCTACACTGAGGAAAACCGGCTTGTCTTCCTTTTTTGCCTTCTCAAAGGCCTCCTGACCCCAGGGGTACCAGTCCACCGGGTTATAGGCGTGCTGCAAAAGGTATGGACTCTTCTCCTCCAGGAGCCTGTTGGGTTGACCCATGGGTTTAATAAAGCATCACATCCTTCTATATATTTAAGATATTTAAGGACTTTGCCTTATTTTCATATTCTACCACAATTGCAGGAAGAAAAAAAAACCCTTTTCACGGTTCTCTTGTACGTTGAGCACACGCAAACGGTTTCAGCAGGGAAAAATTTTGTTTTTTTCAGATAATTTGCAGGGTATTGAGGGCAGTTTGTCGAATATATTTGGTTAGGGTAAGTATAAGAAACTCGAGGTGAGTGTGATGGTGACGAAAAGCATTCTCCAGGAGTTGGATCTTGGCAAAACATATACGGGTGAGCAGTTAAAACAGTTTATCGCTTACAACCGGGTCGGTTCCATCATCTTCTGCAAAGACACCCGGATCTGCAGCGTTGACCCCGAGGCTATTTTTGTCGTCGAGGAAATCCTCGAAGGTTACATCAATAAACGTCGGAATGATTATAAAAACCATTACGATGCCAGGCAAAAAATTTACATCGTCTGCGAAAAATGATGCCGGCAGTACTGCCGGGTCAGGCCCAGCAACCTCTCTTGCGGAAGCCGATCCATCTGTGCCGGTAATAGCCGCCAACCCCAGTTACCCCGGGCTGTGCCCGGGGTATTCATGTGGGCCTCACTTCCCAGCCCCAGCAAATCCTGCATGGGAATAATCACCCGCTGCGCATCGCTGCCCATGGCCAGTTCAATATAATACCAGTTGATTTCCTCTTCCGCTGTCCCGGAGGGTCCCGCGCGGCCAGCGGCTTCAGCGATCTGCTGGTACCAGCCGAGCATGGTATCGTTGTCATGGGTTCCCGTGTAAAGGACCGTGTTTTTTTGGTAGAGGGGCAGGGAAAGCTTTTCTCCCGGGCTGCCCTCCAGCATAAACTGCATGACCATCATGCCCGGAAATCCTAACCTCACTTTCAAATCCTCTACCTCGGGCGTAATATGGCCCAAGTCTTCGGCAATCACGTCCAGGGGACCCAGTTCAGCCATGACCTGGCGGAAAAAGGGCTCCCCGGGTCCCTTGACCCACTGCCCGTTGACCGCCGATTCTTCACCCGCGGCCACTTCCCAAAAGGCTTCGAAGCCGCGAAAATGATCGATACGCATGAGATCCACCAGGCGGTTCAGCAGGGCAAAACGATCCTTCCACCAGCGGTAGCCATTCGCTTCCATTTCACCCCAGCGGTAGAGGGGGTTCCCCCACAGCTGCCCGTCTTCGCTGAAGTAATCCGGGGGCACGCCGGCGACCCTGGACGGGTTTCCTTTTTTGTCCAGGGCGAAGAGATCACGCCGGCTCCACACGTCGCTGCTGTCATGAGCCACGAAGATGGGCAGGTCGCCCACGATCCGGATCCCTTTTTCCCGGGCGTATTCTTTGAGGGCAAACCACTGCTGGAAAAAGATGTACTGCAGGAAGTGGTGGAAGGTCACTTCTTCTTGCAGTTTCTGCCGGTAGCGTTGCATGGCCGGGGGTTTCCGGAATGCTGCGGCCTTTTCCCACTGGTTCCAGGGTAACCCCTGGAAGTGATCCTTGAGGGCCATGAACAAAGCATAGTCCTCCAACCAGTGCCAATTTTCTCGGCAGAAGTTGTGGAAATCTTTTTTGTTGATTCCGCCAAGGGCAGTAAACCGGGTAAACGCCCGGCGCCAGAGCCCGGCTTTGTAGGTTTCAACTCTTGAAAAGTCTACCCTGTCATCCAGGAAAAGCGGCGGGTTTTCCAGGTCCTGCCGGGTCAGGAGTTGATCCCGAACCAGGGCCTCCGGGTCAATGAGCAGGGGATTGCCGGCAAAGGCCGAAAAACACTGGTAGGGAGAAAAACCCAAACCCGGAGGATTCAAGGGCAGGATCTGCCATAATCCCTGGCCGCTTGCCTGCAGAAAATCGATAAAGGCCCGGGCTTCACGGCCCAGCCCGCCGATGCCGTAGGCTGAGGGCAGCGAGGTAGGATGGAGCAAGACCCCGCTTTCCCGCACCTCCTGGTGGTTTGATCCCCAGCGGTCCTTGAGCAACATGCGCCCTTCCAGGGGGTTGAGCGTCAATTCCAGACAGCCATCGCTTAGGGCTACTGCCTGGTAATCATTCAGCACATCTACAGCCGATTCCTCAAACCACCGGGACAGGTCCAGGGAAAGGTCTGCACTATTTTCCCAGCTGCGGTTAAATAAGAGCACTGCCGCGTTATTCTTTTTCACCTGATCAAACAGATCGGAACCGCCTTCGATCACCCGCAGGAACCCGTAGATATCTCCCCCGGCGTATAAAATCTGCCAGCTGCCGGTTTGTAAAACGTCATAGTGATTGCGCAGGGCAATGACCGTTTTGAACCATTCCAGCAGCTCCCGGTTTTCCCTGCCCCAGGGATACGCCCTGCGGTTATCGGGATCTTCTCCCCCTTCCAGGCCGGCTTCGTCTCCGTAGTAGATGCAGGGAACCCCGGGGAAAGAGGCCTGCCACAGGGAAAACAAGCGCAGGCGCTCCGTGGCGATGCGTTCACTTTCTGGAGCAGCAAGAGTTTCCGGCAGGTTTTTGCCCAGTTCCGTCAGGATCCGGGGCACGTCATGGCTGCCCGTCAGGTTCAGGGCGCTGTAAAAATGTTGACGGGGGTAATTTTCGTACAGGCTCATCAGGGACATGTGGGTGGCCCAGGGACTTGCTTCTTCCAGCAAATAGTTCAACAAAATGCGGCGGAGAGGATAGTTCGTGGTGGAGTCCAGCTCTTCTCCCAGCAGGTATTCTCGCCTTTCGCCATAGCTGACCTTGTTGGAAGCGTCTTCCCAGACCTCGCCGATGAGGACAGCATCCGGGTCCTGTTCTTTCGTGACGCGACGAAAATTTTTCACAAATTCTCCGGGCAGTTCGTCCACCACATCCAGCCGCCACCCCCGGGCGCCTTTCTTCTGCCAGTGCCGCAGCACACTGTCAGGGGCGAAAATGATAAAGTCCTGGTACGAGGACTCCAGTTCATTGACATTGGGCATGGTCTCGATCCCCCACCAGGACTCGTACTTGTGGGGGTAGTCGGTAAAACGATACCACGGAAAATAGGGGGAATCCGGGGATTGGTACGCCCCCAGGGATGGATAGTTCCCTTCCCGGTTAAAATAGATGCTGTCGCTGCCCGTATGGCTGAAGACCCCGTCCAGGATCACGTGGAGGCCCATCTGCCGGGCTTCGGCGCACAGGGTTTCAAAGAGCTCCCCGGTCCCGTACATGGAATCGACGGTGTGGTAATCGGCGGTATCATACTTGTGATTGCTGGGGGCTTCAAAAATCGGATTTAAATAGATGGCGCGCACGCCCAGTGTTTTGAGATAGGAGAGCTTTTGCCTGAGGCCTTCCAGGTTCCCCCCGAAAAAGTCCCACCGCACGACTTTACCCGTTGCCATGTCCCGGATATAAACAGGATCATTTTCCCAGTATGCGTGGAGCAGGCTGTTTTTCTTGGGGTGGAGCACCTTTTCTCCGAAGCCGTTATAAAAGCGGTCGACGAAAACCTGGTAGACAACGGCCTCCCGGATCCAGTCAGGGGTCGCCAGCCCGGGGGCGTGCACCGTCACCTGGAACCCCGGAGGCACGTGGTCGGTCAGGCGCCCCGGCCCGCCCTTTTGATTCGGGTTGTTGCCGTAATAGTAAACCCCATCGGCGCGCTCAATCCGAAAGTAGTACCACAACAGGCCGGGGTTTTCCGGGGCCACCAGTTCCACCCGGAACAGGCCCTCTCGTGGGGTAGAGGGCGCATCGTCGGGCAACATGGGAATCTGCTCGCTGATCTCCTGCCCCGCATGTTCAAAGGTCTTGTACAGGAAAACGGATTGAACTGCCGGATCCCGGGAGTTCAATTCCGTTTCGATCTTGAGATGGATTTTTGTGCCGCAGGGAACCGCACCGAATGGATCACGGTAAAACCGGTCATGGGAGTTGTGGTAAGCCCACATCATCTCATCGCTCCTGGAAGTGTTCGTGCACTGCTTTTTGGAGATGCAAATCCTGCCTCCCTGCCCTGCTAGCTGATAACCAGGGGCTCAATCTCCCAGATCCCCGAGGCATACTGGGAGATTGTCCGGTCGCTGGAAAATTTCCCGGAGTGGGCAATGTTCACGGTCGTCATCTCGCACCATCGGCTGCGGTCGCTGTAGGCCTGGCTCGCTTCTTCCTGGGCCTCCACGTAAGAGGCGAAATCCTTCAAAATAAAATACTCGTCATTATGTGCCAGGAGACAATCATGGATCGTCTTAAAATCTCCCCGGGAATTTCCAGGGAATCCCGCAGTCAACTGGTCCATCAACACTTTTACCCGGGGGTCTTTTTCATAGATATCATAAGAGCGATAGCCCCCGTGCAGGTAATAGCTCATCACCTCGCTGGAAGAAAGGCCAAAAACGAACATGTTTTCACTCTCGACTTCGTCAAAAATCTCAATATTGGCCCCGTCCATGGTGCCGATGGTCACGGCGCCGTTCATCATAAATTTCATATTTCCGGTGCCTGAGGCTTCCTTGCTGGCGGTGGATATCTGTTCGCTGAGATCCGCTGCGGGAACAATTAATTCGGCCAGGGAAACCCGGTAGTTTTCCAGGAAGACCACTTTGATCAATTGGTTTACCTGCGGGTCGGAATTGACCTGTTCCGCCAGGGAAGTAATCAACTTGATCGTGCGTTTGGCCTGGTGATAGCCGGGAGCTGCTTTTCCGCTGAAAATAAAGGTCCGGGGGGGAAAATTCATGTCCGGATTTTCCTTGAGGCGGTTATAGAGATGCATGATATGCAGGACATTTAAAACCTGGCGTTTATAGGCGTGAATACGCTTGACCTGGATATCAAAAATGGATTCAACATCCACAGTGATCCCGTTGTGTTCCTTGATGTAGCGGGCCAATTTTTCCTTGTTGGCCTGTTTGACCCGGAAGAGCTTTTCCTGGAAGGAGACATCGCGGGAGTAGCGCTCCAGCGCAATCAGGTCCTCAGGGTGCCGGGTCCATCCTTGCCCGATTACATCGGTGAGCAGTTCTGCCAGCAGGGGGTTGGCCTTGAGCAGCCACCTGCGGTGGGTGATCCCGTTGGTCTTGTTATTAAATTTTTGAGGGAAATACTGGTAGAACAGGTTCATCTCGCGCTTTTTGAGAATCTTGGTGTGGATCTTGGCCACGCCGTTCACGCTGTGACTGCCCACGATCGCCAAGTGGGACATCTTCACCCGCCCGTCAGCGACAATAGCCATTTTGTGGATGCGGTCCCAATCACCGGGATATTGCTTCCAAAGTTCGCGGCAAAACTGTTCGTTCAGCTCCACCACGATCATATGAATCCGCGGCAAGAGTTCTTTAAAAATATCCTCCGGCCAGGTTTCCAGCGCTTCCGCCAGGGTCGTGTGGTTGGTATAAGAGATGGCCTGGGTGGTAATCTTAAACGCTTTTTCCCAGCTAAACCCTTCCACGTCCATGAGGATGCGCATCAGTTCTGGTACAGCCAGGGCCGGGTGGGTATCGTTGATATGAAAAGCAATTTTATTGTGCAAGTCATGCAGGGAGCTTTTGCGCCGCTTGTAAGCCCGAATAATACTCTGCAGCCCGGCGGAAACCAGGAAGTACTCCTGTTTGAGGCGGAGCACCCTGCCTTCAAAATTGGTGTCGTCGGGATAAAGAAACTGGGAAATGGATTCGATAGAATATTTATATTCCAGGGCTTTCTGCTGGCTCTCGATACCCGAGGTTAAAAACGCATCACAGGTCGGATCCGGCTCTGCGCTCCAGAGGCGGAGCGTATTAACCGTTTTATTCAGATAGCCGGTAACAGGGATGTCATACGGAACCGCCAGGACCGGCTCGTAGTTTTCGTGGTGAAAGACCAACTTCTTGCCGGTGTCTTCCACGCGAACGGTCCCTCCAAACCTCACCTCCACGGCCTTATCGAACTTGCGGAATTCCCAGACATTGCCTTCGCGCAGCCAGTATTCCGGCAGTTCCACCTGGTGTCCTTCCACGATTTTTTGCTCGAAGAGGCCGTACTTGTAGCGGATCCCGCAGCCATGTCCAGGCAAACTGAGAGAAGCCAGGGAATCCAGGAAGCAAGCGGCCAATCGACCCAGACCCCCGTTCCCCAATCCGGCATCGGGCTCTTCGGAGATCAACGCTTCCAGGTCCACCCCCAGCTCAGCAAGCCCTTCTTTACAGATATCCCGGATGCCCAGGTTGATCAGGTTGTTGTCCAGCAGGCGCCCCAGCAGAAACTCCATGGAAAAATAGTAAGCCTGTTTTTCCCCTGATTCCCGGTATCGATTATTGGTGGCAATCCAGTTGCGGGTAAGCTGGTCCCGGATCATGTTGCCCAGGGTGATGTATTCGTCTGCAGCGGTGGATTCGCTGACGCTTTTCCCGTGAATGGTTTCCAATCTTTCAATAAAGGCCGCTTTAAAATGTTCTTTGTCCGAAAACATCGGCTTTCCCCTTCCTATGCTTCAAGTAACGCCCGGTAAACCTGGATGTACTCGCGCGCAGAGCGCTGCCAGCTGAAATCTTTCTGCCGGGCATTTTTCACAATCACCGGCCAAATCGCGGCGTCGCGGTAGAATGCCAGGGCTCGTTTAACGGTGTGGAGCATATCGTGAGCGTTGAAATTTTTAAAGCTAAACCCGTTTCCTGTGCCGGTAAACTCGTTGTAGGGCTGGACGGAGTCTTTTAGACCCCCCGTTTCTCTTACCAGGGGCACGGCGCCGTAGCGCATGGCGATCATCTGGCTGATCCCGCAGGGCTCAAAGCGGGAAGGCATGAAAAAGATATCCGCGCCGGCATAAATTTTCCGCGCCAGGGAATCATCAAAGTCCAGGGTAACGGAGAGCCGCTCCGGGTAGCGCTGAGCGAATTCTTGCAGGCGGTCGGCATAGGAAGGCTCCCCGGTCCCCAGGAAAACCAGCTGCAGGTTGAGGGCCAGCAACTCTTCCAGGACGTGCATCACCAGGTCCAATCCTTTTTGCTCCACCAGCCGACCGATGAAAGCAAAAAGGGGAATGGTTTTATCCTGGGGCAAACCCAAAAGCTCCTGCAGCTTCAGCTTGTTTTCGCTTTTCTTATCCAGTTCATCTTTGTAGTTCACAAAAAGATGGGGGTCTGTTTGAGGGTTATAGACCTCGTAATCAATGCCGTTGATCATCCCTTTCAGCCGGTCACTTCTTTTCTGCAGCAAACCTTCCAGGCGTTTGCCGTAATAGGGTGTCTTGATTTCCTCTGCGTAGGTTGGGCTCACCGTAGTTAAAAAATCAGAAAAAGCCAGCCCGCCTTTCAGATAGCTGCCCTGCCCGTAAAATTCCAGGCCATCCAGGGTAAAGTGCTCTGGCCCCAGTTCCAGCAGTTCTTCCAGAAGGTCCCGTGGGAAAATCCCCTGGTAATGCAAATTGTGGACCGTGAAAACCGTGCGGATACCTCGAAAAAACCGGTCGGCGCCGTACTGGGTTTTTAAAAAGACGCTGACCAGGCCTGCCTGCCAGTCATGAGCGTGGATGACCTGGGGTTGAAAGTGCAGGCAGGGTAGGCTTTCCAGGGCAGCCCGGGAAAAAAAGGCGAACCGCTCGGCATCATCGTTGTATCCATAGAGCTTATCCCTCTTGAAATAGTATTCGTTATCCACGAAATAAAACGGAATGCCCGCATGTTCAGCCTCCAGGATGCCACAATACTGAAAGCGCCAGCCCAGGGAGACGGTCAGGCGTTTACGCAGTTTCATTTTCGAGCGGAGTTGGAAGGGAATGGTTCCATATTTGGGCATCACAACCCGGGCATCTACCCCTTGTTTTCTGAGCTCAAGGGGCAGCGAGCCGATCACGTCGGCCAACCCACCGGTTTTCGCAAAAGGGACCCCTTCAGAAGCAACCAACAGGACGTTCATCACAAATCCTCCTCGCCCGTTAAACGGTTTTTCTTTTTTCAAGCACCACAGGCTTTCTTTCCTCCCCACGAAAAGTCTTGTGGGCGGAGACGTAAGCTTCCTTGTCCAGGATCGCGTACTCCACCCGGGCATTTTCCCCGATTACGCTCCGCTGCAATACAATACTGTCTTTGACATGGGCTCCCTTATGCACGCGCACACCTCGAAAGAGAACGCTGTTTTCCACGCGCCCCTCGATGATGCAGCCGTTGGCCAGGATGGAATTCTGTACAACGGCGTTTTCCGTGTACCGGGTCGGCGGTTCATCTTTCACCTTGGTATAAATTAACCCCGGCTGGAAAAACAGTTCACCCCAGATCGAGGGCTGTAAGAGATCCATATTGCGCCGGTAAAAAAGACCGATGGAATGGATCATGGAAAGGAAACCCTCTGCCGGAAATGCGCACACCTTCAGGTTCTGTAAATTCCCGATGATGCCGTCTCCCAGCAGGTGGAATTTGCCTGCTTCGGTGCACTGCTGGATCAAATCCAGCAGCAGGGCTTTCCTCATAACATAAATGCAGAGGGCGGCTTTTTCACCCCGGGCGGGGTTGGAAGCCGTGATGATTTCTTGGACGCGTTCGCCCTCCCCGGTAATGATCTTTCCGCAGCCAGCAAAATCCGGCTCAGGGTGTTCTACTTCTTTATAGAGAATAGTGATATCCGCATCAGATTCCCGATGAAAGGACACAGCCGGGGCAAAGTCCAGGTTACACACCAGGTTGCTCCCGGAAATCACCACGTATTCCTGCCGGCAGCGATGAAAATAATCCAGGTGCTGGTTAAAGCTCTGCAGGGCACCTTGAAATTCGGAAGAGTGATAATGGGTCTGGGGTGGCAGGATGAATAAACCGTCTTGCTTGCGGTTTAAATCCCACGACTTCCCTGTTTCCAGGTGATCCATGAGAGAACGGTACTTTCGGACCGTGAAAACAGAAACATTAAAAATGCCTGTGTTAACCATGCTGGAAAGAATGAAATCAATCAGGCGGTAGCGGCCGCCAAAGGGAACGGAAGCCACGCAGCGGTCTTTGGTTAAGGGCTGAAGTGCCTCGTCATCGTCATTCACGTAAATTACGCCCATCACGTCTTTCATTTCTTTTCCCCCCTGAGGCCCATCATTTCACCGTTTAACGTGCTCTCCACGACAGAATTATCGGGGAAGATGGAGTTTTCCCGCACCACGATCAGTTCCTTGCCCGGGCTGGACGTATAACAACCGTTTCCGATGATCACGTTTTCACCAATGATCGCCCGCTCCAGCAGCACGTCGGTTCCGATGGTCGTCCCTGACATGATGATGGAATCCCGCAAAACACTGCCCTTTCCCACCTGCACCCCGGGGAAGAGAATGGAATGTTCCACCTGGCCAAAGACCATGCATCCCTCGTTGATCAAAGATCGTTTAACCCGGGCAGCGGGGTCAATATAATGGGGAGGCTGGTTGGGGTTGACCGTATAAATGGGCCAGGTTAGATCATTCAGATCCAAATCGGGTTGGTCCTGCAGCAGGTCCATGTTGGCCTCCCAAAAGCTCTCCAGGGTGCCCACGTCCTTCCAGTACCCCCGGAAGAGGTAGGCGAACATGCGGCAGTCGGCCTGGAGCATCTGGGGAATGACATTTTTTCCAAAGTCATTACTGGAAGCGGGATTGGCCTGGTCCACGCGCAGGTGGTCTTGCAAGATTTCCCGGTCAAAAATATAGATCCCCATGGAAGCCAGGTTATTCCGTGGTTTTTCAGGTTTCTCTTCAAACTCCACGATGCGACCGTCCTGCGCCGTGTTCATAATACCAAAGCGGCTGGCTTCCGCCCAGGGCACCTCGATGACGGCTATGGTCACATCCGCCTGCTTCTCCTGGTGGTATTTCAACATGCGAGAGTAATCCATTTTATAAATATGGTCCCCGGAAATGACCAGGACGTAGCGAGGATCATAACGTTCAATGAAATATAAATTTTGAAAAATGGCATCGGCCGTTCCCTTGTACCATTCCCCGCCTTTCTGATCAACAAAAGGAGACAAAACGGTAACGCCCCCGTCTTTCCGATCCAGGTCCCAGGGAATCCCGATCCCGATGTGGGAGTTTAAGATCAGGGGTTGGTACTGGGTCAACACTCCCACGGTGAGGATGCCCGAGTTTGTACAGTTGCTTAACGTGAAGTCGATCACACGGTATTTACCACCAAAAGGGACAGCCGGCTTGGCTAACTCCCGGGTTAACATACCCAGTCTTCGGCCCTCACCCCCGGCCAGGAGCATGGCCACGCAGTCTCTTGCCCTGATCACGATGATCCCTCCTCGCTCACTTCTTCCGGTTACTCCCGGCTTAAGACGATGACCGCCAGGGGAGGAACGACGAGCTGCAAACTCCAATCTTGATTATGCCAGCGGACTTGCTCCGCTGCCAGGACTTCTGGATTCCTCTGCCCCGAACCACCGAACTTTTCCGCGTCACTGTTGAAAATTTCCCGGTATTTCCCCGGGCCGGGAACCCCGACACGGTAGTCCTGGTGCACGGCCGGGGTAAAGTTGCAGAGCACCACCCGGCAGTCCCTTTCCTGGCGGCCCTTGCGCAAGAAAGTGATGATGCTCTGGCTGTAGTCGTGGGGATCGATCCACTGGAATCCGGCAGCATGGTGATCCAGTTCCCAAAAAGGTTTTTCCTCCCGGTAAAATGCATGCAGCTCCCGGGCGAAGCACTGCAGCCGCCCATGCAGCTCATATTCCAGCAGGTTCCAATCCAGTTGGCTTTCGTAGTCCCACTCGGCAAGCTGGCCTAACTCCCCCCCCATGAAAACAAGTTTTTTCCCGGGATGGGTCATCATGTAGGCGAACAGCAGGCGCAGGTTGGCAAATTTTTGCCAGTAATCCCCCGGCATCTTATCCAGCAAGGATTTTTTGCAGTGCACAACCTCATCGTGGGAGAGGGGGAGGACAAAGTTCTCTGAAAAGGCATACCAAAAAGAAAACGTTAACAGGTTATGGTGCCATTTCCGGTGCACCGGATCGATCTCCATGTATTGGAGCATATCGTTCATCCAACCCATGTTCCATTTAAAATTGAATCCCAGGCCTCCCAGGTAGGTCGGAGCGGTCACCTGCGGCCACTGGGTAGACTCTTCGGCGATCATGAGAGCATCCGGGTAATGGCGGAAAACCTGTTCATTCAGCTTTTTGATAAACGATACCGCCTCCAGGTTTTCCCGACCGCCGAAGCGATTGGGTGTCCATTGACCCGCTTCCCGTCCGAAGTCCAGGTAAAGCATGCTGGCGACAGCATCAACCCGCAGACCATCGATGTGGTAAACATCCATCCAAAAAAGCGCGTTGGAAATCAGGAAGCTCTGCACTTCAGGTTTGCCCAGGTCGAAGGTTTGTGTGTCCCACTGGGCACTTTCAGCCCTTTGACCGTCGGCGGGTTCAAATAGTGGTGACCCGTCGAAATACCTTAACCCATGAGCATCTTTACAGAAATGCCCCGGCACCCAGTCCATGATCACGCCAAGGCCTTCGCGGTGGCAGTGGTCTACAAAATACATGAAATCTTCGGGTTTTCCGTAACGGCTGGTGACCGCATAGTAACCCGTTGCCTGGTATCCCCAGGAGCCGTCATAAGGGTGTTCCGCCAGGGGCAGCAGTTCCAGGTGGGTGTATCCCATGTCAACAGCGTAGTCGACCAGTTCATGGGCTAACTCCCGGTAAGTCAAAAAGTCCCCGGAATGCTTTCTTCTCCAGGAACCCAGGTGTACTTCGTAAATCAGCATCGGCTGGTCATAGGGACTGGAAGACGCTCGTTTTGCCATCCAGGCCTGGTCTCCCCACTGGTATGCTTTCAGGGAGGCAATGCGCGATGCTGAAGCGGGCCTCACTTCTGCTTCAAAGGCAAAAGGATCTGCTTTTTGTAAGATATCTCCGGCGGCTGTAACAATCTCATATTTATAGGCATGTCCCAGCTGTGCCGCGGGAACAAAAAGAGACCAGATACCCGTTTTTTTTTCCTTCTCCATGAGATGTCCCCCGCCCTGCCAGCCGTTAAAATCGCCGACTACCCTTACTTCACGAGCAGCGGGCGCCCACACCGAAAAACGCACCCCGGCCAAATCATCCTCCACGCGGAGATGGGCTCCGAGAACCTTGTAGCTCTGGAACAAAGTGCCTTCATGAAATAAATACAAATTGTAATCGTCCGGGGCAGCAGACTCCATGATGAACAATCCCTATGTCAAAGTTTTTTATCACAATTATGGTAAAAAAAGACGGTTCTCCGCCGCGCAAAGATAACACAGAACAGTGTTACCTGCTCTATTTTAAATATTCTGGATAGAGACATCTAATCCTGCAGCGCGAAAAAATAATCAATGTCCGGATGGTGACCGGCATGGTGACCTGGTCGGCAGCACTGAGGGATTGGGTGGGTACCTAGTTATATAAAAGCCCGGGCCATAACCCTGCCTGGGAAATCACCCCCAGGCAAAATTACGGGCTGAAAGAACCCCGGAGAGGCGGCCAATTCCAGGGCGAATCTCTGCACTAACCCCCGGATACCGGGGGCAAAACGGCCACCTGGTCTCCATCCTTCAAGAGCAGGTCCTTGCCGGCAATTCTGTTGTTTACGACCAGCGTGCATTCTTCGCCGGAAGGAATTCCCAGGGCAGCAAGTAAATCATTTGTCGTGTGGTTTTCTTGCAGGGATAACGGGCCCTGCCCGTTATCCATAGCGGGCGTTGCGTACTTCCGCAAGTTCAAGTACAGTTTTACCTGGACAGTTTTCATGGTGTAGGCTCACTTCCGATTGGAGCGGTTTTCCTCCTTCCTGGATTTTAAATCACATTCCCGAGACGATCCAGGCAGCGTTCGGTGTCCACTGTGGCCTTACCGGCTGGGGAGACCCAATTGCTCCAGTCGTTCTGCCGTGGGGATGCCTTCCGGGGACCAGCCCCGCAGCCGGTAGTACTCCCAGAGCATTTTACCGAGGTGAGGCAGGCTACCTCCCGCGGCCCCCTCTACCCGATCGTGAGCGAAGAGGCGGGGCGGAAGCATATCATCCTTTCTGCTGATCCCCAACCCGGTGTTGATCAACCTTTTCAGATTAAAGATGCGCTCACCCGCCGTCAACAATTCTTGGGCGTCCATCGTCCAGCCGGTGCAAGCCTTGACCCAATCGCTCACCTCCGCCGGGGTAACGTGGCCCCGGATCAAAAACTTACATAGCCCCAGGGCGTTAAAGGTACCCATGTAATCCTGCATGGTCTTGGCCAACAACGGCTTCCCCTGATACCCGTGGGGTTCGTATTCAGGTTCCAATCCCATTAGTTCCGGGGGAAATGCCCGGTTTTCACTGAAGTACGTGAGCCCTTCCAGGTGACAGGCGCCGCGATTTCCGGTCGCGTAAACCAGGGCCATACTGGTAAAAGCCCGGGGATCATGGAAAGCGTATTCCAGCCCCTTGGTCTCCACGGCGAATTCCGCTGCCGGAGGACCAAAGTGGGCAACCGCCCGGCGAACACCCCGGGAGAGTATTTCTCCGATTCCTTCCCGGTTTCCGATCTGTTCGACAAGTGATAAAATGGCCTCGCCGTTACCCCAGTTCAGCTCAAGGCCTGCTGCATCCTCTGCCTTGAGCAGCCCATGTTCATAGAGTTCCATGGCCAATGCAATCACCGAGGCCGTTGACATGGTGTCCAGCCCCAACCGGTTGCAGAGATCATTGGCTGCAACTATGGTATGGAGATCGTCATTGAGGAGGCACGCACCAAAACCGGCAGCCGTCTCGTATTCGGGTCCGTGGGCTTCCGTTCCGGCATGAGGCCCTTTTGTGACCTGCACCTCTTTTCCACAGCGGATGGGACAGCGGTAGCAGGCGTAGTGGCCCACGCCGGCGCTTTCCATGATGGCCTGCCCGGATGTCCGGGCCGCCCCTTCCGTCCAGGAACCCCCTGTCCAGTTGCGGATGGGAAGGTCGCCCAATTTTTCCACCACCGGCACTCCACCAGCCGTGCCGTAATCGGTTAATCCCCTGGTCTTCTCGCGAATGCGGGGCACGGCCTCCCGGCGCGCCCGGTCAAGGGCGTCCGGGTCGTAAGGTTTAGGTGTTTTCTTCCCTTTAGATACCGCAATGGCTTTTAATCTCTTGGAGCCCATCACGGCGCCCATGCCTCCACGACCGGCAGCCCGGGCATCATGGCCGTCAATGATAATTCCTGCAATGAGAACCTGTTTTTCACCGGCAGGGCCAATGGCTGCAGCTCTTAGATTTTCGTCCTCCACCTCTTCCCGAATGGCCTCCTGTGTGGCATAGACATCCTTTCCCCAGAGATGGCCGGCCTCCCGAAGCTCCACTTTGTCTTCACGGAGATAAAGGTAGACCGGCTCGGCGGAACACCCGGTGATAATCATGCCATCATATCCACAGCTTCGTAATGCCGAGGGCCAGCGCCCTCCCACGGTTGACTCCGACCAGATGCCCGTGGCCGGAGAACGGCCGCAGAAAGAAGCTTTACAAGCAGTGGGAACATTAACCCCGGTGAGCAGTCCGGTCATAACAAACAGGGGGGCTTCGGGATCCAGGGGGCTGAGCTGCATTTTCCCGGTGTCGTAAAACCATTTTGCAGCCACGCCGCTCCCGCCTAAAAATGCCCGGTAGTCTGCTTCGGGAATGGTAATTTCCCGGGCCTTACCGGCAGTAAGATCGATATCGAGCAATTTCCCCCGCAAGGAAAACGTCATTTTCTACACCTCTATTCCATCATTTTTGCTTTTTACGTCTAGTAGGCATCTGCATAAAGCTGGATGATTTCTTCTTCGGTGGCAACCCGGGGATTATTTCCCGGGCTGCCGCTGGCGATGGCATCGCGGGCCATTTTTGCTGCCATCTTGTCCAGTTCGGCCCGGTCTACCCCGGCATTTTTTAACCCCCGCATGTTGAAATCGCTGCACAGTCGCTCCAGGAATGTTACGGCTCTTTCCGCGGCCTCCAGGCGAGAGAGCCCCTGGACCGGTTCACCCATGGCTTCTGCCAGGTGAGCAAAACGCTCGACGGCACCGGGCAGCGTAAAACGGCAGACTGCGGGAAGCAAGACGGCATTGGAAATTCCATGGGGCACATTAAAGCAGGCGCCGATGGGACGTGACATGCCATGGACCAGGGCCACAGAAGAATTGCTGAAGGCCAACCCGGCCAGAGTTGCGGCATGCATGGTGTAATAACGGGCCTCCTGGTCCGAACCGTTACACCAGGCCCGGCGCAAGTAACGGCTCAGCAGCCTTACCGCTTCCAGGGCCAGGATATCGGTCATGGGCTGTGCTTTTACAGATATATACGCTTCAACAGCGTGGGTTAAGGCATCCAGGCCGGTGGCGGCCGTCAGTGACCGGGGCATGGATAGAGTTAAAGCGCTGTCGCACACCGCCATGTCCGGAACGAGATAATCGCTCATCATCAACATCTTCACGTGATCGCTTTTGTCTGTAATGATGCTGACCCTGGTTACTTCGGTTCCAGTGCCTGCCGTGGTCGGCACAGCGACCAGGGGCAAGATGGGCCCCTTAATCTGATCAATCCCCTGGAATTCCTTGGCAGACTGCCCGTGTTTTGCTGCCGCAGCGATGATCTTGGCTGCGTCAATGGGACTTCCCCCACCCAGCCCGACCAGGAACTGGCAGTCATTTTCCTCCAGGCAAGCGACCCCATCCTCCACGTGCCGGGTTGTCGGCTCCTCGTTTACCTGGTCAAAAACGGCCGCAGCAATACCGGCTTGCTGCAGTAAGTGCTCCAGTTTTTTCACCAGGCCCACCTCCCGCATGGTTGCATCGGTAACCACCAGGGCCTTTTTCCCCAGTTTGGCCATCTGGAAGGCGGCGTCTTCCAGGCAATCGGGACCCGACATCACAACAGGCGGGGATACGTAACGCTGACTCTTTTTGATGAACATTTTATTCCCTCCCCATCATGTTTCTCTTCGCTGCCGGCGCAAAGTCCGGCGCTGCCCGATCGTACACCTCTGCCCCGGGCTGCATCGTGCCAGGGTTTCCGCATTAGATGACGCATTTCTGCTGCAGTACAGCCACCTCTTCCGGGTTGAAATCCAGGAGTTCGCGTAAAATGCCTTCCGTGTGCTCCCCCAGGGTCGGGGGAAGTTCAACCTGTTCGCACGAGGTGGAGGAAAATTTATAGGGGATCCCTGCCACGGAGAGTTTCTCCCCCGTTTTCAAAACCAGGGTACGGATCATATCTCTGGCGACAATTTGTGGATCCTGGATGACCTGGTCCACGCCCTGGATCCGCCCGCAGGGAATATTTTCCTGCTCCAGGCGTTCCAGCCAGTATTCCACCGTCTGCTGTTGGACCACGGCCTCCAGCAGGGGTTTGAGCTCCGCCCAGTTCAGGGTCCTGCGTTCGTTATCGCTAAACCGCTCATCTTCGACCAGCCCGGGAAGTTCCAGGACCTGGCATAGCCTGGCCCAGAGACGGTCATTGCCGGCAGCAATGATCAGGTGGCCATCCCGGGCCGAAAAAGAACTGAATGGGCTAATGGAAGGATGGCGGTTTCCCAGGGGGCGAGGCACCTCGCCGGTGACCGTGTAGCGGGCAATGGCGTTCTCCAGGAGCGCCACCTGGGTGTCCAGCATGGCAATGTCAATTTTCTGGCCTTTTCCTTCCCTGCGGACCACCATGAGCGCCGACAAAATCGCGATGGCGGCAAATAGCCCGGCAGCGAGATCGCCGATGGAGGCACCGATCCGCGTCGGCACACCGCCCTCCTCACCGGTGATGCTCATGATTCCGCCGCGCCCCTGCACGACAATATCGTAGGCAGGTTTCTGGGTATCGGGCCCGGTTGTACCAAAGCCGGAAACAGCGGCATAAACCAGTTTCGGGTTTAATCGGGCCAGCTCTTCGTAGCCGAGCCCCAGCTTTTCCATGGTTCCCGGGCGGAAATTCTCCACCAGGACATCGAAATGGGGAATCAACTGCTTCATGATTTCCCGGCCTTCTTCACTTTTGAGGTTTAAGGTGATACTTTTCTTGTTTCTGTTCAAGCTCAAAAAATAGGCGCTCTCCGTGCCCAAAAAGGGGCCGAAGGTTCGCGAATCATCCCCTTGGCGGGGAACTTCGATCTTTACCACTTCGGCACCGAGATCGGCCAGCTGCAGGGTGCAGAAAGGGCCGGCCAGTACCCGGCTTAGATCCAACACCCGGACGTCCTGCAGGGGCCTGGTATCTACCATGAGTAGTTTCATCCTTTCACTGCCGCATTTTTGATGCGGTTGTTTGTTGTTCTCTCTTTTTTCGCGATCTTAGCCACCCCGGGGGCGAAGCAACATTTCCAACTGCATTGCGGAATTAATCCAGGATCCTGTAAAAGGACTTGCCGTGACGCATGAAACGCTGCAAAATTCCCTGCTTTTCCAGGCGGCTGAGCACCTTGATCACCTCTTGCCCGCTTTTTTTCGTTTCCCGGGATAAGGATTTTACATTTCCAGGCTGATATCGAAGACAGTCGAGAATGGCTTTTTCCAGATCTTTTTCCAGTATTTCTCTTTGACCCCCCAGTTCCTCGTGCACGATCTCCCCCCCCGGTCCCAGGAGCTGCTGGAAAAATGTTAACGTTTCCGGGGTGGCGGGGAAAATCCCTGGCAGTGCCGGGGGACGCGATACCGTGTTAATTTGAATCCTATCCACTTCCAGGTGGGCGGCTGTACGCGCCAGGAGGCGCAGTTCTTCCTCGCTGTCATTGATTCCCCGGCATAACAGGATTTCCAGCCAGGTCTGCCCCGGGAACGCCTGGCAGAACTGCTGCAGCCCCTGGGTCACCCGCGCCAGAGACAGTCCAGGACACGGTCGATTCAGCCTTTGGAAAACAAGCTCGCTACCCGCATCCAGCGACGGCACAACCAGGTCGGCTGCCGCCAGCTCCTCGCGCAGGTCTTGATCCCAAAGCAAGGAACTGTTGGTCAGAACCGCCACGGGTACAGGGCTGATTTCTTTCAAGTAGCGGATATATTTCCCCAGGCTGTGGTTCAAGGTGGGTTCCCCTGAACCGGCAAAGGTCAGGTAATCCAGATCCAGGTTCCGGAACCGCTTCTTCCCTTGCAGCGAAGCCAGCGCCTCCAGGACCGCTGCGGGTTCCAGGAAATCCTGGCGCTGGCAGGTTAAGCGCGTCGTCTCCCCTTCGTGACAGTAGACGCAGTTATAACTGCATGTTTTATAAGGTATGATATCGATGCCTACCGATACGCCGAGTCGGCGGGAGTAGAGAGGGCCGTAAAGTACCTGCACGACATTATCGCTTCCCTTGAACATATTTCCCCTGGTACGAACAGCGGCTTTTCAAAGTTTCTTCCACCATGCGGGCAAAATCAGCCCGTGAAACACGCCAGGCCGGGGCCAGCTGTAAGTTTTTGCGGGTCACTTCACTGAGCAAACGATGAACGACTACATCTTCCGGCAGGATCTCCAGTTGATCGCAAACAATTTCCAGGTAACCTTCCCTGGAGAGCAGGGTCACTTCTCCGCGGCGGTAGAGCTCCGCCAGGGGCGTTCCTTCCATGACCTGGAGCTGGTGAAATTTGACTCCTTTGAGCGGTAAGGCAGAAAGAACGCGGGCCGTTTCCAGCATGTCCTGGTGGCTTTCTCCCGGCAACCCGTTGATAATGTGCACACACACCTGCAGTCCCCTGCGGCTGCTCTCTTTGACCGCTTCCCGGAAAGCGGCAAATGTATGACCCCGGTTAATGCGCTGCAGGGTGGCATCGTGAGCCGATTGCAGACCCAGTTCCAGCCAGATATGATAATTTCGGGCATACCCGGCCAGGAGATCGAGCACCTCCGGGTCAAGGCAGTCAGGCCGCGTCGCCACACTGAGGCCAACGATACCGGGGGTTTGAAGGGCTTCTTCATAAAGTGCTTTTAAGATGGGAAGAGGGGCATGCGTGTTGCTGTAGGACTGGAAATAGGCCAGGTAACGGCGTCGCGGAAAAGCAGCGTCTCTTGCCGCGTTCGCCTCCGGTAAGTGGCCATTTATTTGCAGCTTTTCTGCGCGAAGCTGAAAAAGCCTGATTTGTTCCGGGATGGGGATCAATTCTCTATCTCTCTCCCGGGACAGGGCTCCCGGGCTGAAACCGGGGTTATAGCAGAAGATGCAGCCCTTGTGAGAGAGCGTTCCGTCCCGGTTTGGGCAAGTCATGCCGGCATCCAGGGGGATTTTAAGCACTCTCTCGCCGAAGGATTCCCGGAAAAACCGGCTCAAGCGGTAGTACCACCCGAAGGCTGGCACTAAACTTCACTCCCCTCCCTATTGCCGACCACAGGTCGGCTTTCCCTGGCCTGGCCCTGTTGACGGCCCTCGCTGCGTGGGCGCCGGGGGGTAAGATGCAGGACCAGGAAAGAGATGTCCGCCGGGGAAACTCCGTCGATCCTCGACGCTTGCCCCAGGGTTCGTGGTCGAATGGCCTTCAATTTCTGCCGGGCTTCCGTAGAAAGATTGGTTAATCGATCATAATTGAAATCGGGAGGGATTGTTTTTTCTTCCAGGCCCGCCACCCGCTTGATGTTGTTCAGCTGCTTGGCGATGTAGCCGGCATACTTGATCTGGGTCTCCACCTCGTCGGCGATCTCTTGATCCCCGGTCAACTGGAATTCCCCCGGTCGCTCCTGCAGCTGCAGGAGTGTTCGATAAGAGATCTCCGGCCGCTTCAGCAGCTCTGCCAGCGTCTGGGGCCTGCTCAAAGGAGCAGAGCCCAGCTGCTGCAAAACCGCATGCACACGAGATGAAGGGGTCAGGCGGATCTTTTCCACCCTGCCCTTTTCCTCCTCCAGGGTCTGCTTCTTCCGCAGGAAACCAGCGTAGCGCTCTTCATCAATTAAGCCCAACCTGTATCCCTTCTCCGTTAAACGAAGGTCGGCATTATCGTGTCGTAAGACCAGGCGGTGCTCACAGCGGGAGGTGAACATGCGATAAGGCTCACTTACTCCCTTGGTTACCAGGTCGTCGATCAGAACACCGAGATAAGCCTCGGTTCTTTGCAACACAAAGGGCGGTTCCTCCCGGCAAAGCAATGCCGCGTTAATGCCGGCCACCAAGCCCTGGGCCGCTGCTTCTTCGTAGCCTGTTGTGCCGTTCACCTGGCCGGCGAGAAAGAGCCCCGGGATTTTTTTAGCTTCCAGGGTCGGCTCCAGCTGCGTCGGTGGGCAGAAGTCATATTCAATGGCATAGGCCGGGCGAATGATCTCCACGTCCCTGAATCCCGGGATGGTGCGCAAAAAGGCATACTGCAGGTGTTCCGGAAGGCCAGTAGAAATGCCCTGCAGGTACATTTCCTGTGATCCCTTGCTTTCCGGTTCGATAAAAATCGGGTGTCTTTCCCGGTCAGGAAAGCGGACGACTTTGTCTTCAATCGAAGGACAGTAGCGAGGTCCACGGCCCTTGATCAGGCCTGAATAAATCGGCGCGTAATGTTTATTTTCCAGGATCAATTCATGGGTTTCCCTGGTGGTGTAAGTCAGGTAACAGGGAATTTGCTCGAAGTGGGGATTCTCTGTCGCATAGGAAAACGTGCCGGCCTCGGGTTCTCCCGGAACCTGGATCAAGCCTTCAAAATCTATACTTCGCCGGTTAACCCGGGGCGGCGTTCCCGTTTTAAAACGATCCACTTCCAGGCCCAGCTGCACCAGGCTCTGGGAAAGTTCCCGGGAGGGAACCTGGTTCCCCGGTGCGCCGGGAAAGTGGTTATCTCCCAGGAAGATCTCGCTGTTCATATAGACGCCTGCCGCCAGCACAATACAGGAAGCCCGGTATATACTTCCCTGACGGGTGGCCACGCCAACAGCCCGGTTTTCCTGTACCAGGATCTCCCGCACGGCCCCTTCCTTCAGCACTAACCGGCTTTCCTGCTCCAGTCTCTCTTTCATGCCTTGCTGGTAGGCATGTTTATCGATCTGGGACCGTAATGCCTGGACAGCTGGGCCTTTACTGGTGTTTAGCTTGCGCATCTGTAAGACGTGGCGGTCCCCGACAATGCCCATGATCCCGCCCAGGGCATCGATCTCCCGGATTAAGTGGCCTTTGCCGGGGCCGCCCAGGGAAGGGTTGCAGGCCATCATCGCCGGGTGATCCAGGTTGGTGGTGATAAGCAGGGTTTGACAGCCCATGCGCGCAGCGGCCAAGGCTGCCTCACATCCGGCGTGCCCGGCACCAATGACGATTACATCAAAGCTAAATCCATCCGACAAGGCAAGACAGCTCCCCTTCTAACAGCTTCATCCACGACTCCCTGGCAGGGAGTTGATTACAGATCATTATAGCATAAATGCCTCGCAAAACAAAGGAGCCTTAGGTAAGGATTCGCGGTATCCCGGGGCGATCCCCGGGATCGATTGAGCCCTTCAACGATCACTTAGGGGCAGACGATTACGAAGCATTTACTCCAAAGTGTCTTCGTAAAAGCCTGCCCCTGGAAAGAGATCTTCGGGTTAAGTCCGGGCGCTATACGCAGGTCGCGGGGACGCGAAACCTCGCATCCGTTCGTCGAAGGGAGGGGAAAAGAAACTGGCACCAACCTTGGACTGCACTTGGGACTGCACTTGAAACCGTTCCCCCGCAACCCCGGTTACAAGGCAACATCGCCTCTTTCATTTGTCCTGATGCGGATGGCATCCTCTACGGGAATGATAAAGATCTTTCCATCGCCGTACTTCCCGGTTTGACATACCTTCTGAATCAACTGCACGATTTCTTCCACCCGGTCATCGGAGACGATGGTTTCCATTTTCATCTTGGGCAGCAGGTTTACGTTTACCGGGGTCCCCCGGTACACCTGGGTTTCTCCTTTTTGCGTGCCAAATCCCTTTACATGGGTAACCGTCATCCCTGTCACAACGCCGTTAAGCGCTTCTTCCAGATCAATCATCTTATTGGGCCGAAAAATGACTTCGATTTTTTTCACGAGGCATACTCCTTTCATGCGATTGTTGATGTCCTTTACCTGGGAACAAAATCAGCATAGGCTTCCATGCCGTGTTCTCCGATATCGAGACCGCGAATCTCTTCTTCACGGGGTACCCGCAGGCCGGCGGTAGACCTGATAATTGCGAAGAGCACCGCAGCTGTTGCGCCAACCCAGGCAATCATGGCCAGCACACCCAGGGCCTGGATCCCCAGCAACCCCGCGCCACCACCGTAGAAAAGACCGCCCTCCGTGGCCAGGAAGCCAACAGCCAGGGTTCCCCAGATGCCGCAAGTCCCGTGCACAGATACAGCGCCTACGGGGTCATCCACCTTGATTTTCTTATCGATGATTTCCACGGAGAAAACCAGGATGATGCCGCCGATGGCCCCGGCAATAATCGCCCCGAGCGGAGACAGGTTTCCACAACCCGCTGTAATAGAAACCAGGCCGGCCAAGGCACCGTTTAAAGTCATACTCACGTCGGGCTTACTGTATTTGAGCCAGGTGACGGTCATGGCCAGGATGGCTCCGGCGGCAGCCGAGAGGTTGGTATTCACCACGACCAGGCCCATATCCGGGTCCAGGGCGCTCAGGGTGCTTCCCCCGTTAAACCCAAACCAGCCGAACCAGAGGATCAACACCCCCAGGGCCCCCAGGGTGATGCTGTGCCCGGGAATGGCATTGACACTCCCATCTTCATTGTACTTCCCGGCCCGGGCTCCCAGAAAATAGGCGCCCATAAACGCGGCAATACCCCCGGTGCCGTGGACAACCGTCGATCCGGCAAAATCAATGAATCCCAGTTCTTCTAAAAAGCCTCCACCCCAGACCCAGTGTCCCACGACCGGGTATATAATCGCCGTGAGAACCACGCTGTAGAGCAGGTAGCCCGGGAACTTAATGCGTTCCGCCACGGCTCCTGAGACAATGGTGGCGGCGGTAGCTGCAAAAACCGTTTGGAAAATAAGGAACACGTAAATGGGAACATCCAATCCCAGGTGGGTAAAATCGTCAGTTAGACTGTTTCCAGAAAAACCTACAAACCCGGCAGCCGTCAGTCCGAACATCAGGGTAAACCCGATCAGCGTATAGCTGATGCTTCCCATGCTGAAGGTCATGAAATTTTTCATGATAATATTGCCGGCGTTTTTTGCCCGGGTGAACCCTGTTTCCACCATGGCAAACCCGGCGTGCATGAAAAACACCAGGAAGGCGGCCAGCAGGATCCAGACGGAATCCGCTGCAACCACGAGGTCTTCCAGGGTAGCCGCTGAAGCGGTGCGAACCGGCAGAAACAAAAGGACCAGGATCATAGCCAGCAGCAGGATCAGCCCTGCCTTCCGAGAATTAAACTGCGCACAAATAGAGATCACCTTTCATCCATCCTTTCGTTTTTCGTATATAGATTCAAACCCCTGGAATCAAGAAGCGCCCAGATATGGTTCTATCTGAGCGCCCTTGCTCCATTTGTTACTATTGACATTTCCTGACTAGAATTTGGCCAGGTACTTGTTGACTTCCCAGGGATGGACCGCCGTGCGGAAGCTGTCCCATTCGAGAATCTTGGCTTCCTGGAATCTCTCCCAGATATGGTCTCCTATGGCAGCGATCATGACCGGATCTTGCTCCAGCTCCTGGAGCGCATCGAAAAGGTTCCCCGGCAAGCTGTCGATGTTCCTGTTCTTCCGTTCCTCTTCAGTCATTTCATAGATGTTCCGCTCTACCGGTTCCGGGGGTGTCAGCTTGCGTTGAATCCCGTCCAGACCGGCCTTGAGCATCACTGCCAGGGCCAGGTAAGGGTTGCAGGAAGGATCCGGGCTCCTCACCTCCACCCGCGTTCCCAATCCCCTGCGGGCCGGGATACGGATCAGCGGGCTGCGGTTTCGCTGGGACCAGGCCACGTAAACCGGCGCTTCGTAGCCGGGAACCAAACGTTTGAAAGAGTTTACCGTGGGGTTCGTGATGGCCGTAAAGGCCTTCACGTGCTCAATGATCCCGGCAATGTAATTCAGGGCGGTTTCACTCAATTCATAGGGTGCCTTGGGATCATAGAAAGCGTTTTCTTCCCCGCGAAATAGGGACTGGTGTGTATGCATCCCGGATCCGTTGATTCCGAAAATGGGCTTGGGCATAAAACTGGCGTGCAAACCGTGTCGCTGAGCCACGGTGCGAACCACCAGGCGAAAGGTGGCCAGGCTGTCTGCCGTGGTGAGAGCATCGTTATACTTGAAGTCAATTTCGTGCTGGCCCGCAGCTACTTCGTGATGAGAAGCCTCGACTTCAAAGCCCATATCCGAAAGGGTCAGCACCATGTCCCGGCGGGCATTTTCTCCCAGGTCGGCCGGGGTCATATCAAAATATCCGGCCCGGTCGTGGGTTTTCAAGGTTGGAAGTCCTTCCTCGTCAGTATGAAAGAGAAAAAATTCTGCTTCCGGCCCGGCATTCATGAAAAAACCCATCTCTTCTGCTTCGGCGATCACGCTTTTCAGCCGCCCCCGGGGACACCCTGCAAAAGGTGTGCCGTCAGGATTGTAGACATCGCAGATCATGCGGGCGACGGCGCCTTCCTTGGGCCGCCAGGGAAAGGTTACGAAAGTATCCAGGTCCGGCCTCAAGTTCATGTCCGATTCTTCGATGCGTACAAACCCTTCAATGGATGATCCGTCGAATTGGATTTCTCCTTCCAGTGCCTTGGACAGCTGATCTGCCGGAATGGCGATGTTTTTCAAAACCCCGAAAATGTCTGTAAACTGGAGACGGATAAATTTAACATTCTGCTCCTCCACCATGCGAATAATGTCTTCGTTGCCGTACCCCATGAAAATCAACTCCTTTTAGGTATTTGATGCTAAACAAAAAGCGCCCCAAGGGTTGTAAAAACCCTTTTGGGGCGCCATTGCCCACAAGTTTTGTATGCTGTTCCCGCAGCCTGCGAACGCGAACTGGAAAACCTCGTGCCGTGAATTATGCGATTACTAGCGCAAAACTCTACCGGTGATGATGCTGTCCGCATAATCTCTCAGCGGCAGACGTAAATCCATACTTTTTTTCTGCAAAAACCGGTATGCGCCTTGTTCATCCAGGGAAAGTTCTTTCATGAGAATACCCTTGGCCCTTTCAATCACCGTCCGCGATTGGAGCTTGGAACGGAGGGACCTGAGTTCCTCCAGCAAGCGTTTGCGGCGGACATATTCCAGGTAAAGCACCTTGACCACGGCCAACAGCACGTTGCTTTCCACGGGTAATGTCATGACCAGGGGAGTCTCATCCCGGTTGTTGTCCCATGCAATTCCCGGTACGGTCTTCCTGGAAACCAGCAGTAATGCCGCCAGGGCTTCTTGATCAATCGTGTTTACGGTCCCGTGAACGTCGCCTGGTAAGTCCAAACTCATGATCACCAGTTGCGGTTGCACCCGTTGTAGGGTTCGCAGCAGGTGGGAACAGTCCTGGTCCTGGCCTTGACAGCGAAAGCCTGCGGTGGAAAGAGCGGATATAATGGCCCTGCCATCAGCGATGTCGGTGATGCCCAGGCAGTATTCCAGTTCCTTCAATCATATCTGCCTCCCCTGCACTTCATGGATCCCATCATACCCTGGATTTTCTCTCCTGTCAATACCTTATGGAAAAACATTTCATATTACGGAAGTGCTTCGCGCGATGGGCATTCTTCTCCCGCTGCCAAATGCCCGGGTAGTTACCCGCAACCCAGGGGCGGCTTGAAACCTCTTATATTCGGCATGATCAACCTTTTCTATAATGTCTTTAACCGTTTTACGGCGAAAGCCCGCGGCGACGATTTCTTCGAGATGACAATTTTCTTCGATATACATGTGCAAAACGCGGTCAAGTATTTCATATGGTGGAAGTGAGTCCCGGTCTTTTTGGTCGGGCCGCAGTTCTGCCGAGGGGGCCTTGGCAATAACTCCCCGGGGAACAACTTCACCTTCTTTTTTTTCATTCATATATACTGCCAGCTGGTAAACCATGGTTTTCGGCACATCCGCCAGCAAGGCGAGCCCCCCGGACATATCTCCGTAAAGGGTGCAGTATCCCACGGCCAATTCTGACTTGTTCCCGGTTGTTAGAACCATGCGCCGTTCCCGGTTAGAGATAAACATTAAAATATTTCCACGAATGCGGGCCTGGATGTTTTCCTCGGCCAGGTCCAGCCGGGGCAGTCTTTTCCCGTTCATCAAATCCAAAAAGGCAGCAAAGGGCTTTTCAATGGGAATCACCCTTGTTTTCATGCCCAGGTTTTTCGCCAGTTCCAGAGAATCCTTGATGCTGTCCCTGGAGGAATAGCGGGAAGGCATCAGCACGCCCAGGACCTGTTCCGCCCCCAGGGCGGTTACCGCCAGGGCGGCGGTCACGGCCGAATCGATCCCCCCGCTCAAACCGATCACAACCCGGTCAAACCCGGTTTTTTTCAGGTAGTCCCGCAATCCCAGGACCAGGGCCTGGTGGAGATGATCCGCTCCCTCTGCACCGGGGGCTTCGGGGTGGGCATCCAGTCGCCACGGAGTAGGAGCGGCCAGGCCTGCATGCGCCTTAGAGCTCGCTCCTCCCACGGGTTTTCGGTTCTCCACCGGAGAAACAAGCCGGGGCCGGCCTTCAGTCAAAGCGAAATAACGCACGCCTTCCTGGAAGCAAGGAGCCTGGCAGGCAATTTCCCCATGCTCCGTTACAACCAGGCTGCTGCCATCAAAGATCAGCTCATCGTTACCACCTACCTGGTTGACATAAACAAGCGGAAGCCTGTACTTTTTCGCCAGGGCAGAGAGCATCTTGCTCCTTTCCCGGACCTTTCCCAGGTGATAGGGGGAAGCGGAAATATTGACCAGCAGTTCGGCGCCCTGGCTGCAGAGTTCTTCCACGGGATCCTGGTCATAAAGGCGACGCTCCCAGTAATCCTTGTCATTCCATATATCCTCGCAGACAGTCACCGCGATCTTTTTTCCCGCCAGGTCCAGCACATTGCGCCGGGGAGCAGGGGCAAAATAGCGATTTTCATCGAAGACATCGTAATTGGGCAGCAAAGTTTTCTGGTGAATGGAAAAGATCTCCATGTTCTTCATCACCAGGGCCGCGTTATAAAGCTTTTCTTCCTCCGCCGCTGTACGCCAGGGTGATCCCATGATTACGGTGATATCGGCTGTCGCCGGAAGAATTTCCTGCAGCGTGATTCTTTCCACTTCCTGCAGAAAGGCTTGGTACAACAGCAAATCGCGTGGAGGATAGCCGGTCACGGCCAGCTCGGGGAAAACGACCAGTTCCACACCATCATCGCGACACTGTTCGATGATCCGGATCATCTTCTCGGCATTGTTGTGCAAAGCTCCAATGGTGGGGTTCACTTGGGCCAGGGCAATGATCACTGTTCTCACCCTCGTTCTAAAGATAACAATATCCCGCTGCTGATAAATCTTATAGTCCAGGGATTTTACTTGCGAACCATGCGAATTACACCGCCCAGGCAGCTGGCCGCGCAGGTTCCACAGCCGCCGCACCGGGAAAGATCAACTTCAAACTGGTCGTTTTCACGGGTGAGTGCCTGGCGCGGACAGGCTTCCACGCAGCTGTCACACTGCACACAGATTCCGCAGTGCAGGCAGCGGTCATATTCTTCTTCAATGTCCAGTTCTCCTTCCGCCAGGGGCAGGGCCCGTTCCGGGTGCAAGCATACAGGTTCGACGAGATCCTTGCTCTCCGGCAGATAATCTTCTTCCTGAAGTACAGCATGGATTTCCTGGGCGCACTGCCGCCCTTTCCCGATATTGGTGGTCACCAACCCCATGTTACAGGCGTCTCCCACGATGGAGATCTTGGGATGGCTGGTGCGAAAGCTGTCTTCTTTTACCGGGTAAAATCCTCGTTTATCCCGCTGCTCCTGCAGTTCGGCCGGCAGAAAATCCAGCACCGGCTGTTCATTGATAAAGACCAGAATTTTATCAGCCGGTAGAAACTCCCGGCGTCCGGCGCCATCAGCCACCCAGGCCCCCCGGGAAGTCGCTTCCTGGAGAAAGAGGGGATAGCGGAAAAGGACTCCCATCTGCTCCAACTTCCGCCGCTCCTGGGGATTGGCAGACGGTTTTTGAATATCGACCACCGTGATTGCCCCGGGCTTGACCCCCAGGTCAATCAGGGCTTCAATCCCATCTACGGCAGCGTCTCCTCCCCCGATGACGACAACCCGATCCCCCGTTTCCAATGCCGGACCTTCAGCCGACATCTTCTGCCGGTTGTAAGCTTTGAGAAAGTCCAGCCCGGGGCTTAAATGCTCGACCCCTTCCACGGGAGGCATAACCGGCCTGTGGGCACCCACGGCCACGACAACATGATCATAATCTCTCAGGATTTCTTCGAACTTCTCCCGGTCAACCCGACGACCTGCTTCCATGCGCACACCGAGCTTGGCAATGCGGGCCAGGTCATGCTCCAGGTCCTCCAGGGGCAGCCGGGTGCGCGAAATCACCTGGTAGAGTTTCCCACCGGGATGCTCGGCTTCATCAAAAACGGTTACCCCGTAGCCCTTGCGGACCAGCTGGTAAGCCGCGCTCAGCCCTGAAGGCCCGGCACCGACCACGGCAATTTTTTCCGGCCTGGGCCCTTCAACCGAAGGGAGCAGTTCACTTTTGAAGCGGCGGGCCAGGTCGGCCGTGCGTACCGGGAAATCCACCCGGGACCGGGTGCAGCCCTCCATGCAAAGGTGGGGGCAGATAAACCCGCAGCAGCTGTAACGAAAAGGTGTCACCTCATCCAGCAAGGCCAGGGCTGCTTCGTTCTCGCCGTGGCGCAGGTGGCGCAAAAAGCGGCTCGTGGGCACACCCGCGGGGCACGAGGCCTCGCACGGTGAAGTCTTTTCCAACCACTGGGGTTTCAAACCGGTATCCACAGGATAAGCCGGGGAATAAAACTTTGCGAAGGGACGGCTTCCCGCAGGCTGAATTTTGACCAGGCTGCGGTCCAGCAGTGCCGGGGCTTCCAAGGCAAAGTGCCGGCAGAATTCCAGAACATGCTTTTCGATGGATTCCTGTTCCCGGGGCTCCACTTCCCTGATCACCGCGCCGATGCCAAGTAGATAGGAGGGCACTTCGTAACCGTAAATATAGATGACGCCTCCGTGAATGCCCGTGGCCAGGGTGCGGTCCGCATTACCCACGACCAGATCCCTTTCATTATCTTTATTCAGGAGAATTAAGACGCCGCCGGCCATGTACTCTCCCAGGTAATCCCCGGACGTGCCTCCCACAACCACCAGGGGTATCTTTTCTTGATATTCTTTCATATGGATGCCCACCCGGTAGCCTACGTCATCACGGACAAAAAGTTTGCCTCCCCTCATGCCGTAGGCCAAGGCGTCGCCTCCCAGGCCGTGAATGATAATCTGCCCGCTGTCCATGGTGTTGGCCACGGCGTTCTGACCGTGCCCAAATACTTTCACCGTGGGTCCGTTCATGTTGAATCCCAGGTCCTCACCCGGCACCCCGTGTATCTCCAACAGCAGATCTTCCCGGCTCAAACCGGCGGCCAGGTAACGCTGTCCCCGCACATTCCTCACGATAACATGTCGGGCGCCTTCTTCCACAACCTGCAGGATTTTTTCATTTAACTGCCGGTAATAGATTCCGCGGGCATCGATCTCCACCGGCGTCTTTACCGGGCAGGCTTTATTCTCCGGCATGCTGGATCCCAAGAATGGATAGTTCCCGGTCACTTAAGCCCACTCCCCTCAAAATTAGTCGATTGCCACGGAAAGAACCGATATCGTAGATCCCATTTAGTCCCATGATCTCCTGCATTTCATGGTGCCACCCCTCGAGCAGGTTGGTGAGGCGCTCCTCGGCCCAATCCACATCCAACCGCTGGGATAAGTCCGGGTCATTGGTGGTAATTCCCCAGGGACATTTCCCGCTGCTGCAGCGCTGGCAGGCATGGCAACCGCAGGCCAACAGGCAGGCTGTGCCAATGGCGACCACGTCTGCGCCCAGGGCCACGGCCTTCATCACATCGGCGCTGTTGCGGATCCCGCCCGCGGCAACGATGGAGGCCTGGTCGCGGATATGCTCATCCCGCAGCCGTTGATCCACGGCCGCCAGGGCCAGTTCAATGGGTATGCCCACGTGGTCCCTGACAATGGAGGGCGTGGCCCCGCTCCCTCCCCGATAGCCGTCCAGGTAGATCATATCGGCCCCGGCGCGGACAACCCCACTGGCAATGGCAGCGACATTGTGCACGGCAGCGATCTTCACGCAAACCGGTTTATAGCCGCTGGCTTCTTTAATAGCATAAATTAACAGGCGCAGATCCTCAATGGAATAGATATCGTGCTGCGGCGCCGGGGAAATGGCATCGCTGTGCAGAGGGATCATGCGGGTTTCCGAAATTCCCTCCAGGACTTTCTCTCCCGGAAGGTGTCCGCCAATACCCGGCTTGGCTCCCTGCCCGATTTTGATCTGGTACGCCCTGCCCGCCCGGAGGTATTCTTGGCTAACGCCAAAGCGGCCGGAAGCCACCTGCAAAACCACGCAGTCCCGGTAGGGATAGAGTTCCTTGTGCAGGCCTCCTTCACCGGAATACCAGAGCAAACCCTTTTTCTGGGCAACCCGGGCCATGGCTTTTTGGAAGTTCAGGTTAATGCTGCCGTACGACATGGGAGCAAAGACCACCGGCATTCTCAGCCGGATCAGGGCATTGTGAAAATGCTGGATATCCTCCACGTCTTTCAACGATTTGGCCTTCCGGCCCAGGTAGGTAACCGTCTCCATGGGTTCTCGCTGGGGATCAATGGAGGGGTTGGTGACCTGGCAAGCATTAAATAATATCTGGTCGAAATAGTTGGGCACTTCCGTGTCCGCGCCAAGTCCCGTCAGGGCTACGGCGCCGGAAGCTGCCTGCAGGTGGATACGCTGCATGGCGCTGTCCTTCCAAACTCCATGCGGCCTCAAGGCCATCTTGTTCTCTTCGATATGAATCGCTCCCAGGGGGCAGGTATATTCGCAGCGATGGCAGGCTCCGCAGGAACGCCTGTTTGCCACAGGCACTTTTTTCCCCTCACGGGTATCCATTCTAATCTCGTTGAAAGAACATTCCCGGGCGCAGATCCCGCATCCATCACAAACACTCATGTCGAAAACCGGGCGATAAGCTGACCTGAGTCCCGGTTCCGGCCTGATCTGGGTTTCCTGGGGAGGGTTGGATGAATGAACCTCTGGTTGTGTCATAACAGCCGCCTCCTATCGTGTAATGGGTGCTTCCGCTTCCCGGGACTCGGCGCCATGGTCCAGGTTTACTATACAAGGCTGCCCTGCCCTGGGCGTAATCACCCGTTCCAAGCCCGGCTCCATTTCATAGAGGGCGGAAACTTCGCTGGCAAAATAAGAGTAATCATCCGCCAATCCTACTGTCATGGGGCGCAGCTTGGTGTTGTCCGTGATACTGAACATGCCATTATCAAAACCTGCCAGGATGGCAAAAGGCCCGTTGAGCATGGCTGATTCGTAAATGATCTTCAAGGCCAGAAGTCGCTGCTCCACCTCCGGGTCCTTTTCACGCTCCACCGAAGCCCAGTAGGGCGGCGCCAAAGCCAGGGTGGCCTCTTCAATGGTCAAACCGTGTCGGCGAATCAGCAGGTCCAGGAGATAGGCAACCACTTCGCTGTCCGTCTGCATGCGGCACTTATACCCGAATCCTTCCAGGTAACGGCGGTTGATCCCGTACGAGGATATTTCCCCGTTGTGGACGATCGACCAGCCCAGCAAGTTGAACGGGTGTGCCCCACCCCACCAACCTGGTGTATTCGTTGGAAAGCGGTTGTGGGCCAACCAGGTATATCCCTCATAGTCATCCAGGCAAAAGAAATCATAAATGTCTGCCGGTGTGCCTCCCCCCTTGAAAACACCCACGTCTTTCCCGCTGGAAAAGACGAAGGCCCCCTCCTGCCGATCATTAATGGCCATGACCTTTTCGATCGTATAGTTGTCCTCACTGACCGGAACGGGAAATGCCTTGATGATCGACTCCTTGGGTTCCACAAAAAAGCGTTTGACCAGGGGATGATCATGAATCACACGGTTCCAAATAGGGATGTCTTCCATGTGCTGGATCACAAAATGTTCCTGCAGGTAAGATTGGACCTCCAGCATACTTTCTTCATCCATGGCCATCACGTGGATCGCGTACAGATCTGCGTAATCCGGGTATATCCCGTAAGCAGCGTAACCTGCCCCTAACCCGTTGCCCCGGTCATTTTGCAGCACGATCCCCTGTTTAATCCGTTTACCGTTTTCTTTGACACGCTGGCGGCTAATCAGTCCGGCAATTCCACACATGGATTATGCACCCCTTTCCTTTTACAGTCCCTTCTCCCGAGATCGGGTCTTATTTAAAATGCTATTCCATATTGCGAAAACTAAAAACGGGTAAAAAAAATGACCGTCTTTGCTATAATCATGGAATAAAGCATAAAAATAGCTACCTGCTGCACTCCAGGTAGCTAAATTGTAACATGCCTTTTTTGAAATGTCAATATTGTGGAATAAACTTTTACCATGTGGAATCTTAACGTCGGGGGGACATCCCCGGGTGGTTACTTCGCCGGAGGGGTAAAGGTCCGCTGGGCCAGTTCGTTGTCCAGGTGATAAATCCCCTCCCCTTTTTCACCCAATCGCCTTACTTTTGTGAGGATGTCCGACATGGATGCTTCTTCTTCCACCTGCTCATCAATAAACCAGTTTAAAAAACTGATTGTGGCATGTTCTTTTTCCTCCACAGCCATATCCATGAGGGTGTAGATACGCCTGGTGACAAACTTTTCGTGCTCCAGGGCGAGGGTGAAGATCTCTTCCAGGGAGGTATATTCATTTTTAGGCTCATCAAGAGCACTGATCAAGACCCTTCCTCCCACTTCGTTAATGAAGTTAAAAAATTTCATGGCATGAAATTGTTCTTCCTGGGCCTGTACCATGAAGAAATTGGCGAAACCGTTGAAATCCTGGGCTGCACAGTGAGCCGCCATGGCCAGATAATAGTTTGCTGAAAACTGCTCGTACTTGATCTGGTCATTTAACTCCTTTAATAGCTTTTCAGATAACATGAAGTTACACTCCTTTAACTAGATTATCAAAATTCTTCGTAAACCCCCGGAAATAGCATGGCATATGAAGCTTCACTGAAAAGAACACATCATAAGTATGATCTTATCGCGAAGCTCATATTACGTTCGCGTCCATGTGCAGTTGCGGTAACGCGTTGTGATTAAACCAGGCCGGGAACAACCTCCGGAGACGACCTGATGATCAAATATTTTTTGCGAAGCTGATCCAGGGCATTTACGCTTGGTTTAATCTTATCCTGCGCCTACTCCCTTGTCAACTCTTTCTGTCCATTGCGTCGGTTGAGTTTTCTCGCGGAAAATGCTATACTCAAGTAGATCCTGGCATAAAGAAAGAATGTTAAAAGCCGTAAAGTACAGGATATCGTCTATGTCCACCACTGGCCCTGAACGGCTATTGTTATCCTACAGAGGAGGGATCATGTTGAAAAAAAATCTTTTGGTTTGGTTGCTTTTGGCCCTGTTCATCTTGCCCCTAAGTGTGTATCCCCGTTACACAGAAGCCTTGATACGACCGGTGAACCCGGAAGCCGAAGAAGAAGAAGTTGTGCCCGGACCCGCGGATGAGAAGCTTCTCCGTATCCTGGTAAACGGTGTCTCCATCCATTTTGACTCACCTCCTTATATTAAGAATGGCCGCACGATGGTGCCGGTGCGTTTTGTCAGCGAAGAACTGGGCGCCCGGGTGGATTGGGATGGCGGGGAACGCAAAGTTACCGTGACAAAGGATGATAAGGAGATTGTGTTTTTCATTGACCAAACAACCGTCTGGATCAACGGCCGGGAAAGAGCGGATTTGCTGGACGTGCCGGCTGAAATATCTCATGACAGAACCATGGTCCCCTTGCGCTTTGTAGGAGAGACCCTGGAAGCCCGGGTGGACTGGGACGGAGAAAAACGCCTGGTTACCGTGGACACAGCACACTTGATCACCCTGTATTTTGCCGATGAACAAGCCGCGTATTTGGTCCCGGAACAGCGAGAGATTTGGGGTGTAAATCCGCGCAATATCGAAGACATGTCTAGGCGGGTTTTCCACGAACTCCTTAAAGGCCCGGAACGACCCGAACTTCACCGCACCATTCACGACAGCGGTAAGCGAAATATTCTGGTCGTGCTCACGGGAGAGCTGCCGTACACGGGAACGCTGATCCTGAATTTAACCAGCGATTTTGTAGATGAACAAAAAGCACGCGGAATGGGTACCGCCGGTGAAACCATGGCCGTTTATTCCATGGTGAATTCCCTCTGCGAACTGCCCGGTGTGGAGAGGGTCAAGTTCCTGGAAGAGGGCCGCGAAGTAGAGTCTTTGTTTGGCCACATCGCAACGGATCAGCCGGTAAGGCCCCGCTGGGACCTCGTTCAGCGATAAATGCTTTATTTGTGGGGCCGCACAAGGAGTAGCTTAGAATAATTCGAAGCCGCGCACCGCTTGAATTTGTGCGGCTTCTTTGCGTTTTGATTATTTCTTCTCATAATATTTGCAGCTAACGTCACATCAACCCCCTTCTTTCGTCTTCAATAATAGAGGCTTCTTCTTAAAAGATATCGCGCGGTATCGAGGTGAACAAGTTGACAAACAAAAACCTGTCGGTTGAACGGTTGGAAACAAAACTGGAAGAGCTCTGGCCCCGGCTTTATCGATTCTTTTATTCCCGGGTGCAGAATCGAGAAGAGGCCGAGGAGCTTACCCAGGACACGATTCATCGGGTATGCCGGCGCCTTGAAGCGGAAAACCTGCCAGATGAAAAATTGGAGCCGTACCTGTTCACCGCGGCTCGTAACCAGCTGACCGATTTATGGCGCAGACGCGGCCGACAGCCGGGGACTCTCTCTATGCAAGAACTTCAATCCCAGGGATGGGACCTGGTCGAAAAACCGCGAGAGGTGGAGGAAAAAATGATTATTCAAGAGGCCTTAAACCGGCTTAGCTCCGATTACCGCCGGGTCTTGAACTGGAGAATTATTGAAGGACGACCGGTAGGGGAAGTGGCCATTAAAATGAAACGCACACCGGGTGCTGTCCGCAGCTTGCAGTTACGGGCCCTCCGCGCGTTGAAAGCAATACTCGAGGAAGGGGGTTATTTTCATGAAGCACAACAATAACCATTATGAACAAGAAATTGACCAGTTTATCGACGATTTAAACCGTGAAAAGAAGCCGACGATCTACCGATCAGAAGAAGCAGTAAACCCTGAATTGGAAGAACTATTTGCAACTGTTCGGGCCGTGAAGCGGCTCAGGGGCGACAGAGGCAGTAAGGCGGCGAGATTCCTGGGTTCCCGGTGGTTAAAGGGACTTGCCGCAGCGGCCGCCTTTCTCCTGGTGATCGGCCTGGGGGTACTGAACCTCAGCAGCCCGGAGAACGGTAACATTGTGCACGCCGTGATCAAAGCTTATGAAGACCTGCACAGCTATCGTGGCGTAGTGGAAATCCGCTCTGAAAGCAACGGTCAAATCGATTTCCAGGAAACCATCGAGATCCAATACAAAAAACCCTTCATGTACACGGCACATCACCGCTACCAGGGGGTGGAGGTGCAGTATATCAGCGACGGACAAAGGCTGCTGATCCTCTGGCCCCACGACCAGGCTGAGGTGGAAAATCTTTTCCCAGAGCGGGAAATCTGGCGTTACCATATCGGCACAACCATCTGGGAACTGGATGAAGCCGCGGAGGTAAATACCCTGGGAGAAGAAATGCTGCTCGGCCGGGAAACAACCCTGCTGGAATACCGCTTCACGGGGGACCAGGAGTTTCACCAGCTCTGGATTGATCATGAAACCCACCTTCCCCTGCGCAAAATCTTGAACCATCCAGAGGAGCGGCAGCTCATCGTGGAGTTCAACGAACTGGAGATTAATCCCGAGCTGAAGGATGAGCAATTCCAGTGGTCCGATTCCTTGCTGCAAGGAATGACCGTGAGGGAATATAACGCCGAGGTCAACCTGGAAGAGGTCCAGGCAGCCTGGCCTGAGCTGCAAAAGGTCCTGGATGCGCTGCCCGATGGCCTGACGTTTTACCGGGCCGGCGCCCTGGAAGAGCAAGATTTTTACCGCCATGTCGTGCGCTTCAGGGGGACAACCGAAGGAGATTATCTCGATATTTACTTCACCGACGAACCCCGGGAGTTTACCTATTTTTTCGAAAGTGATGTGGGCAAACTGGCCGATGGTTACGTGGAGCTTAATCCTGAGGCCTGGAACGTCTTTGAGCGCTACATCGGCGCCAGTCAGACCGGGCGTTGGGTAACTGCAGAAAGAGATATCTTCCTGGTCAGCAGCCGCAGCACCGCAGCATTACAAGCCATCCTGGAAGCGCTGGCCGGAGAGCCCGTGGAATTTCTCGACCGGTCCGATTTAATAAAAGAAGGCATCCAGCCCGTCCTGGAAAAAGAAGGACATTAAACGAAAGGAAAAGCAGCGTAAATAAAGAGGATCGACTGACCTGCGTTTGCAGAATGCTGCGACCTTATTCCAGCAGGAACGTATCAACAAAGCAGCAGAGCCAACTTCTTCAGCACTTGAAGCCAGCGGAATCCCTGAAATTGTTTTTAGGGGTTCCGCTGGTTTTCTTCGGGGTTTCAAGCCGCCTCAAACTGTTTGAGCGAGGGTAGCGAGGGAGTTTATCATTTACATCTTGTATTCCCGGCCTCAATCCGATACAATTTTAACGAATCCCCTTTTAAATCAACCAATGAGGTGAAAATGATGTCAAAGGTCGTGATCATTGGCGGTAATGCCGCTGGATTGAGTGCAGCAAGCCAGGTTAAGCGTTTAAAGCCCGATTGGGAGGCCGTGGTGCTGGAAAAAGGGCAGTATATCTCTTATGCCGCCTGCGGGATGCCTTACTATATTGAAGGAGTTATCCCGGATTTTTACGACCTGATGGAATTGACCCCTGCTGAAGTCGTGAAAGAGAGGAAAATCGACCTGCGACTGGGTTGGCATGTGACCCGGGTTCATCCTGTTGAACAAGAAGTTGAAGTGCAAACCCCCGACGGGCCCGCGGTGGAGTCTTTTGATTTTCTGGTCATCGCCACTGGAGCGGTCCCTGTAACGGAAGGGCTCAACATCCAGTGGTCCGAGCGGATTGCCTCCCTGGGCAGCCTGGATGATGCCCGGCACATTTTTTCTTTAATCGAAGAGAAACGCCTCCAAAATTGTGCGATCATCGGCGGTGGATACATCGCCCTGGAGATGGTGGAAGCCTTTAAAACCCGGGGGATTGAAACCCATCTCGTGCATCGCCGCAACGATTTAGCCAGGACATTCGAGGTTGAAATTTCTGATCGGATCAAGAATGAGATGACTAAAGAAGGCGTGGTCTTGCAGCTGGAAACCCCGGCACGGGGAATCGAAGCAGAGAAGGAAAAAGCGGTCATCACCACAGCCGATGATAGAAAAATGACCTATGACTTTGTCCTGGTCGCCACCGGGGTCCGGCCGGCCACCGACGTTCTCCAGGGAAGCGGAATTGAGCTGGGCATAAAAAATACCGTCCGGGTAAACAAATTCTTGCAAACCAATTACGAGAACATTTATGCGGCGGGAGACTGTGCAGAAACCTTTCACCTCGTTACCGACAGCCCCGTCTACGTACCCCTGGCGTTAAAAGCAAACCGGGAAGGGATGATGGCCGGAGCAAACCTCTGCGGGAAGACGGAGCCCTTTCCGGGCGTCCTGGGAAGCGCCATCTTAAAAGTATTTAACCTGGGTATCGCGCGCACCGGTTTAACCCTGGAAGAAGCGGAAAAACACGGACTAAATCCAGTCAAATACCAGGTATCCAACAACAGCCGGGCCCGCTATTACCCTGGAACGGAAACCCTGCAAAGCGTTGTTGTCGTCAACCGGGATAGCGGCCGCATCCTGGGCGCCCAGCTGGCCGGCCCCCTGGATGCGGTCAAGCGTATCGATGTGTACGCAACCGCCATATCTGCCGAAATGACCTTGGGGCAGGTCTTCAACCTGGATCTTTCCTACGCTCCTCCCTTTTCACCCGTGTACGATCCCGTCGTCATGGCGGCAAGGGTGGGAAGGAAACACCTCCGCTAAAAGAAGAACCGTTTATTGCCCCGACCTGCACGGGACCTAACGTTTCTACGCTGACAGGATGAGAGGCCTGCAAGGCGGTACCTGCAATGATCTCCTGGATCCGGGATCCGGGATCCGGTGCGCAGGGCACCGCTGTAGTTTCAAAAAAACTCATGCATTGAGCCAGACCCTGGGCCTGGCATCCTTTTCTGTGAACGTGCGGCATACCCGGGTTGAAGTCAGGCTTCCTTTAAAACTAGCGGGTGCAATCCCTATAAGCCAGGACATCTTCAAAACTCCTTGGCGGTTTCTGATTGATTTACCTCAAGGCTTCGCCGCATATATTTGAGCCTTTTTATGCGGATATCCTATTATTTCGTTCTGGTCTCCGCTATCCCTCTCTGGTGCAGTGAAATAAAGATCCTGCGTTGCCTTTAAAATAAAGATTTGCTATAATTTAGGAACGAGAGCGTAATTCCAAACAACCTTTCGCCATATTGAACATGGAAAAACACTAGAGGTGAAACGAACCATGGCTGTAAAATTTCAAGATTATTACAAAATCCTGGGGCTGGATCGCAGTGCCACGGAAAAGGACATCCGTTCTGCCTACCGTAAGTTGGCACGAAAGTACCATCCGGACCTGCAGCCTCCAGAAAAAAAAGAAGATGCGGAAAAGAAATTTAAAGAAATCGGTGAAGCGTACGAAGTGCTCAGCGACCCGGAAAAACGGGAAAAATATGACCGCTTGGGGCCAAACTGGCAGCATGGAGATGAGTTTGCCTCCTACCAGCAGTACGGACAGCGCCAGCAGTGGAATGCCCAGGATTTTGAGCGGATGAGACGGGATTTCGGTGATGCTGGAGGGTTCAGCTTCTCGTTCGGAGGAGAAGAAGGGCAGGCCAGCAGCTTTAGCGAATTTTTCGATGCCATTTTCGGGCAGGGTTTTAGCCGGGGAGGGGCAGGGCAGGCCTCATCCAGGGCCAGGGCCCGCCGGCCCAGCCGCGGCATCGATATTGAAGCCGAACTGGAAGTTGCACTTGAGGATGTCTATCACGGCAGGGAAAAACAGTTTCAAATCAACCTGCAAGACCTCTGCACCCAGTGCGGTGGAACCGGACAACAGGGAAGAAGCTTTTGTACCCTGTGCGGCGGAAGTGGGCAAATCTCCGGGGTCAAGACAATTAAAGTAAAAATTCCCCGGGATGCCCGAGACGGAAAGAAGATCCGCCTCAAGGGGCAGGGAGGCGAAGCCGAGCCCGGTGGCGAAAAAGGGGACCTGTACTTAAAAATCAAGATCGCACCCCATCCCCTTTATCGACTAAACGGGAATGACCTGGAGGCCGACCTGACAGTCTATCCCTGGCAGGCTGCCCTGGGGGCCAAGGTTCAAGCGCCGACCCTGGAAGGTAGCGTGCGCGTCACCATCCCTCCCCGGACAAAAAACGGTCATAAGCTGCGCCTGAAAGGCAAGGGGATGCCCGGAAAGAGCGGAATAAACGGGGATCTCTACCTGCGGATCGTAATCGATAACCCCCGGGAAATCATGCCCGAAGAAGAAAAGCTCTACCAGCAGTTGGCCGAAATCCATAAATCGTAAGGAGCTCGAAACCATGAAAAAATACCAGGTGGAAATATACTGCTTTGATGCCGAAATTTGCGAAGAAGAGTTCCGCTGGGTTGAACTTCATCGGCTCGGCCTCCCCCGGGATCTGCTCCTGAAAATGGGTGACCTGGGGATTATCGACATTCGGCAGCATTATATCCGCACCGATCAAGTCGGGCGGATCTATAAAGCCCTGCGCTTGCAGAGAGCGCTGGGAGTGAACTTGATGGGCGCCAGCGTGATCCTGGACCTGCTGGAACAAATGGAAGATCTTCAAGAAGAGCTGGATCAGCTCAAGAAAAAAGGGTAACGCCGAACCGGCGCCGAAAGCAGCGAGTGGAGTAAACCTTACTCCGGCATGTAAAAGAGCCCTCAAAGACACATGCCCTCTTTCTTCACCTGGTTTTGCCGGGTCTCCAGGCAGGGACAAATATTTTCCGGAATGTTGTCAAAGCGGCAGGGGCAGTAAAAATCCCCGTACTCCTCCTTCTTTTGTAAAAGCCCGTCCATGACATATTTTTTGGTTTCCTTGAACACGTATCCTTTTAATTCGGCAAAGGTATTTACCCGGTCGTAAATCTCCTCTTCCGGCTCCTGGGGATACTTGCGCGCTTCGATTTCCGGTTCGACTTGAAGCACTTCCATGCGGGCCCCGCAAACGCGGCAGACGACCACGGCCCCCGGCTTTAATTCTTCTTTCGGTTTAAAATTCACCCGGCAAACCGGGCAGTAAATCGTCTGGCTCATTTACCCAGCGCCTCCATGATGTCATCAGGCTTGTAGCCCTGGATCACCTTGTCATCGATCACAACCACGGGAAAAGAGCGTTTGCCGGTAAGGTTTTCCACTTCAGAAACGGCCTGCTTCTGTTCATCGCCCGCCAGTTTGTCCACGTCCAAAACATCATACTCCACACCTTTTTCATCCAGGAATTGCTTGGTCATCTTACACCAGGGACAGGTACTTAATGCATAAACTTTAACCACTTGGCTCATCCTTTCTTTTTGTACTTATTATTTTCTAATACAACTTACATTATCTTGAGGTTCTTCATGTCTCTCCGAATGTCCTGCTTCATTTGAAAAATACTTCCTTTTTTCGCTTGCAGCGTGCCGGGATTTACACTTCTACTGCCGGGTCGTGCAAACCCAAGACCTCAAAGGCCTCGGCAGCTGAACCGGCCGTGACCAAATTGTTGTAACCGGCCTCTACCAGGGTCTTTTCCAGCAGCAAGCGCGTGCGAATGGAATCGTCTACCAGCAGGATTTTCATCGTTTTCGAACCCTCTCCGCTCCAGGGATAAATGGTCGCTGAAACAGGGCGCAAGGCTAGCTGCTGATCAGGTCTTGCTCCTGGAGGAATTCCCGGGCCACTTCATCGGGCTGCATCCCATCGACGGCCACCTTTTTATTTAACAGGGTCAGGGTTTCCGCGTCCAGCAGGGCAGACAGCTCTTGGAAAAGATCTTCCAGTTCGGGGTAGACATCAAGCACCTCCTGTCGAATCACGGGCGCCGGATTATAGGCAGGGAAGAACTGTTGATCGTCTTCCAGCACGACCAGGTCAAAATAGGCGATCCGCCCTTCCGTGGCATCCCCGATTCCCACCTGGGCCAGTCCTCTTCCTACCGCTTCGTAGGCCAGGCCCAGTTCAACGATCTCGAGATCGCCATCGCGAAACCGAAAATCATAGTGTTCCTGGAAATTGGGCAGTCCATCCTCGCGTTCAGTCCATTCCGCCGGGGTAGCCAGCTTGAGTTCGTTCTCCCCGTCCCCCACATAATCCGCCAGCTGAGAAATGGTAGACCAACCAAATTCTTCCTTGACTTCCTGGGAAATAAAAAGCACAAAGGTGTTATTGGCCGGCGCGTAATCCAGCCACACCAGGTTGTGGTTTTCCCGGTCCCAATCCTTCACCAGTTGATAAGTCTCTTCGGGGTCTGTCACAACTTCACCGTATTGCATCAAGTTCATCAAACCGGTGCCCGTATATTCCCAGTAGACGTCGACCTGTCCGGTCTCTATGGCCGGACGGATCACGGCCACTTCCCCCAAGCCGATTTCGTCAACCACTTCATAACCACGGTCCCGCAATAATGCGGCTGTCATCTCTCCCAGGGTCAGCGCTTCCCCAAACGTTTTCGAGCTAACCACAACAGGCATACGTTCCTCCGGGGCTGCATCCGGGGCCGCCGGGGATGCACATCCCCAGGCTGCCAGCCAGACCAGCAGCAGCAATCCCGTGAGTACAGCGCCTTTCCAAATTGACCTTTTCATTTTTTACGTAGCTCCTTTCAAAATAGTTTTTTGCCAGCCTGCAAAGATACGCTCCACCCGCACCCCGTGGTCCTCTGGCGAGGTTTAACACACCCGGCAAGATTTTCCCTGCTGAAAATTTCAACGCAGATGCCGGGGGAGAATAAACCACTCCGCCAGGGTGAGGAGGCGTTCCAGTAAAATGGCCATCAAACCGATAATCAAGGTCCCTGCCAAAATTAACTCGGGGCGGAAAAAATTAATCCCGGCAAAAATAACCGCTCCCATTCCCCGGCCTCCCACCAGGGCGGCGAGAACGGCCGTCCCCACGGTGAGCACGGCCGAGGTTTTGATGCCCACCATGATCACCGGCAGGCCCAGGAGTAACTCCACCTGGGTAAACACTTCCCAGGGGGTCATGCCCATTCCCCGTGCCGCCTCCTTGACATCCTCGGAAACCGAAGAAATACCTGCAATGGTATTGCGGGCAATGGGCAGAAGGGCGTAAATCGTCAGGGCAATGACGGCGGGGCGAAAACCCAGGCCCAAAAAGGGTAAAAAAACAGCGATCACCGCCAGGGGCGGCACTGTCTGGCCGGCATTCAGCACGGCCATCACCCGGCCCGCGTAGCGGCGATATTGGGGGCGGGTTAAAATTACGCCGATGGGGAAAGCCACCAAAACGGCCAAGCCCAGGGGGACCAGGACCAGCCTGGCATGCTCCAGGATATGGGGAGGGGAGCGCTGCAGCAAAGTATCCAGGAAAAGCTGGCTATCCACCGGCTTCACTCCCCGCTTGATGCACGTAGGTTTTGATCGTTTCCCAGGTAAGAATGCCCACCACCTGTTTTTCCCGGCAGACGGTTACCCCGTCTACGTTGTGTTCCAGCATCACTTCCAGGGCTTTTTTCGCCGAATCCAAGGCCTGGACGCTTCTTCCATTTGCGGTTCCCGCCTCACGGGGCAGCATCAGGGCCTCAACCCTCACCAGGTCCAGCAGCTTAACCCCCCTGTCCTCTCCAACCAGATCTTCCACGAAGGAATTGGCCGGTTGGGCTAAGATTTCCCGGGGAGTTCCGTGCTGAACCAGGAAGCCACCGTTCATGATGGCAATTTTGTCCCCCATTTTCATCGCTTCATTCATGTCGTGGGTTACAAAGCAGATGGTCTTTTTGAAGGACTGTTGAAGTTTCAAAAACTCATCCTGGAGCCGCAGGCGCACGATGGGATCCACGGCCCCAAACGGTTCATCCATGAGCATCACGGGGGGATCCACGGCCAGGGCCCGGGCCACGCCGATGCGCTGCATTTGCCCACCGCTCAGCTGATACGGGTACTTTTTACGCACCTCGTCGGTGTCGAGCCCCACTTTTTCCAGGAGTTCTTCAACCCTTTCCTTAATACGCCCTTCAGGCCACTTCAGCAGGCGAGGCACCAGGGCGACGTTTTCTTCTACCGTGCGGTGAGGGAGCAAACCTATTTGCTGGATCACATAGCCAATCCCGCGGCGCAAGTGATCTGGATTTACCTTCATGATATCCTGGTCGTCGATGAACAAAGAGCCGGATGACGGTTCCACCAGGCGGTTGATCATGCGCAAGATCGTGGTCTTACCGCAGCCTGATGGTCCCACCAGGGCACAGATTTCACCGGATTTTACCTGCAGGGAAACACCCTTCACCGCAGGGGTGCCGGAGCCGGGAAATGTTTTCGTAACCTCTTGCAGTTCGATCATCTTGAACAGCTCCCTCCCTATTCTCGCTGCTGGTAGCGCAGGCCCGGCGAAACAAGCTTCTTTTCCAGCAGTCCCATCAACATGTCCAGGCACAGGGCGACCACGGAAACGATCAGAGCGCCGGCCAGGATCATGTCGGAGTTCGAGCGGGTAATGCCGTGATGGATGAGCCTGCCCAGGTTCCTCTCCCCGATAAAGGTTGCCACCGTGGCAATCCCCGTGATCATCACCACGGTAATACGGATGCCAGCAAAAATAACCGGCCAGGCCATGGGCACCTGGATCTGCCAGAGCAGCTGCCAGCTGGAAAGCCCCATTCCCTGGCCGGCCTCCACAACCCGGGGATCCACGGATTTGATGCCCCGGTAGACGTTGCGCACCAGGGGCATCATGGCATACAGCACCAGGGCCAATACGGCAGAACGCCGTCCCAGGCCCAACTGGGGAATGGTCATAAACAAGCCGAACAGGGAAATACTGGGGATGCAAAAAAGAATATTCCCCAGTCCCAAGACCGCACCGGCCAGCATCTCATAACGGCTGATCAAGACTCCCACGGAGAACCACAGCACCATGGAGAGGATCATCACGGTGAGAACCAGGGTAAAATGGTTAACCGTGTATTCCAGGATGCGGTGAAAATAGTTGATCATAAATAACAGGACGCTCATTTTTGCCCTCACTTCGAGACTGTACTTCGTCATATTATTAATATTACCTGCTATAAGTTTGCCAAGAAGGGGATTTTTTCAGCCGCGTCTTTCTCTCCTACCTCACAGGCCTGATAAAGAAATCATTCCCGTCCTTTACCTGCAAGAGCAACCGAATTACCTTTCGTGACCACCCGCGTGTTCAAAGTACTCGATGATTCTCTCCTGCCTTTGAAAAATTAAGGCAAGCAGCGCAACCCGGATCCACATGCCATTTCGCACCTGCCGCCAGTAAACCGCCCGGGGATCTCCATCCACTTCTGGCGCAATCTCCTGCCGGCGGGGCAGGGGGTGCAGCAAAACAGCATGCGGCTGGAGCAGCTCCAGGTGATGAGCCTGGAAGGAGTAACGGTTCATGTCGATGGTGCTGATTTTGTGCTCTTCCTTGTCCCATTCATCCTGCAAGCGGGTCATGTAAATGGCGTCTACCCGGGGGATCACGGATTCAAAATTCTCTTCCAGTTGATACGAGACCCCTTCCTCTTCCAGGGAGCCTAAGATGTCCCTGCCGGCCTGGAAGGGGGGCGGTGCCACGAAAACCATCTTTACATCATCATATTTGCTTAAGAGCAAAGAGAGGGAGCGAATGGTGCGCCCCCGCAGCAGGTCACCGACGAAAGCGATGGATTTTCCATCGATGCCGCCCTGGTCCTGGAAGCACCGCTTCAAGGTATAAATGTCCAACAAAGCCTGGGTAGGGTGCTGGTCTTTGCCGGATCCCGCATTGATCACGGGCACCGGTCGTTCCGTCTGGTCCAAAAGCGCCGCAATGGTTTCAGCCAGGCCGGCCTCGTAGTGTCTCATGATAATCAGGTCAAAGAATGATGAAAAGGTGCGCAGGGTATCCTCTTCTGACTCCCCCTTGACCTCCGAAGATGTGCGGCTGTCCCGCACTTCAGCGCAGTGCATTCCCAGTATCTGGCATGCGCTGAAAAACGAAAGAAACGTGCGGGTGGAAGGCTGCGTAAAAAAAAGCATGGCCCGTTTGTCATTAAAAACCGTGGAGAGGAATTCCATCCCGGCCTTGGTTTTCCCGATTATGCGGGCCATGTCCGCCAAATGACAGGCCTCTTCAACAAACGGGCGGGAAAACTGGCGGGAATTTAAACAGTGATAAATCTGCGGGCGCTCTGCCATCATCTCTCACTCCCATCCTCTTCGTACCGGCGATCCTCCTCTTGCTCAACCTTGCCAGGGTTGACGATGCAGAGGCACTTCTCCCTGGGGATCCACTTCTCCCAGCCAAAGGTAAACCCAGGCCTCCACCTTTTTGCCGCTTCCTTCCAGGAGAACCGGCATGATTTCTCTCCGGTAGAGCAGGCCGTTGTGCTCCAGACGGTCCAGTTTTGCCAGCATTGCCGCATCCACGGCGAAGACCTCGCCCCGGACTTTTTTTCCAAATGCTTTTACGGCCCCGGGGTAAGAGGGATTGACATCGAAGAGGGCCAGGCCATGGACAATGCCCCGGCCGACCAAACGCCCCTCTTTGAGCAAGCCTTCGTTGATGTTACCCCGCAGCAGCGTGCCGTAGACGAACACATTTTCCGTCAATGGGACCAAGCCCACCCCCTGGGCCTCAAACTATAAAACAATAAACATGGTTATGCAGTTTAGTCAGATTTCGCTTACGTTTCCCTGCTTGCCCTCAGCGATCATTGGATTTGCCTGCATCAAAAGGTGCACAGGGGTTTCAGCAAAGCCGCCTCAAACTGTTTGAGCGAGCGCAGCGAGGGAGTTTTTGAGGAGGCCTGAAACCCCGAGCACCGAGACAAACCTGATCGCAAATCCCGCTGCTGAGGGCAAGCAGGGAAACAAAAGTTTATTCCTGAACAAGCTTGATTAGTGAGATTATATATAAATTTGACTTCAAAAACCTGATCCCTGCTCTACCAGAGAAAAAGTTCAGCGAAGTTCTCCCAAACCAGCGGCGATGCAGGAGAACCTGCCGGGCGGCTTTCGGCAGAGCGGAATTCTTATTTTATCCCCAGGACGCCGGGGAATAGAGATAATCGCCGGTCAAATCCAGGGAGGATGTGAGGAAAGGATGTCGAAGTAAGTAAGATGAGGAAAACCGTAAGGCAGACCCGGCTGCAGGAAGCCCGGTCATCGTCTTCCTGGCCCGGAGGCTCAGATGATGCAAAGCGTAAAATACGACTAATTTGAAAAGAGGAGTGATGCACGTGGAACTTTATAACGCGATTTATAACCGGGGCAGTATCAGAAAGTATAAACCAGACCCGATCCCCCAGGATACGCTTTTAAAGATCCTGGAGGCGGCCCGGGCTGCGCCTTCCTGGGCTAACAAGCAGTGCTGGCGCTTCCTGGTAATCAAGGACGAACAGCGAAAAAAAGAACTGGCCGCTGCGCTGCCCAAGGGCAACCCGGCAACCCGGGCCGTAGAAACAGCCCCTGTTGTCGTGGTAGCCTGTGCGAACCCTGAAGCATCAGGCAAGGTGGAAGACAAGGATTACTACCTGCTGGATATCGGCATCGCCATGCAGCAGCTGGTGCTGGCGGCCTTTGCGGAAGGGCTGGGCACCTGCTGGGTGGCCTGGATGGAGGAAGAAGCGATTCGGAAAACCTGCCAGGTCCCCGAGGACTTTCGTGTTGTGGCCCTGACCCCCCTGGGTTACCCGGCCAAGGAAGCCACGTCCACTCCCCGCAAGGATCTGTCTGAAATCGCTTTTGAAGAAACATGGGGGCAAAGCATCAGTTGATAAGGGAGAGCTTCAGAACGCACTATCCCTTCATGAAAGATCAAGGGACGGATCAGCCGGGGCGCCCGCATTGGCAGCGGGCGCCCCTTGTTTCCAATTATCTTAAAAAAAATTAGTCGTTGAACGTGACCTTTTGGGGCCGGCCGGTCTCGGGATCCCAACGGCGTTCCCTGTAATAATCCTGGAGCAGATCCTGCAAGTCCAATTCTTTTTCTGCAGCACCGCCCTCGGGCAGGGCTCGCGTCACGATGGAAGGAAGGTTGTCTTCTGACAGCTTTAAACCCAGGTTGCAGTTTAATTCTCGCTTAATATCGGAACTGTTTTGACCCACCTGCATGACCTGGTCCGGCGTCCATTCTTTTCCGGTGGCCGCCATGAGCAGGTTGGCCAGCATGTCAACGGGCAGTGAGGCATAATTGCACATCACGAGGGAATTAAATACCTCCCGGTAATCCTGCCAGGTCACCACCTGTCGAACCCGGCCTTTTAGATCGAAACGATCTCCCGGCTGTAACCCCATGGATTCCGGCTGCTCAACCTGGCCCAGCTCCACCATGTAAAAGTCTCCCCGCTGGTGACAGGCACCCCGGGACCCGGTGGCATAGGATAGGGCCAACCCCTCAAAAGCCCGGGGTTCGTGCATGGGAATTTCCAGCCCCTTTACGTGGGCGGCCAGGCCAGGAGCCACCTGGAGCTTTTCCGCCATGCGCTTCACCCCTTCCCCCAGCAGCCGCCCCTCTTCTTTTTGATGCGCGATGGCCTCGAGGAGCCGGAGCAGGCCCGCGGTATCCCCAAAAGAGAAGGAAAATCCCAAATCTTTCGCCTGGAGAAGACCCTCTTCCAGGAGATATGCCGCAAAGGCCAGGCTGACGCCCGCCGAAATCGTATCCAACCCGTAGCGGTTGCAGAGATGGTTGGCCTGGTTGATGATTTCCAGGTCATACACGCCGCAGAGGGGTCCCAGGGCCACGGCCGATTCGTATTCGGGTCCTTCCATCTCCAGGTTCAGTTCGGGCATCCGGGTTTTTCGCTTGCACGAGATGGCACAGGGACAACAGGCCTGTGCCTTCACGAAATATTTTTGGCGCAAGGTTGAAGCCGCAACCTCTTCCACGGGGAAAACCCCGCTGGTGAAATAGCGATCCGGCACATCACCGAAATACATGCCCACGTCGATATAGCCCAGGGTTCCGTACTCCCTCAGAAAATCTCCCCGCTGTTCCACTTCCTGGTAGATCTCTCCCGCCACGAAGTCAAACACCGCTTCGTTGGCCAGGGGCGGGAGCTTCGTCCCCCTGAAGGCCACCGCTTTGAGTTTCTTGTCCCCCATGACGGCCCCCATGCCGCAGCGGCCGGATACGCCGCCTCCGCTGCGGAGCACACAGGCATAGCGGACCCGGTTTTCCCCCCCGGGACCGATGGCCGCCACCTGGGCCCTTTTTTCCGTTTCGCCCTGGATCCGGTCAAAGGTTTCATAAGTATCGAGTCCCCAGAGATGGCCGGCATCCCGAAACTCCACTCCCTCTTCATGGAGATAAAGATAGAGCGGGGACGCAGCCTTTCCGGAAATCAATACCCCGTCATAGCCGCATCCTTTCAAGTTCTGTGCCAGCAACCCCCCTCCCGTGGCCTCACCCCAATAACCGGTAAGGGGAGAAAGAGCCGTAATGGCGTGCCGCCCCGTTGATGTCAACCTGCTCCCGTTGAAGGGACCGGTCATAAAGGTCAATACATTGCCGGGACTGTACGGATCTTTTGCTTCAGCCAATCGCTGCGCCGTTAATCGGCAAGCCAAACTGCTGCCTCCCAGGTACTCCCGGTAAAGCTCTTCTTCCACACTCATCTCCCGATAGGTCTTGCTTTCCAGGTCTATCTCCAATACCTTGCCGTGGACGGCAGACAAGTCAATCACTCCTTTATGCAGTAATATCCTGGCCTCTGTAAACAGCTTCCATAAAACGGCGGTAGCCCGTTTCATTAATCGGGCGAACAGAAACCGTGGTGACAGGGTCCTCGCTGGCCATCCGACAAAGCTCATCGAACCACGCGGCAAACATTTGCTCATCCACCAGCTCCCGGCCGGATAAAGGGCCTCCGATCTCCCGGTAAAGAAGCCGAATGCGCTCCAGGAATACCTGTAAAGGTTTTTCTTCTCCGTTCCGGGTAAAACCCAGTTCGCGGGCCATCTGCTCCCCGCGGGAGGTCACTTTGGATTGATACTGTAATACATAGGGCAAAAACAAGCCCACGGCAATCCCGTGATGCACCTGGAAAAGCTTACCAAAAGCATGCCCGGCGCTGTGCGCCAAGCCGGGCGCGGCATTACTGAAAGCGAGTCCTGCCAGGTTGCCCGCGATGTGCATTTTATGGCGAGCTTCCCGATCCTGGGCGCTGGCCACCGACCTGGGCAAGTATTGGAAAACGAGTCTTGCAGCCTTCAAAGCCAGGGCTTCCGTGTAATCGGTGCTCCAGGTCGAAATGAATGCTTCTATTGCGTGGGTGAGCGCATCCAGGCCGGTTCCAGCAGCGAGCTTCGCCGGCATCTTTAAGGCATAGCGGGAATCAATAATGGCGAAATCGGGTACAATTTCTGGATGCATGAGGGATATTTTTACCGGCGGTGTTTCTTCATCATCGGTAATCACCGCTGCGCTGGTGCTTTCCGATCCTGTCCCGCTGGTGGTGGGAATGGCCATCATCAAAGCTTTTTTTCGCAAACCAAGGGGTTTTAGCGGGTGAACCTCGTTTAAAGCCAGGTCAGGGCGCTCGTAAAGGATCCAGACCGCTTTGAGTACATCGATCACCGAACCTCCGCCAAAAGCAAGCAGCAAATCCGGGCCAAAAGCTTCCGCTTCCCGAACTCCTTCATAGATACAGCTCAAGGGAGCTTCCCCGGCCACCCCCGCCCACATTTCCACGCCAAACCCTTCCTTTTGAAAAGAGGAAATCAACTTTTGAGCCTCTGACCTCATCCCTTCATCTGTTACCAGCAGGACCCTGCGGGAAGCAAAAAGTGGTGCGGATGATTCAAAGAATACTTTTAGCGCCTCCGCACCTACCAGGGTCCGCGGCGCCAAAAAATGCGAACGCAGACCGCGGTATGAAGAAGCGCCTCCTGCAGTAAACAGCACCTTCACCGCCGGATCGTCAAACCACCACCTTTTCGTCCTGGTCACGAAATCAAGGCCTCCTCTCGATCACGGCATGCCAGCCGCTAAGCTGATCTTCTTGTTGAGTAATATTCGCTGAGGAACGATCAAAACCCTCTCCATTGCTTACCGCTTCAGCAAGAATAAACCGGGGATCAAACCTGCCCGGGAGACGAGCTTTTATTCTCCTGCACTCCCTTTCATACCGGCAAATCCGATGGCTGAGGAAAGCAGGGAAACAACCGTTTATTTTTAAGCAAGCCTGCTCACCAGGAGAAATAATTTACTCGCCAACGTAACTAAATGTATCCTCTAACGTCTATATTAATAGAGAGAAACGGCAAAAAATACCCGCTTTAACCGGGAATTTGAGAAAATCCGTTGAACAATATTCTGCTGAAAAACAGGAGTGATGATCGTGAAAAAATATTTACGGCTTGTGATGGCCGCCGCCCTGGTATTAACCCTCACCGGATGCGGGCCAGGACCGGAGGAGCCGGATCCCCCGGAAACCCAGGACCCCCCGGAAGAACCCACACCACCGGCCTTTCAAACCGTGGAGGACGCGGAGAAGCTGCCAGGGTACATTCAAATATTCATTCCAGCCTTAAAAGAGCACCGTGGTTATCATGTCTTCAGCCCCGCGGAATATGAAAATGGTGAAGACGTGTTCATCCTGATTTTTGCCGGGGAGAAACCCACCGGGGGATATGACCTCAGGGTGGAAACCGTTGAAGCCCAGGATGATACCCTGCGTATCGTGATAGAAGAAGTAGAGCCAAAAGAAGGCGATCACGTCATCCAGGTATTGACCTATCCCATGATCGTCGTCCAGTTAGACCAGGAGTTTCAGCACTATAAAGTGGTGAACACGGAAGGCGTTGTTCTCGAACCCCTCCCTCCCGGGATGATTCCCGAAATCAGGGAAGAAGCGGGAGTTTACCAGGGTTTACAGGACAGCAGCTCCCTGGAAATCCTGGTGAACGACCAGCCCATGGCCCTGCGCTTCCTGGAGCACCACTCGGCCTTTGATGAACTGTTGAACTTCGGCGATGAAGTAACTTTCCAGTATTATCAAAATGAACACGGGCAAAATATCCTGGTGGATATCAAAGTAAAATAGCGGCCGGGGAAAAACACAAAGAACCCGCTTTCCTGCGGCACTCCTTAGACCAGAAAATCCTGCCGGCGGAAAATTAAAAGGCTGTCCCTGAACGACGCGGGGACAGTTCTTTTTGGTCAAACATAGTAAATCATGGCAAGTGAAAAACCTCGTTCCGGGTACATAAAAATGGGCTCCGCCGGTTTGGCCGCCTCTTGGCCGCGGAACAGCGCGGTTCACCCACTGGGTGTTTTGGAATATAACCACTTGTTCGCGAACCTTGCGGCTTAACCGGGGCAGGGTTTTTTCTGCTCCAGGTACTGTTCCAGCCGATCCATCCCTACCTTGATATTTTCCAGTGAATTCGCATAGGAAATCCGCAGGTATCCCTCACAGTTATCCCCAAAGTCAATTCCCGGGGTTAGCGCTACGCGGGCCTTTTCCAGGATTTCAAAGGCCAGGGAATAGGAATCTTGAGCATAGGACTTCATGTTGGCCAACATGTAAAAAGCGCCGGTCGGTGCGACTTCAGGAGCGATGCCCATTGCTTTCAGGCGTTCCAGCAGGTATAGCCTGCGCCGGTTATAAGTTTGCACCATCTCCGCAACTTGCGTATCACACTCTGACAAGGCGGTGAGCGCTGCTTCCTGGGCAAAGGAGGAAGCGCAGATAAACAGGTTCTGCTGCAGTTTTTGCATGGGCCTGATAAATGCCTTGGGGGCAATCAGGTACCCCAGGCGCCAGCCTGTCATGGCGTAAATCTTGGAAAAGCCGTTGATGACAAAAGCTTGATCCGTGTACTCCAGGATGGAATGCTCCTGTCCTTCATAGGAAAGCCCGCTGTAAACCTCATCGGAAACGATATAAGGTCCCAATTTTGCCAGGGCTTTGAATTCCTTGGCCGTTGTCACAGCACCCGTGGGGTTCGCCGGAGAATTCACCATCATGGCCCGCGTCCTGGAGGTAATGCGATTCATAACCTCCCGGGACCTGTACTTAAAACCATCCTCTTCCCGGACCGGAACATACACAGGCACCCCTTCCAGGAAGCGAATGTAGTTGGGGTAGCAGGCATAATGGGGGTCAGGCAAGATCACTTCGTCGCCTCTTTCCAGCAGAACGGAAAAGATCAGCAGTAACCCCGGGGATGTTCCTGATGTGACAATAACCTGGTCAGGTGAAAAGACAACGCCGTACTTTTTCTTGTAATGGCTTGCTATTGCCTCCCTTAGTTCAAGCTTCCCCATGCTGTGGGTATAATGAGTATCTCCAGCCTGCATGGCTTTGATGGCGGTCTCTTTTACCGGCTCCGGGGTATCAAAGTCCGGCTCCCCGATTTCCAGGTGAATCACGTGCTCTCCCCTGGCCTCCATTTCCTGGGCTTTTTCCAAGACATCCATAACGATAAACGGCGAAACATCTTCCACCCGCAAAGCACATCGGTCCTTACGGCTCTCCAGGATCATCACCTGCTTTCTTAAATTCATATCGTAGAGCAACAAGTAGCTGCACTCGCCCGGAAAACTAAAAAAGCATGCCGATGAGAAAACCCAGCAAAGAACCGACGACGACCTGCAGGGGAGTATGCCCCAGCAGCTCCTTCAGCCGCTCATTGGTGATCTGCTTGGTCTGCATTAACTCGTCAATGATTTTATTGATTATCTGCGCCTGCCTGCCCGTCTCCCAGCGCACGCCGGCAGCATCATAGAGCACAATCAAGGTAAAGGTTAAGGTTACTGCAACCAGCGGGTCATGGATGCCGAAGTCTTTCCACAGGGAAGTGGTCAGGGCCACGGCGGCAGCAGCGTGCGAACTGGGCATTCCCCCTGCGCCAAAAACCCTATGCCTGTCAAACCTGCCCAGCCGTAACGTTTCAATCAGTACCTTGATGCCCTGGGCAACGATCCATGCGATAACGGGCGGTATAAAATACATGCCAACCTAGCTCCTCGCCTCGAAAATCTCCTGCTCATGAACCAGCTAACTTCTCGGATTTTGTATGCCCGACACATCTCAAGAAATACTGCCTGGAAGAGACGCAATATTCCAGGTGGAAAAGCTCCAAAATCACCTTCACGGTAATGACCGGTGGGAGCGTTTTTCATGACCGGGCAACTATCCTCATTTATATTCTCTCATTTTATCCCATTCCCGGGCAAATAACAATCTAAATCATGGGGATCGTTGCAGGCCTGGAATTGTCCCGTCCCAACAATATATCGGCAATAACGGACATGCCATACAAAAAATTGCGAGATTCTATATTTTTCGGTGCTGGCAGCTCTCTGCTTGATCTGGTCAACAATTGTTAACAAGCCAGAACTTCACAAAATAGATCTTAACCATTTGTTGATTTTATGTTAAGATTATAGATAATCGATCATTTACTGGAGGTGTCTTTGATGAAAGAATACAACCTTGAGCAAGCTGCAGCGTTTTTAAACGTCAAGCCAGACACGGTCTTGGACTACATCAGGTCAGGGGAGCTCGACGCAGAAAAAATAGGCGACCATTACAAAATTACCGATGAAGATTTGAGCCTGTTCAAGCAGCTTAAAGCCAAGGGCGTCGTGGCCCGCCACGATCACCGCTGCAAAGGCGAGGAATAAATCACACGTTACAAGAGATGCAATGGAAAAAGCCGGCCCTTTTCCAGGAGGGGCCGGCTTTTTACTCTAGCGGGAGCGCCGTGGTGTGGGGCCGAAATACTGGTAGAAGTTCACCTTGATGTTCCCGTTATAGAGCTTGCGTTTTTTGGTCGCCCTTTGCCCAAAGTGCTTTTCAAAATGCGGATATGCCGTGAGAATATAGTAGGACCAGGTTTCCAGGCGGCGGAAAAGGGTACCCATGGTTTGATAGAGTTGCTGAATCTCCGGCTTGTCCCCCAGACGTTCACCGTATGGGGGGTTGCAAACAACTTTGCCGTATTTGTGCCTGGAGCGCAGCCCGGAAAGGGGTTGGACCTGGAAATGGATGACATCGTCTACGCTGGACAGCCGGGCGTTTTTGCGGGAGCGTTTCACGGCATCCGGATCGCTGTCGGTTCCCCTGATTTCCAGGATTTCTCCATTTTTCGCCCGGTCTTTTGCCTCTTCCCGGGCTTTTTTCCACAGCGCCCCGGGAAGCAAAGGCCAGCTTTCCGCGGCGAAGCTTCGATCCATACCAGGGGCCCGGTTGAGGCCGATGAGGGCTGCCTCGATGGGGATGGTCCCCGATCCGCAAAAAGGATCCAACAGGGCCGTCTCGGAGCGCCACCTGGAAAGCAGGACCAGGGCCGCAGCCAGGTTTTCCCGCAGGGGAGCGTGTCCGGTGTGGTCCCGATAACCTCTCTTGTGGAGCCCGGCACCGCTGGTATCAATGGTCAGTGTGACGACATCTTTTAACAGGGCCACTTCCACGCGAAAGATCGGGCCTTTTTCCTCGAACCACTGCTGCTTGTATGTACTTTTCATCTTTTCGACGATGGCTTTTTTTACAATGGCCTGGCAGTCAGGCACACTGAACAAGGCGGATTTAATAGATTTCCCGTCTACGGGAAATGCCGCGTCTGCAGGGAGAAAATCCGCCCAGGGTAAAGCGCGGGTTCCCTGGAAGAGCTCTTCAAAAGATGTCGCGGTAAACTCTCCCATTTTTAAGCGCACCCGGTCTGCCGTGCGCAGCCACAGGTTGGCCCGGCAGATGGCTTCCGGGGAAGCTGTAAACGTCACTTTTCCGTTTTCCACGCTGACCACTTCGTAGCCCAGGCCTCGAACCTCATCGGCAACAAGGGCCTCCAGGCCGAACGTAGCCGTGGCGATTAATTCTATCTTCTCCAGAATAAAAACCCCTCCAAAACCCTTCATGCTTGTTTGTGCGCCAGCCTCTTCCTGCCGTTACCTGGCATAGCGTTCCAGTTCGAAGTTTCCGACGGCCATGTCAATGCGTATGTCCAGGCGCGCATCGGCAGTATCGTAATTGGGTGAGGTGTAGTGTTCATCGATGATGGGAAAACGATGTTCCTGTAAATTCGTCCGGGCCAGGGCGCCTTTGACTTGCAGGCGCAGGCCGACATCCTCGGGCACCCGGATTTTCAGGTTGGAAGCGCCGCTGCTAACCTGGATCTCCGCAGCATCCCCGTTATCGCCCAGGTCAAGGGTGATGTCTCCCGCCCCGAATTGGACCTTAAGGCGTTCCAGGGGAATACCCAGGAAATCCAACCTGCCGTCAACGGCACCCGCCTCCAGGGATACATCCCAGGGAATGTCCGGAGACAACTGGAGATCCCACCGGTTGGTCCCTCCGCCCATGTGGACAAAGGATCCTCTCTGGCGAAGGTCCACGTTCAAGCGCCCCTGCTCCACCCCGTATGATGGGACTACCCGCTGGGGACCCGAAAAATGCCCGGCGAACCAAGACTCCCGTGCCGGGCTGATCTGCAGCCGACCGCCTCCGAACTGGGTCCGCACTTCCCCTGACATCAGCGCAGGGTACGCGCTGCGGTCCACGGAAACATCCGTGCGGACGCCCGGGTAATGATCACCCGGGAAAGCGGATAAGCCCACGAAGACAACGCCGGCAGAGACAAAAATGACCAGGAGCAGGGCCAGCCAGCGCGGGATTCTTCCGTCCCAGAAAAGGCTGATGCCGATCACGATCAACAGCACCGGCCAAAACCTGAATACCTGCCTCGCCAGTTCCCAGCTTCCCAGGCCCAGGCTGTTCATCAAGGCGACGACGCCCGCCAGAACCAGCAGTAGACCTACGACAAACGAACTTATCCTCATCCTATTTCTTCTCCCTTCGATCACGCATCAGGAAAAATAGGCCCAGGAGGATCAAGAGCAGCGGCCAGGAATAATGGAAGAAAAACGCGGGAAGCACCTGCCGGGCTAAAAAGATGAGTCCCAACCCGATCAGCAACAATCCGGCATTCCTGCGGCGCCGGGCCCGGTGCTCTTCCTCTATCCTTTCTTGATCCGCTTGCGGTATTTCAGCCTGTGCCCGTCCCTCTTCTCCATCCAGGTCCCCAGCGTCAGGGGGCTTTTCCTCCGAAGCTTCTTCGGAAAGCGACGAAGCTTGCTGTGCAGTTTCTTCTCCGGCCCCTTCACGGGATGGCGTTGCGGGCTTCGCCGGCGCCGGGAGAGTGCGCTCCTCGGGAATGATGATCCAGGCAATGATGTAAGCCAATACACCGCCGCCGCCCACAAAGGCTGCCAGCACCCACAGCAGGCGAACCAGCACCACGTCCACTTCGAAATATTCGGCCAGGCCGCCGGCAACCCCACCGATAACCCTCTGTTTCTTGGATCGAGCTAAACGCCTCATCGTCATCTTGATAACACCCTTCCCCGTCAAAATGTTTAGATCAGAACATCTGATCATGGTACGTTACCTGTTGACCAAGCTTACATAGAAATGAACTCTTGTTTCCCTGCTTGCCCTCATGAGAAGGCGCACAGGGGTTTCATATAAGCCGCCTCAACCTGTTTGAGCGAGCGCAGCGAGGGAGTTTTTGAGGCGGCCTGAAACCCCTGTGCGCCGAAACAAAATTTGTCGCAAATCCAGTGAGTCGAGGGCAAGCAGGGAACCGGCAGTAATACCTGACTTAACGTGATGGCTTGCGTTAAGTATTACAGGGTCATGTTCTCCAGTTTTTCGGCCGCCTCTTCCCAGGCCTTGATCAGTTCTTGCATCTGCATCCGGGCTTCCTGCAGTTCTCCCATGATGATCCTGGCCTGCTCAAAATCATCATACACTGCCGGTTCAGCCAGCTGCACTTCCAAGGCTTCCACCTGTTTTTCCGCTTGCTGGACCAGGGATTCCAGTTCGTCGACGTACTGCATCACCCGGCGCTGTTCTCTTTTCTTCGCCAGGGTGCGCTGTCGTTCGATCTTTTCCCTTTCTCGCTGTTCTTTCCGGGCAGACCTGGCCTGGCCTGGAGCTGTGGAGTTACCGGATACCACATCATCTTGCCGCCGCGCCCGGCGTTCCAGGTACTGCGGGTAACTCTCGTTAAACAAGGTCGCGCAACCCTTGCGGACCTCGATGATTTTCGTGGCGATACGGGAGACAAAGTAACGGTCATGGGAAACCAGGAGCAGGGTCCCCGGGTAATCTACCAGGGTTGCTTCCAGCTTCTCCATGCCGCTGATGTCCAGGTGATTGGTTGGTTCGTCCAGGATCAAAAAATTGTTTTTTCCCAGGGCCGTTCTAGCCAGGGCCAGGCGGCTTTTTTCTCCCCCGCTGATCTCGCGAATTTTCTTGAAAACCTCATCCCCACGGAAGAGGTAGCGCCCCAGGTAGTGCCGGGCTTCCCGCTCCATCATCCCGGAAGTCTCCATGATCGATTCTACCAGGGTCGATTCCGGATCCAGCTGCCCTTGATCCTGGTCATAATATGCCAGCTGCACACTGGGTCCCAACCACACCCCGCCCTCGGTACAGGGTTCTTCCCCCGTAATCAGTTTCAGCAGGGTGCTCTTACCGGAACCGTTGGGACCCACCACGGCGATACGGTCTCCCCACCTGATCTCGAGGTTTACGCCGCCGAGTATTTTTTTCGATCCATAAGCTTTCCCTGCGTTCTCCAGGGAAACCACGATGTCCCCGCTGCGTCCTGCAAAATCAAAGCCCAGACCCATGGTTTGAGAAGAACCCGGCGCTGCAGGAACGGGTTGGGTTTTCTCCAGTCGTTTTTCACGGCTGCGAGCCTGCCGCTTCGTGCGTTCATCCGCCCGGGCGTTTTGGATAAAGCGCTTTTCCTTCTCCCAAAAGACCCGGCGCCTTTCGTATTCCCTGGATTCCGACCGCTGCTCCAATTCACGCTGCGCTGCAAAAGCCGTATAATTGCCCCGGTAGGTTTTCACCTGCCGGTTCTCCAGGTGAAAGATCTTGCCGGCCACGCGGTCCAGGAAGAAGCGGTCGTGTGAAACCACCAGGAGTGCACCGCGCCAGGAAGCCAGGTAGTTTTCCAGCCACGTGATGGCATCGGCATCCAGGTTATTGGTCGGCTCGTCCAGCAGCAGCAAATCATGCTCTTGCAGGAGCAGGGAAGCCAGCTGCACCCGGGTTTTTTCTCCCCCGCTGAATCCTTCCACCAGCCGGGTAAAATCCTCTTTCTTGAATCCCAGGCCATAGGCTACTTCCCCTACGCGGTGTTCCGCGCTGTATCCCCCCTGCTGCTCAAAGTGCTGTGACAGTTTGCTGTACCGATCCAGGAGATCATTCTGGAGGTCCGGGTTTTCCCGGGCGGCCGTGGATGCCATCTGCAGCTCCAGGGCAGCCAGCATTTCCTGGAGCTGCACAATATCTCCGGCAGCGCGTTCCAGGTAATTCCCGAGGGTTATGCCCGCACGGATCTCCGGCCTCTGGCTGAGGTAACCCGTGGAGAGATTGCGCGCCGTGAGCACTTCACCCTTATCCTGTTTTTCCAGGCCCATGATCACCTTTAACAGGGTGGTCTTGCCGCTGCCGTTGGC
>PWRN01000028.1 GCA_003556225.1 Syntrophomonadaceae bacterium
ATAATAATTTCTACATGCCGGCCCAGTTCCTGGCGAATCAGGGTTTGCACTTCCCTGGCAAACTTATCTCCATCCCGGGGTGCCAGCTTTAAGCGTTTGCCGGTAGACATGTTGCTCCCTAACAGGCCCCACTCCGACCAGGCCCCTCCCCTGTCTGTGTTGCAAATATCCTGAAGGGTGATCGTGTTTTTTACGCAATTGACCACCTGTTTTTTCGTTTTTTCTCTTTTATGAATATCGGCCACGATCACGGCGTCCGGGTTAAATTCTGCGATTTTTACCGGATCATTGCAGAGGTAGATCCGGGGACGGCCCCCCACTTCGGAGATGGTCTCCCGGTAGAGATGAATATAATTGACCCCGGTGAGCGGGTGGATATATTCCTCGTCCAGGTCATCCAGGGTGAAATAGCCCCCCTTCTCTTCTTCCAGCCTCTCTGCGACATCGGCAGGAATTAACGGGTTACCCACCTCGTCGTCCGGGAATGAAAGCTGCACGAGAACTTCGCCCCGGGGAACCGCCTCGGCGATACTGCGCATGATTAACGAGAAGCGGTTTCGGCTGAGAATGGGAAATAGCACTCCGATCTTCTGGTGGGGCTGCAAAAGTAGTTTTTTGCGTATCTCCCGGGCAACTTCAGATGTTGTCACATAGTTGTTTTCCGCTCGAGCCACGACGGATTCCGTGATGCAGAGCGCGTCTCCATCGGAAAGCAGTCCATCCCCGTCAATTTTCAGCAAGGCTTCCAGGATCATTCCCGGCAAATCACTACCCGGGACGATGATCCCCATTTTTATACCAAAAGCACAGGGGCCGATATAATCGGGCAGTTTCAAATTCTTTTCCCTCCTTGTGCGAGATAATTGACCTGTTCAAACATTTACTTAGAATTCGATCTTTAGATCTTTGAGCGTTAGCACGAACACGCGCTTGATACTTGACATGTTGGCACAAGCAAGCCGTTTATTCTTTCCAGGTGCAGGGCAGGACATCCTGCCCAAAAACGTAAAAACCCCATGCTAAATAAGAAAAATGTTGCTCCTTTCCGTTCCTCTTGCCACGATTTCTATCCGGACAACCCGCTTCACGATCTTGTTTTCCTTGCCGGGAAGAGGCCGTCTTTCTTATCATCGCGACGGAAAACAAGAACCTTGTCGCATTAATCAATTTCTTGTATACTAGCTTCCAAGGCGCGAAACAACGTCACCTGGGGATAAATGAAAAGGACGTGAAGAGGAGGGGCCTGGATGAGCATGCAGTGTGTCATGGTCTTCATCTACCGATTTCTTGCAGACAAGGAGCCTGTTTACCTGCTGCTGAAGCGAAACCCTCAACTCGGAGCTTACTGGCAGCCCGTAACGGGTTTCGTCGAAAAAAATGAACCCCTCAGGCAGGCAGCATTGCGCGAAATCGAAGAAGAAACGGGGTTTCATCACCCCCGGAAAATTCTAGAGATCGGTTACCGTTTTTCTTTTACCATGGAAGACATTGATGTCCACTGTGATGTGGACGTCCTGGCCGTGGAAGTCGAAGGGACCCGGGTACAGTTAAGTTTTGAGCATACCGCTTACCGCTGGCTGGAGTACCACAAGGCCAGAAAGACACTGCACTGGGACAATAACAAAAAAGCACTGGACCTGCTGCACCGATCCCTACAAAACAATGCCTGAGCACCTGCACGGCTCTTCATTGATTATCCGCAGGTGGTGTAGCCGCAGTAGTCACAATAACTGCAAAGCGCATCGGGGATCATGTACCCGATCTTGCACGAAGGGCAGATGCGGATATTCTTGGGGCCCCCGGCCACATTTAACTTAAACCCGATTTTCCCCGTTGCCGCCTTGGCTAACTCCTGGCCGATAAAATCGGTGCAGGAGAGCACGGTAGTCTCCGGGTGCATGATGCAGGACGGGCATTTCTCTTCTCGCAGCTTTTCCACAATTTCGTTGATATCCACCCCGGCTCGTACAGAAATCGAAATAATCTTCGCCAGGGCATTGGACAAAGGCGGACAACCTTCTTCGCCCACGGAAGTAAATACCTCGCAGATCCGCTCCTGCCCGTCCTCGGTGATTTCCTTGTTTACTGTAACGTACAGCCGCCCGCAGAAGCCAATTTGCTTGCGCGTGGTCTGCCCATAGGTTGTTTCCGGGCGTTCCCGCGGGACGGCTCCCTGCAGTTCAGCTGCCAGGGCCACATCTTCTCCCGTTTTATCCGTTACCGCTGTAATGACTTGACTCTCCCTGGAGCCATCCCGGTAATAGGTTATGCCCTTGGCTCCGCGGCGCCAGGCTTCAAAAAACGCGTGTCTACAATCTTCCATCGTGGCCTCATTCGAGGCGTTGATCGTCTTGGAAACCGCGTTGTCCACCCACTTTTGCATGGTTGTCTGCATCTGGATATGGTCCAGGGGTGAGATATCGTGGGCACAGACGAAAAGCTTGCGCAGCTGTTGGGGAATATCCGCAATATCCTGGATCCCGTGAGGGCCTTTTTCTCCAATGATCTCCTTTAAAGCCGCCGGCAGTTCTGCGCTCATCTGTTCCTGCCACATCGCTTCAAAAACACTGTCGACCTGTACAAAACGACCATCCATGATATTGCGGGCAAATCCCACACCAAAGAGCGGTTCGGCGCTGGGTGAGGCATTGGCAAAAATAGAGAGGGAGCCCGTAGGAGCAATGGTCGTTGTCGTGGCATTACGCTGGGGCAGCTCCAGGCGCTCCCAGAGAGACCCCGGGTAATGAGGAAAGGTCCCCAGCTCCTCGGCCAGCTGCCAGGAGGTGACCTTGGACTGCACAGCAATCTCCCGCATCACATCTTCCGCAGCCTGGAAACCCTCTTCGGAATGATAAACGATACCCTGCCAGATCAGGTACTGGGCCAAACCCATGATGCCAAGCCCGATCTTACGGTTGCCCTTCATGGTTTGTTCGATTTCCTGCACCGGTGATTTGTTGCGGTTGATCACCCGGTCCAGAAACAACGTGGCGATATGCGTGACCCAGCGAATTTTCTCCCAATCGGGCACATTGCGATCGCCCTCCTTTTTGACCAGGCGGGCCAGGTTGAGACTGCCTAAATTACAGCTCTCGTAAGGCAATAGAGGCTGTTCTCCGCAGGGATTGGTGGCCTCGATCTCACCCAGGTGGGGCGTGGGATTTTCCCTGTTAATGGCATCGTAAAACAAAAACCCGGGCTCGCCATTGAAATGAGCGTTTTCCACGATGCGATCGAATACTTCCCGGGCTCGCAGCTTGTTCCCGATGGGAGTTCCATCCCGGGGATCCAAAAGATCGTACTCCCAGTCCTGCTCCACGGCGTGCATGAAATAGTCGTTAACTCGCACGGAAATATTAAAGTTGCTCAGCTCGCCTCCCAGGCGCTTGCTGTCGATAAACTCCATGATATCGGGGTGGTCATACTGCAGGGTGGCCAGGCTGGCCCCCCGGCGCCTGCCCCCCTGGCGGATCTCATTGCTCACCTTGTTGTAGATGGAGAGGAACGAGATGGGTCCCGACGCCTGTCCGCCCGTACTGCTTACAATAGCGCCTTTGTGGCGAATCTTGCCGATAAAGTAGCCCACACCCCCACCGCTTTTCTGGATCAGGGCCGAATCCTTGAGCGTTTTAAAAATACTCTCCATGGAATCTTCAATGGGCAAAACAAAGCAGGCCTGCAGCTGCTGAACTGGGGTCCCTGCGTTCATCACCGTGGGGCTGTTGGGAAAAAACAAGCCCGCTTCCATCACCTTTTGAAAAACCCGGGCAAGCTTCTCGTTCACCGTTCCATCCTCTGTGGCGATATCCCGCGCAACCCTTAACAGCATGCCGTTCCAGTCTTCAATGACAGCCCCTGTTTCATCGCGGCGGAAGTAGCGGCTTTCCGCAACCTTGAGTGCGTTCTCTGTGGGTTCTGCCGGATCCAGGCCTTCGGCAAAATTCAACAAACGCTCTAGATCAAGGCGATCGGCATAACTTTTCTTGACCAGGGACGCGATCTCTCCATATTTGTCCGGGATTTTAAAATTATCTTTCTGATGCAGCACTTTCGCCAAAGCAACCCATCCCCCTATGCTTGTTTATGATCGTGAGAAGCGTTAAAATGCCGGCTTTCATTCCCTGTCCAGGAGCCGTGAGGGCCGTCATCACGCAAATCAATTTCAAACTTATGTACCCTCTGACCAGCGATTTAAAAAATCGCTGGAACCAGGATAAAGCCGTAAAAGGACTCGATCGTCTACGGCCTTACGCTGAGTTTTCCTCGACAAGACATGCATCCGGCGCCGATTTCTTCTAAACAAGGTTAAGTCTAACAGCGAAGTTTTACATACCTTAAGTAAACCGTCATCCTTGAGTGAGGTTTCCATCGTCTGTTATGGGGACACACCTCTAAAAATCAGAGGAATGTCTCCAAAGCCTCCGCTTCGCCCAGGTATCGCTCAGAGAGTCCCCATGGCTCCGCTGTTTGCAAGTTTTCGCTGTAGGCTAATAGCTTCGCATCCCCTTGTTTCCCGGGAGAATCACCTATTTGTGTTGGCCTATATTCTCTCCAAAGGGCTGGACATATCCCTTATCTTTGCCTTCCAGCAAAAGATCCATGGTCATACCGGCGGCATGAATGATCAGTTTCATGCATTGTTTGGCGTGCTCTTTACAGAGCCAGTTATCGTGATATCCTTCCGTCAGGTCCGAGCAATCCACATTCCCGTAAGCTTGTTTAAAGCGGTTGGGCAGCTGGTTAAAAAACCGGTATAATCCCGGATTCCCGTAAAGGGTATTGACCCGTTCTTCCACTGCCCCATTCAAGGTAATCGGAGCGACATAATAGGGATCTTTCCGTCCGTGCACCAGACCCAGGGCAGCGATGCCGCCCAGCAGTGCCCCGCAGGCACTTCCGAAGACACCGATACCGCCGCCAAACCCTGTGATGAGGGCAACACTTTCTCGCGGAAGTGCTGGGTCTTCAAGTTGGTCGTAAACAGCCATATACACGCTTTCCGCGCAGTTTAAGCCCTGTTTAAAGTTTTGCGCTGCACTCTCTTTTGCTTTTTCAATTAACTCTTCACGTTCCATCCTTTTTTCACCTCCCAAAATATTTCGGTCTTCCAGTTCGATTTCCAGGTTATATTTTCAATCCTTATCAATACTGGAAAAACGAAGACCAACAGATTTCTCTTCACCGGTTTCTACAGTTTTAACTGCAATTATATTTTACGTGAAAAATTCCTTCAAGTCCAATAAATTAGCAGTAAATTAGCAGTAAAACTTCCTTGCTGCTCCTTGACTTCAATAATCTTCAAAACGTCGGCTTATAAGGTAATGATCCCGATGATCATCAACAAAAGAAACATCACAAAAAGCAAGATTATACCAAAATTGAAATTATGAATATTTATACTCTGGTAAAACCTCTCGCCTTTATGGTCATAATCCATTTTTATAAAAATATAAAACACCCACCGGTAAAACCTTCTCCATATACGCAGGATAAATAAAAATGATATCGTCCAGCCTTCATAAATCAACTCTCTTAATCCATAAGCCAGAAGAATAAGGTTTTTCCCCAAACCCGGCAGCACAACATGATCCAGGGTGCTCATTCCGGAGAAGAGACGAAAAGCAGGCTTTATACTGCCGATCAATACCCCTTCAGCGAGGATATCGAGGATCCGTCCGCCTCCCGAGTACAGGCGCAGCACCAAGCTCAGCAAAGGCTCAATGAGAAACGGTGACAGGCGCTGATCCCAGCGGGCTACTTTTAGGCTGACCTGGTTGAGCGG
>PWRN01000076.1 GCA_003556225.1 Syntrophomonadaceae bacterium
ACGCGGAAGAAATTATCGTCACCCTGGGATCAGGAGAAGAAGTTCAGGCGGAGACTGTGGGGGTTGACCCACCAACGGACCTGGCTGTGCTAAGTGTCGATAAAACAGGGCTGCCGGCAGCTGCCTTCGCGGATACGGAAAACCTGCGCGCCGGAGAGCCGGCTATTGCCATCGGCAATCCGCTGGGGCTCGACTTTCAGCAAACCGTGACCCTGGGTGTCGTCAGCGCCGTGGAACGAACCATTAGCATCCAGGGGCAGCGTTTTACGTTCATCCAGACGGATGCTGCCATCAATGACGGCAACAGCGGCGGCGCCCTGGTGAATATCTACGGGAAAGTGATCGGGATCAACACGGCGAAAATTAAAATTCCCGGGGTGGAGGGGATGGGCTTCGCCATTCCCAGCAATACGGTGAATGAGATCATCAGCGACTTAATCGAAGAAGGCCATGTCATTCGCCCCTGGTTGGGTGTATATATCAGCACCCTGAGCCCGATGGATGCCCAGCGTTTTGAGCTGCCTGTTGATTATGGCGTGGTGGTCAATGACCTGGTTTCCCAGGGACCGGCCCAGCGAGCGGGCATGGAGCCGGGGGACATTATTATTGAAATTAACGACCAAACAATTACCAATACCGCCGTGCTGCAGGAGGTGCTCTATCAGCTGCAGGTTGGCGATGAAGTGGCGGTTAAAGTGATCCGTGATTACGAGGAAGTCTTGCTGGAAGTTACGCTGGATAAAATGCCGGAAGAATAGAGATGGTAATGTTTGGATGGAAAAATAGCTGGTGGCGGGGCAGTTCTTCCGGGCCAGCGAATGAAAAACAGCTTGGTCAGGCAGTGAAATTCCTTTTGCCCCTGGCCGGGCTGTTTGATCTCAGCAAATCGTGGTGGGAAGGAGGCGTTTGTGATGCGCATCTTGTTCATTTTTATTGACGGCATCGGGCTTGGCCCTGAAAATAATCATAATCCCTTTGTTTTTTCAGCTACGCCTTTCTTGTCCCGCCTGCTTAACGGGAGCTGTTTTACGGAGCAAGCCCTGAACAAGTCCTTCCGAGGGGGGATCTTGCTGGGCCTGGATGCGACACTGGGCATCGCGGGCAAACCTCAAAGTGCCACCGGGCAAGCCAGCCTTTTTACCGGGGTGAATGCTCCGGCTTTGATCGGCCGCCACCTGAACGGCTATCCCAACAGGAAGCTCCGCGAACTGCTGCGGTCAAAAGGCATGTTTTTACAGCTTTCCCAGAAAGGGCTCAGTGGCACTTTCGCCAACGCCTATCGGCCGGAATTTTTTTCAGATTTGAAGGAAGGACTCCAGCGCTATTTTTCTTGTTCCACCTTGATTACCTATTACGCCTGTTTGCCTTTTCGTAACCTGGATGACCTGGAGAAGGGCAGGGCGGTTTACATGGATATCACCAACAACTATTTGCAAAAACTAGGCTTTGAGATTCCCCTGGTTACACCGGAGGAAGCGGGGAAACGCCTGGTGGAAATTGCTTCCGGGTACGATCTTACCCTCTACGAACACTTCATCACGGACCTTGTGGGACACAGCCAGGACCGGGAAAAGGCCGTGGAAACGTTGAATATTCTGGATCGCTTTTTAGAAGCGGTCATCGCGCATATGAACCCGGAAGAAGACCTGCTCCTGCTCACCAGCGACCACGGCAACGTAGAAAACCTGGGGATCAAAGGGCACACGATCAGCCCGGTTCCCGCCCTCATCGTGGGCCACCGGCATGCACAGCTGGCCCGTTCGCTGGAAAGTTCGGGCGCGATTACCGGAGTGCTCCCGGCTGTTTTAGAAGTTCTCTCCCCGGCTTCAGCCCAGCGTTTGCTGTAAACGGCAAAGGAGATGGCTGTGCATATACGCATTATTTGCCTGGGTAAAATGAAAGAAAAATATCTGCAGCAGGGGGTTGATGATTACCTGGCACGGCTCAAGCCCTATGCCCGGGTGGAATTGCTGGAACTGGCTGAAGTCCGGGAAACAGGAGAGGGAGAAAAGGCCAGGCTGGAAACCCTGGATCAAGAAGCGGAGAGGATTAACCGCTATGCCCGCCAGGAAGCACACCAGGTCATCCTGGCGGAAGAAGGAACCATGATGACCTCCCTGGAGCTGGCCAACTACCTGGAAAAAATTGCCCTGGCGGGTAAAAGCAAGCTGGACATGGTAATCGGCAGTCACCTGGGCCTGTCACCGTCCTTGAAGCAGAACGCGGACCTGTTATTATCCCTTTCCGCCTTGACCTTCCCCCACCTCCTGACGCGTCTTATCCTGCTGGAGCAGCTCTACCGCTCTTTTAAGATCAGGCGGGGCGAGCCATACCACAAATAAGCGCCTGGTTTGGGTGGGTTGCAGTCACCGGGATCTGCGCCAGCAAAATACCGAAAAGGATGCCGAGGAGTGGAAATATGATGCGGATCAAAGTGCTGATTGAAAACACCACAGCCCCTGACATGTCGAGCCTGAAATCCCAGCACGGCATAAGCCTCTACCTGGAAACCCGGGGCAAAAAACTGCTGTTCGACACGGGCCAAAATCATTTCTTCCTGGATAATGCCCGAGAAATGGGGGTTTCCTTGGAAGAAGTAGAACAAGTAATCGTTTCCCACGACCATTATGATCACGGCGGGGGACTGGAAAGCTTCTTGCAGGCAAACAGCCAGGGGACGGTTTTTTTGAGCTCACAATGTTTTCAACCTCACTATGCACGTCGCGAGGGCGGTGAATTAAAGTATATCGGGTTGGACCCGAAAATTGTAACCCGGCACAAGGAACGCTGCCATTTTATTTCCCAGGAGTACTGCTCCATCTCGCCGCATCTCTATGTATTGGCCAATACCCGGTTCGAAGGTTTTCGTCCCCGGGGAAACCAGGCGCTTGTGATCAAAGACAACGGTGCATACCGGCAGGATGATTTTATGCATGAACGGATGCTGGTGGCTGCAGAGCCTGACGGAGACGTGATCATTACCGGTTGCTCTCACAACGGCATTACCAATATGCTCGCATCATACCGGGATCGCTTTCCCCATCGACCGGTCAAGGCCCTGCTGGGAGGGTTTCACCTGGCTGATCCCTTTACCGGCCGTATGCTGGAACCCGAAGAGGATGTCCGGGCCCTGGCCGAAGCCCTGGAAATTTTTGGTGTGAAGGCGATCTTCACGGGACACTGCACCGGAGAAGAAGCTTTTCGGCTGCTGCGAGCGAAGTGGGGGGACACCTTGCAGCTTTTTCAGACGGGGCAGGAGTTAGAATTATAAGAGAGCCCTTGCCTTGAAAGATTTTGTCCGATTTTTCTTATTTCGCCCCCCGCTGGCTTGCGTATCAGTTTTTTTTGTGATATAGTAGCTTCGTGATGCGTTGTGTTCTTTCATGTAGGCCTGGAAAGAAAGCCGGGTACCAGTCATGGGGGACAGGAAGCATAAGATTTTATTTTTAAGGAGGACCAGAAGTAAATGATTGGAACAGTGAAGTGGTTTAATGCAGGGAAAGGCTATGGGTTTATTGAACGGGAAGACGGAGATGATGTGTTTGTTCATTTCTCCGCGCTGCAGATGGATGGGTTTAAAACCCTGGAGGAAGGACAGAAAGTTGAGTTTGATATTGTGGAAAGCGACCGCGGGCTGCAGGCTGCCAACGTCGTGATTATCTAGGCTGTAGCCGGCTCAACGAAAAAGAAAAGGGCAATTCCTGCTGCGAGTGCAAGGATGTGCCCTTTTTTTTTATATTCCCGCTAAGCCTGCATCCCTGTTGTGACACCTTTGCCAAGGATGCTCTCTACGTCTTGATCCCGGCCATCCAGGGGGGCCGGGCGGACGGGTTGCTCACTCCAAGAAATCCCGTAAGAGGCACTGATCACTGCGGTGCTCACAAGGATCAAAGCAGTACAGGGGCGTAGACATGTATTTTTCCCCTCGATCAGGAATGATGGTGACGATCAAGCCTTTTTCCAACTGCCTGGCGGTTTCCGCGGCCACGTGGAAGGCTGCTCCCGCACTCATCCCGGAAAAAATCCCCTCTTCCCGGGAGAGCTTTTTCGCCATGTTAAAGGCATCTTCGTCGGAGACGTTGATTTTTTGGTCCATTCGGGAAGGATCATAGATTTGGGGGATGAGGGCCTCCTCCATGTTTTTCAAACCCTGGATCTTGTGGCACCGGTATGGTTCGACCCCGATGATCACAATGGCCGGATTATACTCTTTGAAGCGCTTGGAACAGCCCATGAGCGCTCCCGTTGTCCCCATGCCGGCCACAAAATGGGTAATTGCGCCGTCGGTTTGCTCCCAAATTTCCACCGCCGTGGTCTCGTAGTGGGCCAGGGGGTTATGGGGGCTGGTAAACTGGTCGGGCATATAGTATCGCTCGGGGTTTTTTGCATAGATTTCCCGGGCTTTTTCAATGGCGCCGTCGGTTCCTTTTTCTCCTGGGGTGAGCAGGATTTCTGCCCCCAGGGCTTCCATGGATTTCCGTCGTTCCTCGCTCATCCATTCCGACATCGTTACTAACAAACGATACCCTTTTACAGCCGCTACCAGGGCCAAGCCGATGCCCGTATTGCCGCTTGTCGGTTCAACGATAATTTTATCGCGGGTTAGCTTGCCTTCTTTTTCCGCCATGGTAATCAAATAGTAGGCAATCCGATCTTTCACGCTGCCGCCAGGGTTGGCGCCTTCCAGCTTGACCGCCATGGTTACACGGGGATTGGGATTTAACCGGTTAATTTTAACCAGCGGTGTTCGACCGATGGTTTCCAGCATGTTTTCTTTCAAAGTCAGGGCACCCCCTGGTCCGCATCAGTAGGTGGGAAAAAGTAACCTTCCAGACCTCATTATACTGTATATTAGCCAGTTAAAGGGGTTTTCCTTCCGCCATCGCCAAAAATTTTGGGCGAAACAGAGAAAACAGTCCCATATCGCCGGGTTAACATTGACAGGAGGAATAAATTTCGGTATTATTTTTCTATTCCAGAAAAGTGTAATCATGAAAAACGCCTTAGCCAGAGCGGTGGAGGGAGCGGCCCTGTGAAGCCCGGCAACCGGACACGATCCGGTGTCAATTCCGCCAAAAACTTTTGGAAATCCTGAAAGATAAGGAGACAAATGAAACCGTGTTCTATCCTCTTCTCTCCAGCGAGAAGAAGTATTTTTCAGAGCGGACCCGGCAGCGAGTTCGGGGCAAAAACTAGAAAGGGGTCGGCCGGCATGAATTTCGTGATCGAGGATAACCGTTTTCCCGATAAAGAAGAGCTTTTTCCCAGTTTCCAGGGAGAAGGTTTCTTCGGGTTTTCCCAGCCCGACGGGTTTTTTGTGCTGGAAAGCGGCGCCCTTTTAAAATCGGTCACCGTGAATTACCAGACCTATGGGAAGCTGGCACCCCGAGGGGACAATGTCATCTACATTGCCCATGCCCTGACGGGCGGCAGCCTGGTGGGTCCGGTACAGCAGCAGGGCAAAGAGCCGGGCTGGTGGGAACCCCTGGTGGGCCCGGGTCTTCCTTTCGATACCAACCGTTATTTTGTTGTATGCAGCAACATCCTGGGCAGCTGCTACGGCACCACGGGACCGGCTTCACTGGATATGAAGACAGGCAAACCTTACGGCATGAGCTTTCCGGTGATCACCATCAAGGATATGGTGCG
>PWRN01000061.1 GCA_003556225.1 Syntrophomonadaceae bacterium
TCATCTTTTTGCAGTGCCTGCAGCTGGAACGCCATGCGCGCCCGTGCCCACTCTTTTTCCAGCACCCGGGCCGTCTCCCGGAAATGGTAGGGGGCATAGAGCAGGGCATCCAGCAGTTCCGCCGTCTCCGGGGAAACCTGTTCCTTCTTTTCCGCGGTGCCGATAAACGCCAGATCGCCGCGCAGGCCGCGGGCTTTTTCCAACCAGCCCGTGCTGCGGGGGTCTGCGGCATCGATCAGGACAATGCCCATTACAACCTCTTTCAAGGTTTGTAGGCTCACCTGGCTGATATTCTTCTGCAGTAGGATATAGTCATCCGGCAGCATGTTTTTAATAACTTGCTGAGGGCTTTCTTCTTCGCAAATCAGAAGGATGAGTTTCAATAATATTTCCCCCCGCTACTATTGGGAAGCAGGCTCTCGAGCACATCGCCTTTGTTTGTTCGCGCTCCGAAAGAATCAGTGAACAGGATTGTCTTATTCTATCAGAGCGCTAAAGAACCGCTAGGCTTTAAGGTTTCGATAAAAATTTATAACATCAAGAGAAGGACTGCCGGTGGTTTTGAGTTTCGGCTCTAATAACTTGGCATTCCAGGCAGTCTCGGGTCGCGTCTGAACAAAAAAGATGTTATCGGGAAAGGACAGATCTTTATCGATAGCCCACTCGATATCCTGGGGTCTACCGAAGTGTTTTTCAATCGCCTTGGCCAGCCTGGCCAGCTCCAGGATCTCCGGATCGGTTAAACAGGGTGCAGCTTGCTTCTCCGGAGGAATACCAGAGAGGATAACCTCCTGGGAATGGTGATCGACGATATACTCGATCTGTTTGTGGGAGATTTTTCGCCGGATAATCTCCAGCAAAACTTTATCGATTTCCCATTCATCGGGGATCACGTGCCCACCCACTACGCTTTCACCCAGACCCCAGTTCCCTTCGATAATGATTTTTGAACGATCGCCGTTGATGGGGTTCAGGGTGAAGATCACCCCCGCTGATTTCGCGTTGACCATCTGGGTTACAGCGACCCCGATGGGATCATAGTTCCTGGGAAGTCCGGCCTGTTCGCGGATCAGGAGAGACTGAATATTAAAGGTGCTGGAAAACACTTTAATAATTTTCTGCAGGATTTCCTTCCGGCCTCTTGCATAGAGGTAAGTTTCGTATTGTCCGGGGCGGCTGAGCGGTCCGGCAGAGCGCACTGCCACGGGAACAGATTCCTTGCCGGTAAATTTGCACAGGTCCTCGTAATACTGCAGGATCAAATGTTCCATATCTGCAGGCCACTTCTTGGACTCCACGATGCCACGCAGGAACCTCGATTCCTCTTCATGACGCTCGAAGTCTGACCCGTTGATACCCCTCGCTTGAACATTCGTTAAATAGTGGTTGATTTCCTCCAAAGCCCCTGTGCGCTTCATAAACCCTTCGTATATATCCAGGCCCAGGGCAAAGCCTTTCGGGACCTGGAAGCCCGCCCCGTGCAGCTCTCCCAGGTTTGCCGATTTTTTCCCAACGCGGTCGCTGAAATTTATATTTATCTGGTCAATCCAGTGCAGATAGTACGTCGACGTTTTTCCCATCCAGGTCACCTACTTGTTTTTTCGATGATGTTCACGATTCCCTTATCGCCATCAACACGTAGTCGGTCTCCATCTTTGATCACAGCCGTGCCGTTGCCCACACCGACCACTGCTGTAAGCTGGTATTCCCGGGCCACGATGGCAGCGTGGCAAAAAATGCCCCCGATATCCGTCACGCAGCCCTGGATAATGCTGAAGGCCGGTGCCCAGCTGGCAGAAGTCATGCGGGAAACCAGGATATCCCCTGCTTTGAGTTTGGCGATGTCATCCAATTCCATGCAGACCCGGGCTGTTCCTTCAATAATACCGGGAGAAGCCGCAGAGCCGTAAAGTTCTATCACATCATCCGGTTCGACTTCCCCGGACTTAAGCCACATGTCGATCTTATCCGTAGTAACACCCCAGAGGACGATCTGGTTGGGTTCTGTGACAACCTCAGGGGCCACACCCAGCGCTGGCGGGGGGGACCACTCTTTAAACTTCTGGTATATTTCCTTGCGGCGCCGAATCTTGGGCGGAACTTCATAGTGGGCGATGGGAGGGACTCCTGTTGCCCAGGATGCCAGGACATCGTATAGGATCGGGTAGATCTCAAACCGGTTCAAATAAAAGATGTCTCCTTTATCGTGCAGCACATCCCGGGATACGAACATTTGCCCCAGTTCTTTTGCTCTCCTGTAGAAGAGAGCGTGGAACCAGTTCTCAACGTAAAACTGGTGACTTTCGGGAAAGATGGAGACGCGGCGGGCCAATTCCAGGCGTTCGTCGAAGATCATCCGGTCTTGTTCATTCCCGATCATGTCCCGGTATTCCGCAGCGATGCGCCTTTTTTCTTTTTCCACTTCGGCCGTGGGACGGTCAATTTTCTCGCCGTTTTTCATCCGTCTAATATAGTTCTGAATATGGGCCAGGGGTACATCCAAGTTATCGTTCCAGGTGATATCCATATGATGCCACCCGCCACCGATGCTCATCTCGAACCAGGGTTCCCGCACTGCTTCCACCTGGCTGAGCCATTCCCTACCCCCTTCGTCCTGTTTCAGCTTGTTGGCCATATTTGCCCATTTGTCGTAAGCCAGCACTGTGTTCTCGATTCCCAATTCTACGGCCAGCCTGGCCAGATTCGCCAGTTCTTGCGGAGGCCGGAACATCTCGCCGGTAAAACCGGTGAGCATCTGCCCGATGGATTTATCGGAAATGTCGGGAAAGAGGTCCTTCATGGTATAGATGAAATTAACGTAGGCGCCGTAGGCCAAGCCGTCCATTTCCATGTGCAGCTGCCAGGCCCGTTGGGCAAGCTGGACCATCCGGTCGTAGTTTCTCAGGATTTCATCGGCTTCAAAATAGCCCTTGTGTTCATAAATGTATGAAGCATCAGAAACCCAGGGAAGTTCCGGGGGGAAATGAATGGTCTTCATTTCCTCGATTACTCCCATCATTTTTGTCTTCCAGTAGTCAAAGAGCTCCTCGTATTTTTCATAATAATAGCTGGTCCGCTCCTGGCAAATGGGGAGTCGGCGCGCTTCTTCTTCCTTGGGAGGGAAGGTTCCGCTCAGGTAAACGTATCCGTTTAAAATGCGGTGGTCAATCCCGTTGGAATTTGGAATGGCAAAAACCTTGCTGGTAAAGCCCGATAGGGTCAAATGCCAGGCATCGTCCCAGATCAGGTCCAGGGGGTGCAGTGGCACCGGGTAGTGGACCCCGTCATAAAACCAGAGCTGGTTGCTTTCATATTCTTCACGTTTGGTGTTTCCTTTCCCAAACAGGTAATAATAGGGATACATTTCCTCCCAGCCTTCGGTGCCGGGTATTGGCTCCACCGCCCGGGGATCTTGGAATCGCCTTTCCTTGGACATTTAAGGGTTTCCTCCTGTGTGAATAGTCGTGCCTCTCTAAGAAGAACCTATCAGTTATTAGACAATCCGGCGAGCAAAAGAACCTGGATTCCTGACTTTTTTCATACCGTCTTCCATTCGATAAAAAACCTCATCAAATACCATTCCAGCGATCGGCCCCCTGATGGGCTTGGTCTTGTCTCCAATATCATCTTCTTTCTACCAGTTTTGCGACCTCCCGGGGAATGGATTTTGATATTTCCAGGGATGGAATGATGATTTCAAAGGTCGTTCCATGGGAGCTGCTGGATAAGCGCACTTTCCCCCCGTGGTCAGAAATAATTTTATGGCTGATGCTTAAACCGATTCCAACGCCTTCCGGTTTTGTGGTATAAAAAGGATCGAAGATTCGATCTTTATCTTGTTTGGTAATGCCCGGCCCTGTGTCCTGAATTTTGATCTTAACCTTTTTCGGGGATACTGCCCGGTCACCGATCTCCCGGGAGTGCCGCTGCTCGCAGGAGAGTTTGATTCGCAGGTTTCCGCCCCCTGTCATGGCTTGCACGCCATTTAAGCAAATGTTGAACAGGGCCTGTTTAAGCCGATCTTTGTCGGCCAGGATCGGGGGGAGTTCACCCTGGTAGAACTTTTCCAGTCGGACACCATGGGAGCCCAGCTGGGGAGAAAGCAGGAGTAGGGTTTCGTCCATCAGGTCGACCAGGTCAACCTTATCAAATACCCCCTGGGAGTCCTTGGATAGGTTTAGCAGTTCCATGACCAATTTATTTATGCGCTCTATTTCCTGGGAAACGATTTGGGAAAAGCCATATCGAAATTCGCTGTCTTCATACCGTTCAGGTAGAAGCTCAGCAAAGGTTTTGATGGAGACCAGGGGGTTTTTGATCTCGTGGGCCATACCTGCAGCCAGCTTGCCCAGGGAGACCAGCCGTTGGGCCTGGCTTTTTTCATGCTCCAGCTCCTTCAGGCGAGTCACATCACTGATTACCATAATTGCACCTCTTTCGCCTGTTTCAGGAGGTTCCACCAAGGCGATGTTGCAGCTTAAATACCGGTTTTTGCCCTTCAGTGCAAGCTCAACGCCCAGGTCGACTTTCTCTCTCCTCTGGGCCAGGCTCTGCTGAAGCAGCTGTCCCAGTTCTGGGGGTAAAACATCGCCCGCAATTTTACCGATTGCCTGTTCGTTATTCAGGCCAGTAAGCCGTTCCGCTTCTCCGTTGAACATGGTAATTTTTTCTTCTGCATCGATGGCTATTACGCCGTTGCCCATGTTTTCCAGTATGTTCTCCAGGTACTGTTTAATTTCCACCATCTCGTTGTAAAGCTGGGAATTGTGCAGGGAGACAGCCATCTGATAGCTGACGGCCGAGAGGAGATTTACATCGTCCTTGGAATACGGTTCGCCCGACAGCTTGTGACCCAAGACAAAGACACCTTCCAGCTGTTCCTTGATGATAACAGGAATTGCCACCTCGGCGGCGATATTTTTCATTTCTGCTGCCAGGAGCTGGCCTTCCTTTTCGAGCTGCAGGCCCCTCAAATCCGTAAGCAGCAGCACTTCCCCTCGGCCTTGCAGTGTAGTGAGAAGGGGGTTACCTGGAGATAGAAGGTTGTTAGTCCCGAAAGCGTCAGGGGAAAAAGGCTGGCGGTCCTTTTCTGCAACTACATAAAAGGAACCGTCCCAGCCTTTGAGGTAGAAATTTGCCCGTTCGATATGCATGTCGTCCACGACTTTATCTACCATAAATCTCACCAGTTCATTTGTGCTAAGAATGGATATCATGGCCTTTCCAGCTTCAAAGAGGGTTTCGTGGTAATCGTAAAGACCCCGGTGAAAATAGCGGTTGACCAGGAGTCGGGATTTTTCTCTAACAAAGGGTAATAGAAAAGTTGTCAGCATTAAAAGAATGAGAACGAAGAAATAGTGCTGAATATCTAAATAGAGATTCGTATAATGACTGATGAGCAGGGTGAAGCCAAACAATGCTCCTGAAATGACTAGAAGAGAAAAAGCATATTCCAGGGTTTTCCCCACGGCCATGCGTATATCCATGAGGCGATATTTCACAATTGCATAGGCCATGGAAACAACCATTACAATACTGAATATGGGGCCGAAGGTTCGTAAACTTGGATGAATAATTCCTAGCATGGGCAGAAAAAGGGTGGCCAGGCTTCCCA
>PWRN01000102.1 GCA_003556225.1 Syntrophomonadaceae bacterium
CTGATGAGGTGGTCTCCTGTGCTTGATCATGTATTCATCCCTTGTGTCAAGGGTAAATGCCAGCCAGGACCTTTATATGGAGAAGCCGCCCAGCTTGGTCTCCAGGTAATCGTCGAGACCCTGGATGCCTCCCTCCCGCCCCAGTCCGCTCTCTTTCATCCCGCCGAAGGGTGCGGCGGCCGAGGTGGGATTGATGTCGTTGATGCCGACAATGGCGAACTCCAGGCCCTCGAACAGGGTAAAGGCAGTTTTCAAATCGTTGGTGTAGACATAGGAGGCCAGTCCGTAACGGGTGTCATTGGCCATGGCCAGCAGGTCGTCTGCGTCGTTGTAGGCGATGATGGGTGCCACCGGCCCGAAGGTTTCTTCTCGATAAATGACCATCTCAGGGGTCACGCCGCGGAGTATAGTGGGCGCATAAAAGAATCCCCGGTCCAGCCCCTCCTCGGTCATCCGTCGACCGCCGACCACCAGCTCGGCTCCCTTGGCTACAGCATCCCTGACCTGGCGATCGACTTTATCCAGGGCCGCTTCGTTGACCAACGGACCGATGCGGACGCCTGTATCAAAGCCCGAACCGGCTTTCATTGCCGAAACACGCCGGGTCAATTCATTGATGAAGGCATCCATGGCGCCCTCATGAACGAAAACGCGATTGGGGCTGATACAAGCCTGCCCGGTGTTGAGAAACTTGACCAGCGACAGCCCCGTGGCCGCACGCTTCGGGTCCGCATCCTGGCAGACGATAAACGGGGCGTGCCCGCCAAGCTCCAGGGAGACCCGTTTCATCTGTTCAGCCGCCTCCCGGGCCAGCATCTTGCCAACCCCGGTCGATCCCGTAAAGGTCAGTTTGCGGATTCTGGGGTCCGTGAGAAACAACTCGCCAATGGGACCCGGTGTCTGCGCCGTCACCAGGTTGACGACGCCTTCGGGAATCCCGGCTGCTTCCAAGATCTCGAAGACCGCTTTGGCGCACAAAGGCGTGGCTTCGGCCGGCTTGAGCACAATGGTGCAGCCTGCCGCCATCGCCGGGGCAACCTTTCGGGTGATCATCGAAATGGGATAATTCCACGGTGTGATGGCCGCCACCACGCCGACCGGCTGGCGCAGCACAATGAAACGCTGATCCGCCCTGTCCGATGGAATCGTCTGACCGTAGATGCGCTTGGCCTCCTCCGCATACCAGATCAGAAAGTCGGCGGCATATCTGACCTCGTTGCGGGCGGCCTGGATCGGCTTGCCCTGCTCCTCGGTCATCACTGCGGCCAGGTGTTCCAGTTTCTCCATCATCAGGGCATGGGCCCGGTACAGAAACTGAGAGCGTTGGTACGCGGTCTGTGACGACCACTTTGGAAAGGCCCCGGCCGCCGCATCGATGGCCTTGTGCGCATCGATGGCTTCACCGTCCGGCACCATCCCGATGATTTCACCGGATGCAGGGTTATATGATGGAAATTCTCGACCGCTTTCGGCACTAATCCATGCTCCATTGATGAACATACGGGTCCTCCTTTTCGCACACGTTATTTTGCATTCTCCATAACCGCCTCTTGATGCCATTTACCTTTCGAGTTCTCTAACTGAAAATCCTTCTCTGTTTAACTTACCGGACAATTGTCCCTGCCCTTTTTATCAACAGATTGGATTTCACCCGTGCTCACCCTTGCTGATTATTCTGCATAGGTGCGTAGACACTATTCAATGCTGCCAGGAAAGTTCATATTCAAGCTGTTGACATTTATGATAAATCCGGCCACTAATTATTACCCCACCAAAAATGTTGTCAATATTCTTGTCCCCTAGAATGTGCCAGGGGGACGGGGTTGTTGACAACAATATCTATGCTTTCTGAAAAAAGTTGTCAATAACCCCGGCCCCCTGGCATGGGATTAGCCTCTGGAAACCGCTCTTATATGTTTTGTCGGAAGGTTTTAATTAGGAGAGATATTCTGGAAATGATAGCAGGATTTTTCAGACATGCCAAGAAGTTATATGACAGATATAGACGAATTGTCGGGTTACAAAAGAGTATTAGGGGCTGATATTTTTCGGGCCCCCGGTATCCAACAGTAGGTCGTTGCATCCAGCCCGAAATAGTGCAAGCTACATCCAAGTCATTGTGAAGCTGAGGATGTTTTATATATGGTCGTCTTTGGGAAATGTTTTAATAATCAGGGATGTAAGATAGATTCGTACTGGAGATGATTTCTTGTCGTCCCATAGAGAATTACTCAACCGGTTTTACAGAATTAGAATTTAGAAAAAGGGAGATCAGCGGGCGACGCATATGCCTCTGCTAATCTTGTTTATGTTCGGAAGAGTACAGAATAAGAAACCCCGGCTGGTTTTCTGCTCCGAGATAATGGGGCCGCTTCAGCGATTATTAGACGATTTTGGCCCACCCCGTCGTTCCTCAGCAACATATCCCTTTTATCATCTATCCAGTGACGGTATTTAGGAGTTTTCATATAAAGCCGGCCCCCATCAGTTTTATAAATTCCTTATACCGTCTGGCAAAAGTGCTTGTCAACTGAGTCGAGGAGCTTAACCAGACCGGACCTGGCTTTGGCACCGACGATCCAGCCCGTAAGTGGGATGGCAGGCTTGAATTCAGCCTGATAGCGGATCAGGGTGGTGTTATCGTCTTCCATAAGATCTATCCTGGCATAATAATCCTTAACCAGTGGATGGTCAACAATACGGTAAGCATAACTCTGAGGCAGGTTTGCCTCAACTAAAACTTGTTTAATCGTGTCTTTCCCGATGGTCATGAACCGGGTCGCACCTAATCCACTGGCATCAGGGTCTCCTTCTTGTAATAGTTCCACCTTAATATCAGGAGTAGGTGCCCTGGAATAGTCAACCAATATTGAGCACAGTTTTTCCGCCGGCAAGTTAATCTTTCTTTCGTAAACTAAAGACGCTATTTGAAACCCTCCCCTCTGTGTTAGAAGTATAGATGTAATAATATCCCTTTCTATTTTACAAAATATTTCAACAATCTGCTTTGAAATCCTGCAAAATTATCTGAAAATCACTAAATAAAGCTGTTTGCATCGGTAGTTATTGAAGAGAAAAGGTGTATTACCGGGTTTCTTTTATTTCAGGCTACCTTTGAAAATACATAAATATCCTGTCATCGAAAGGAGTGGGGAGATGGAGCAATTTTATACGGGGAAGGTTGCAGTGGTAACGGGAGCCAGTTCGGGGTTGGGTCGGGACCTGGCGGTTGAACTTGCGAAGCTGGGTGCAAAAGTGGTGCTGGCATCCCGTAACGAGGATGCCCTGCGAGAGCTGGCGTCAGAGTTGGGAGAGGAAAATACCCTGGTTTGCCCCACGGATGTGACCGACCCTGAGATGGCGGAAAACCTGGCCCGGAGAACAGTTGAAACCTGGGGGAGTATTGATCTTTTGTTCAATTGCGCTGGTGTATTTCAAGCAGCTGGTTTCGGTTCTCTCAACCTTGAGTCTTTCCGGCAGACCGTTGAGGTCAATATTATGGGTACAGTACACTGCCTCAGGGCGGTAATCCCTTATATGCGGCAGCAGCAAAAGGGCAGCATTGTGAATCTCTCTTCCCTAGCGGGGAGATTCCCCGTCCCCGGAAGTTCCGATTACTCCGCTTCCAAATATGCCATCGCCGGTCTGTCCAATGCACTACGACAGGAATTGAAGCATGAAAATATTTATCTAACAGCAGTATATCCTTCCTTTGTTGCTACACCTATCTTAAGTGGCCACTTGAAAAGCGTCAGGGAGAGCCTTTTCTACCGTTTGACTTGCTCTTACTCACCACAGAAAGCAGCCCGGTCTATCCTGAAAACGGTCAAAAACAAGAAAAGAGAAGTTGTTTTGCCCCGTGTTAATTATCTCACCTGTCTCTTCCACAACATTTCTCCCCGCTTATCGGAAGGGACCATCGGGCTTCTATTAGGTGGTTGGCCCCGGTATGATCAGCCCTGGCAGCCTTAATATGGAATGAAAGCTGTCCGGAACTTTGTTCTTTCCCGGTGCTTTTTTTATTCGCCTTCTATTTCTATTTCCATAGGTTGCTCCATTTCACCCGGTTGCTGTGCTTCATACAGCTCTCTCAACTCTTCCTCGGAGAGATCCAGGTCTTCTTCCTCCAGGTTTTCTTCTACATATGTGCCAGGGGGACGGGGTTGTTGACAACTTTTTTCAGAAAGCATAGATATTGTTGTCAACAACCCCGTCCCCCTGGCACCCCTGGCATATCCCCGGAATAAAGGTTCCTCACATCAAGGCTCACGTCTGCCGTTACTTGGGTAAATCTGCTCAACCCGGTTAGATCAGTCTTTAGGGTTCACTGGTATGCTTGATGTTTCAGAAGAAGAGATATGATCTAACGACTCAAGGCGCAGCACATAGCGAATCCCCAATTCCCCGGGTGAAGAGTTAATATTCACCAGGTAGCCCTGCACTTCACCCGTTTTTAAACGTATCTCCGTAGCAGTATCGCCCACCAGGGAACTATCCGCAATCAAAAGACCGTAAGGAAATCCCTTGCCAAGCAAAGCACTGTCCAACCTTCCAGCTTCACAGCCCGGCAGTTCTCTGATACCGGTAGCTGGCAGCCTGCTGCTGCCTTCCCAGCCTTCCCAATCCCTTAACATCTCTCGAACATTGAAAAAACGCAGTACCAGTTCTCCGGATTCTTCCAGGTAATTGATTGTGGTCAGGGGGTAATTCTGGCCACCGGCAAGTACTTCTCCTTGCCGAGGAAAAAAATCAAACACGACCTCCTTTTCTCCGACCTCAAGGCCAACCAAATCTTGCTGCCAGCCAATTTTACCGAAAGCGACAGACCTGGTCAGGGGAAGGTATATCTCCTCTCTTGCAAGACTGCCAGTATCAAGCTGGAAGGATAAACGATAGGGGAAATCATAGTTGGCGGTGTCGTAGCCCCCCCGTCCAATAAAAACAAGCTTGTCCTCCTCCCTGCCCAGAAACACTGCACTGTCCTCAGGGAAAATTATACAAAGAGCTTCATCCTTACGCCAGCCGTGGAGATAAAACCAGCGGTCACGGTTAACCACCCGTTCGATCAGGACAACTCCCTCACCCACATCCCAATTCTGGGTCACCTCTTCCACGGGAAAAGGAAGTAATACATCCACAAGGTCGGGCGTTGCTTCTCCATTATTTACGCTTTCCAAGTCTGCCAGCCCACCACAACCCATCAAGAGGAAGATCATCACCCACCCGATTAATAGCTTTAAGGAGCCCAGGCTAAATCTCCACCTTACCCTGAAGCTGAATAATAAGTTAAACAATCCCATGAGACCACCCTCAAACCGTGATAGCCCATACCGGTAAAATCCCGGGGCAATAACACTCATGATTACACCGTAGACGCAAAAA
>PWRN01000092.1 GCA_003556225.1 Syntrophomonadaceae bacterium
CCGCCTGGAATGTCCTCACTGCCAGAACAATGAGCAAAAGCAATTGCGCTTTTTCTATGTGCAGGAAGACAAGGCGCGCCAGGTGCACGTTTGTGAAAATTGCAAGCATTACCTGAAATTTATTGATGCCAAGATGCTGCAGAAGGATGTTTGTTTGGATGTGGAAGCTATTGCCACAGGACACCTGGATGTCCTGGCAGAAAAGGAGGGATATACACTTCCAGAAATCGCAAGCATGCTAAATTAATCGCTGGAGAGTCCTTTTGTATTTTAGCTGTTTGTGTCGCCAAGCCCAAGAGGGGTCAGAAATTCGTTGTCAAATCACAAAGTGAGGTGAGTTAGTTCAATGAAAGTATCTCGTAGAAACTTTTTGTGGCTGTCCGGAGCTGTCGTTGCCGGAAGTTTGGCTGCAAAACTGGGGTGTGCCCCGGAAGAACCTGTAGTAGAACCCGATCCAGATGAACCTACACCAGAACCATCGATCGAAGATGATTTTCGCCTCGAGTTTGCCAGTACTGTCAGTAACGTTTGCTCCTTTTGCGGCGTAGGTTGTGGGGTCCTCTGCTACGTAGAGGACGGGAAAATCGTATCTGTTGAAGGGGACCCTGACCACCCTGTTAGTGAAGGTGCCCTTTGCAGCAAAGGCGCTGCCATGTTCCAGAAGTATTATGAATATGATGAGAAAGGCAACGCCATCGTGAGCCCCCAACGGGTCACGGAGGTGCTTTATCGCGCTCCCGGCGCTTCTGATTGGGAAGTAAAAGACTGGGACTGGGCTATCCAAGAAATAGCCAGGCGCATTAAGGATACCAGGGATGCAGACTTTAAGGAGACAAATGATGCCGGTCAAACAGTAAACCGCTGTGAGTCCCTGGCCTGGATCGGCAGTGCCAAGTGCAACAATGAAGAGAATTATCTCTACAGGAAGTTTGTTGCCGCCATGGGTATCGTCAATAACGACCACTGCGCCCGTCTCTGACACTCCTCTACTGTCCAAGGTTTGGGCAATTCATTCGGTAGAGGCGTTATGACGAACCACTGGATTGATTACCAGCACTCCGATGTAATCATGAATATCGGCGGTAATACCGTTGAGAACCACCCCATTTCCATGAAGTGGATCCAAAAAGCCCTGGATAATGGAGGCAAGCTGGTCGTGGTCGACCCCCGGTTCACCCGGACAGCTGCTGTGGCCGATCTTTACGCGCCCATCCGCCCGGGAACCAACACGGCCTTCTTTAACGGGTTAATCAACTACGCGATCCAAAACAACCTGTACCATGAAGAGTATATTAAAACGTATACGAACGCCACCATGCTGATTAACCCCGCATTCGGTTACAGCGACGGATTATTTACCGGTGCTGTCGATGATCCGGGTAGGGGGCCGGGACAGAAGGGCTACCAGACAGATACCTGGACCTACCAGAGGGATGCAGACGGGAATATCTTGAGAGACGAGACCCTGGAGGACCCCAACTGTGTCTGGCAACTCTTCAAAAATCATTATGCGCGCTACGACGTTGAAACTGTCAGCAATATCACCGGTTGCCCCCAGGACAAGTTCGTGGAAGTTGCCGAAATGTTCTGCAGCACCGGTGCCCCTGATAAGGCCGGAAACATATCCTATGCCATGGGGCTGACCCAGTTCACGCACGGTTCGCAAAATGTCCGCTGTGCCGCCATCCTCCAGCTGGTACTGGGTAATATTGGTATCTCCGGCGGCGGCGTAAATGCCCAGCGGGGTCAGGTTAACGTGCAGGGTGCCTGCGACATGGGGCAGCTGTTCCACATCGTAACCGGCTATATGCCCATGCCGCGAGACGGACAGGACTGGGCAGCTTACGATGCAGCTACGCCTCCCGGTGGTTACTGGACCAACCGGCCCAAGTTTATGGCCGCCATGTTGAAAGCATTTTATGGTGACAATGCCACAGCGGATAATGACTTCCGCTTCGATTACCTGCCCCGCCTGGATAAAGACCGCTCCTCCGTTGCCTACTACACCTACATGGCCAAGGGAGAAATCAAGGGGCTGTTATGCTTCGCCGACAACCCCGTGGTGAGTGGAGCGTCTACCGCCAAGAAGCGCAAGGCGCAGGCAAACCTGGATTGGCTGGTCGTTGCAGACCTGTATGAAAATGAAACATGCGCCTTCTGGAAAGCGCCTGACATGAATCCGGCAGACGTTGACACCGAAGTGTTCCTGCTGCCCGCTGCTGCCCACTTTGAAAAAGAAGGGACCGCTACAAATTCGGGTCGCTGGATCCAGTGGCGTAACCCGGCCCAGGAACCTACCGGCGATTCCAAGCCCGACCTGTGGATCGTTGACAAGCTTTTCAAAGCGGTAAGAGGCCTGTATGAAGCGGAAGGCGGCACGTTCGCCGAGCCTATCCTGCAAATGCACTGGGATTACGGCGACGAACCCGATGTTGTCGAGGTCTGCAAGGAAATCAACGGTTACTTTGTAGCCGATGGTTCGCTGATCTCCGGATTTGGTGATATGACCAATAACGAACTCGGTGACGTGGCTGCCGGCAGCTGGATTTATGCCGGATTCTACCAGGATGAAGACAACCCCAACTGCAAGCGCCGCATCAAGGAAACCGAAGGGATCGGCAGCAACCTGGAGTACAGCTTTGCCTGGCCTGCCAACAGGCGTATCGTATACAACAGGGCTTCTTCTGATGCCGAGGGCAATCCCTGGAATCCCGCCCGTCCTGTCATCTGGTGGGAAGGCGGCGAGTGGAAGCGGAACGACGTGCCCGACTTCAACGCTTCTGTCCCCCCTGAGGATACTGCAGGAAAGGGCTTTATCATGACCCCGGAACTGACATCCAGGCTCTTTGCCCCGGGCATGGTGGATGGTCCCTTCACCGAGCATTATGAACCCTGGGAGAGTGTAACCACCAGCAAACTCACCGGAGATATAGAATTCAATCCGATCTGCACTGTATGGTACCCTGAAGACCGCGGGGACAGTGCCGACTACCCCTATATCGCAACCACCTACCGCGTGGTGGAACACTACCAGACTGCCATTGAGACCCGGAACATGCCCTGGCTCGTAGAAGCCATGCCGGAAATGTTCTGCGAAATCAGCCCCTCCCTGGCCGCAAAGATCGGCGTGGAAAACGGGGATATGGTGGAAGTGGAAACCAAGCGTTCCACGATTCAATGTAAAGTTGCGGTTACTCCCCGGGTGAAGCCCTTGATCATTCACGGTGAGGAGAAAGAAATTGTGGGTATGCCGTTCCACTGGGGCTTCATGGGCCTTTCAAGCGGAGCCTCTGCCAACGACCTGTCTCCCACCATCGGTTGTGCCAATACAACCATACCGGAGTTCAAGTCGTTTATCTGCAATATAAGGAGGGCGGGCTAAATGGCAAAAAAAGCGAGATTGATCGATGCAACAAAGTGTATGGGTTGTAAGGGTTGCCAGGTGGCCTGCAAGCAGTGGAACCAGCTGCCTGCGGTGCAGACCGAGTTTGTTGGCTCCTACGAGAACCCTGCCGACATGGATCCCAATACCTGGGGCCGTGTCAAGTTTAACGAGTATGAAAACGGAGACAGCATAAACTGGTACATGAATTACTTTTCATGTATGCACTGTACAGACGCGGGCTGTTTAAACATCTGTCCCGTTGATGCCATCGTCAGGATGGAGAACGGTGCAGTGCGCATTGACCAGGAGACCTGTATCGCCTGCGGCGCCTGCAGGGGGGCTTGTCCTTTTGAAATTCCTCGCATCAGCGATGCCGCTTACAAGTGCACCTTCTGTGCTGACCGCCAGGCCCAAAACATGGCACCGGCCTGCGCGAGTGCTTGCCCGACAGGAGCCATTACCTTTGGCGACAGGGATGATATGCTTGCAGCAGCAGAAGCGAGGGTTTCCGCGCTTCAGGACAGAGGAAAAACCAACGCCCAGGTTTACGGTAAAGATGAGCTGGATGGGCTGATGGTTATCTACGTCCTGGCCGACTCCCCGGACAAGTACGGCCTGCCCGTCGACCCGCAGGTTTCCTTCAGCGCATACCTGTGGAAACTGGCGATGAGACCGGTTAGAACCGTGGCTACTGTCGGCCTGGCAGTCGGAGCCCTGTCCAGCTGGTTTACCCTGAGAAAAGCGGAAGTGGAGAAAGAAAAAGAAGAAGCCAAGCTGTAAAGACAGGTCAGCATGGTTTAGAGTCGTAAGGACAGGCGAGGGGCAACACGCCCCTCGCCTGTTTTCCGTTTGGACTGATTTGGACTGATTGCGTCTGATCAGCTTCAAGATTTACCTCCAGAAGGGAAGATAAATCTTCACGGCAGGGTTTGTTGCCAGCCCTTTTTGATTGCTGTATAATGAAAGGCAGACAAGGGGTTGGTGGATCCATGGAGAAAATCACGATCTTCATTGTAGATGACCACGCCATACTGCGCACCGGGCTCAAATTGCTTTTGCATGCCCAGGATGACATGGAGGTCATCGGTGAAACAGGAAGCGGCCGCGAAGCGCTACAGTTGGTGCCTGAGCTGCATCCGCGGGTCGTCTTGCTGGATCTTTCCCTGGAGGACATGAACGGGCTGGAGATCCTCGAGGAGCTCAAACGAATAACCCCTGAAGTAAAAGTGCTCGTTTTAACCATGCACGACAATGAAAGTTACCTGCACCGGGTCCTGGAAAACGGGGGAGACGGCTATATTTTGAAAAAAGCGGCCGATATCGAGCTGCTGACCGCAATCAGAGCCGTACACCGCAATGAAATATTCCTCGACTCTTCCTTAACAAAAACGGTACTAAAAAGCCTCTACAACGGTTACCGCAAGGAACAGGCGGAGAGCGACAGCAAGGAACTCTTGAGCGTCCGGGAAAAAGAGGTTTTGAAACTGGTTGCCCTGGGACACACGAACAAACAAATCGCGGAAAAGCTGTTGGTCAGCATCAAAACCGTGGAGAGCCATAAGGCACGCCTTCGCGAGAAACTGAACATGCACTACCGCTCGGACCTGGTAAAGTATGCCATGGAAGAGGGCTTGTTAAACGAAGAAGACAATTAATTCCTTATATGCCATGAAGGGAAAGAGTGAACGAGCCGCAGGAGGAGAAAATACGGGTGAAAATACCGATCAGCGGAAAACACCGACTTTTCCTGGCCATCTTTATTGCCGCCGTGATCCCCGCCCTGATCGCTGGAAGTTTGGTCATAGGGCTTTTTCATGCCGGGTTGGAACCTCAGCCGCGGTTGTCCGGGTATCTTTTCATCCTCGCTGTCCTTAGCCTGGGCAGCGCCGCCTTGCTGGCGTATGTCGTGGCCCAGCGGGTTGCGGCACAGCTGCACTCCCAGCAGGATGAAACGCAACGCCTGCAGCGACGACTGGCGGA
>PWRN01000054.1 GCA_003556225.1 Syntrophomonadaceae bacterium
CAGCTATGATCTCGTGATTATTGGTGGGGGCGCAGCAGGGCTGGTGGCCGCGGTGGCATCCGGTGCCCTTGGTGCTCGCACCGCTCTCGTAGAATTAGAGAATCGACTGGGGGGAGAATGTTCTTGGACCGGGTGTGTTCCTTCCAAGGCCCTGATCGCCGCGGCCTCCCTGGCCTTTCGTAGTGGCCGTCAACCTCATCGCGTGATGGAACAGGTTCGCCAGGCCGTCGAGGAAGCCAGCAAACATTCCAAGGCAAAAGTCCTTTTGGAAAAATATCAAGTGGCCCTGCATTTTGGCCCTTCACGCTTTAAGGATAATACCACGCTGGAAACCGATAAGGGGGACCTGCGAGCGAAAAAGTTTATTCTTTGCACCGGTTCTTCCGCCTTGATCCCTGACATCCCGGGGTTAACGGGAGATTTTTTGAGCAACAGGAACGTATGGGATCTGTCCTCTCCTCCCAAATCCCTCATGGTAATCGGAGGGGGACCCATCGGCACTGAATTGGCCCAGGCTTTTCACCGTCTTGGGTCAAAGGTTACCCTCATACATTCAAGGGACAGGCTGCTCCCCCGGGATGATGCTGAACTGGCCCTGGAACTGACGGAGCTCCTGCAGGCGGAAGGATTAAACCTGCGCCTTAACTTTCGCGTAAAAGAGGTAAAAAAGATCCATGACGGTTGGCAAATTAACGACGGAAAACAATCCCTGGAGGCCGATCAACTTCTCATCTCCCTGGGCCGCCAGGCCAATACACGGGGCTTAAACCTGGAGGCCGCAGGAGTAGCATACGATCTCAGCCAGGTTAAGGTCAACCGCAACTTACGTACCACTGCGCCGAATATCTGGGCTGCCGGAGACTGCATTGGTGGCCTGCGGTTTTCACACATCGCAGAAATAGAAGCAAAAACGGCGGTGCGCAATGCCCTTTTTCCATTGAACAGCCGGCCCGATTACCAGGGTGCGCCCTGGACGACCTTTACCGATCCCGAACTGGCTCACCTGGGCCTGACAGAAGAAGAGTGTAAAGAGAAGAACTTAAAGTTCCGAACCTACTACCAGGCTTTCAGCAGTGACGATCGGGCGATCGCTGACGGCACAAAAAAAGGCAGGGTGAAAATTATCGCCTCCCCTTACGGTAAACTGTGGGGTGTTCATATCCTGGGCCCCCGGGCTGGAGAACTGATTAACGAGTTCGTCCTTGCCCGGCGTAAAGGGCTCCGTCTGCATGATATCGGCTTGACCGCGCATGTTTATCCCACCCTTGGCCTGGCATTGCAGCGTGCATCGGACAGCTGGTTTGCAGAATGGGCCGAGAAACCCTGGGCCAGGTTCTTGCTGGGGGCACTGAGAAGGTGATTTCTGTGATCGTGCCTGCATACAATGAAGAGGAACTCTTGCCCCGCTGCCTGGAAAGCATCATCCAGCAACAGGAAGCATGCCAGCTCATTATTGTTGACGGAGCCAGTGAGGACAGCACGCTCCAGGTGGCACAGCGCTACGCTGATCGGGTGATCATCCTGGACGAGCCGGGCCTGGCGCGACAACTGAATGCCGGTGCAGAGGCTGCCAGCGGGGATATACTCTTATTCCTTCATGCCGATTCTCTACTGGTGCCCGGATGTCTTGCCCGGTTAAAATGCCTTCCAGAAAAGTTCGTGGGCGGTGCTTTTACGATGCACGTAGCAGGAAACCGCTTCTTTTTTCGCTTACTCTCCCTGGGCGGAGATGTTTTTTGTCGCCTTAGCGGCATCTATTTCGGCGACCGGGGCATCTTCATTCGGACCAAGATCTTTAAACAGATGGGTGGATTTGTAGAGCTTCCCATCATGGCTGACGTCGATTTTTCTCAACGCTTGAAATCCCAAGGAAAAACGATCTTACTGCCCGGGCCGGTCGTGAGCAGCAGTCGCAAGTTCGAGAAGGAAAGCCCCTGGCGCACCCTCTACCTGATTTTCTATGCTATGATCGCGTTCAAGTTAAAGGTGGACCCCGAAAAAATAAAGGCAAAGTATTACGGCGAAAATCAGGCGAATCCAAAGGATTAATCTGGAACCTGATCATTTATCCCTCCACGAAAGGAGCATAAAACATGCAGAACGATGCGATTAAGATTCAGCCCGCCCTTGAAGCACTGCATATGCCAGAAAACCTTACGATCGGTATGATGGTGGCGGAACAGCATGAACAATGTCGGCAGTTTGCCTGCGATTTCGATTATTATGGTTTTGCCTTTGGCCAATCTCCATTTTGTGTGCCCCCTTTGCTGCAAAAAAAGCTCCAGGAAAACGCTGCATACGGTGGATACGTTCCCGCCAAGGGAATCCCTGAGCTGCGCGCGGCCGTGGCAGAGTTTTATGAAAGGCATTTCCAACTGGAAGCATCTCCGGAGCGGGTGATCATCGGTCCGGGCACGAAAACCTTGATCTACATGATCTTTAACATCGTTGAAGGGGATGTGATTATCCCCTCGCCCGCCTGGATCGGCTACGCCCCCCAGGCGGCCCTGCTGGGCAAGCCCTGGCATGTTTTGCCGCTGAGCCCCGAAAACGACTACCGCCTGCAGCCCGAGGAACTGGACACTTTTTTAAGCTCTCTTCCCCGCAAGCAGCACCTCTTGATCTTAAATAATCCGCACAACCCAACGGGTATCCTCTATTCTTCAGAGGATCTGGGGGCGCTGGCCCGGGTCTGCCGTAAGCACCGTACCCTGGTCCTGGCGGATGAAATTTACGCCCTGACCACGTACCACGTCGATGCTTTCACCAGCATGGGTGCTCTCTACCCGGAGGGAACTTTCGTCACAGGGGGGCTATCCAAGGACCGTTCCGCCGGGGGGTACCGCCTGGGTATCTGTGTGCTGCCGACGGCAGGCGGAACGGCCTTGGCGCAAGCCTTTGAAAAAATGGCGGCCACCCTTTATACCAGCATCCCCACGCCGATCCAGCGGGCTGCCGTGTCGGCTTACCTGCAAAGCCGGGAAATTGACGAATACTTTGCAGTTACCCGGGAGATTCACAGCATCATGGGGGGAGTCCTGCAAGGCCTGTGCCATAACATCCCCGGCCTCCAGGCGACCCTGCCCCAGGGAGGCTTCTATTTCTTCCTGGACTTTCAAGAACTTGCAGAAGCGTTCCGGGAAAAGGGCCTGCAGAACGCCAACCAGCTGGGAGCTGCCCTGTTAAGCCACCCCCATCACATTGCAACGGTCACGGGAGATGCTCTCATGCTGCCTCCGCACAGGTTTGGGGCCCGCATTGCTTTCGTTGATTATGAAGGGGAAAAAGCTTATGAGCGCTACCAGGAGAATCCACCGGTGAAAGCAGAGGAGAAATTGAACTTTGTCCGGGAAACAGCGCCCCGCATGCTGGAAGGAGTCAAGGCGATTGAAAACTTTGTTCGGCAGTATCGTTAAGAAACTGCCCATACAGCAGGATGCTGCACAACCAGATGACAAACTCCAGGGGAGCAGAAAGGAGAGAAAACATGTCAAAAGAAATTCTGAGCCCGAAGCAATTGGAACTCTGTGAGAGCAACCAGCAAGATTTTACGGAACTAAAGGCGTTGTTGATCAACTGCACTTTGAAAAAATCGCCGGAACTATCCCATACAGAAGGTTTGCTCCGGGTTTCACAGGCGATCATGGAAAAAGTGGGTGTTCAGGTAGAAGTGATGCGGGCCGTGGACTATGATATTGCCTACGGGGTATACCCGGACATGACGGTGCATGGCTGGGAGAAGGATGATTGGCCGCAGATCTATCAAAAAGTCATGGACGCCAATATCCTGGTCTTGGGTTCGGCCATCTGGTTGGGTGAGAAGACCTCGGTTTGCCAGAAGATCATCGAACGATTATACGGAGAATCGGGAAACCTTAACGCGCAGGGGCAGTACGCCTATTACGGCCGCGTGGGCGGCTGCCTGATCACCGGCAACGAGGATGGGGTCAAGCACTGTGGCATGGGGATCTTATATTCCTTGCAGCACCTGGGATTTGTCATTCCACCCCAGGCCGATGCCGGCTGGATCGGCGAAATCGGCCCCGGTCCTTCTTACCTGGACCCCGGGTCCGGCGGTCCGGAAAATGATTTTACCAACAGAAATACCACCTTTATGACCTGGAACCTCCTTCACCTGGCCAAGATGCTAAAGGACCAGGGCGGGATACCGGCTTACGGGAATCAGCGGGATAAGTGGGAGGCCGGATGCAGGTTCAACCACCCCAATCCCGAGTACCGTTAAAGGGACAAGGTGTTTATGTCCATAAGTGGCAAAAAATTGTGAATATTAGATCCTTGCAAAGTCCTACAATGTGTAGTAGAATAGATACACCATGGGGCTGTAGCTCAGGGGGAGAGCGCTTGACTCACATTCAAGAGGTCTCGGGTTCAAATCCCGACAGCCCCACCAGCTTCAAACCATAAGAAACCCTGTAAACACGGAGCTTACAGGGTTTTTCTTATGTACGAAAAACTTGTCTGAAATTCGTCTAAAACCGTGGTAAATTGTCTGCGTAACTAACACGTAACTAACACGTAACTAACAAATCATGAGGTAGTTTTCTTGGTTTTTATATTCTTTCTATGGCTTTTTTCAGCGCTTCGATTTCCAGGTGCGTGTAGGTATTTGCTGTCGTGGAATAATCAGCATGTCCCATCAGCTTTTGTGTGTTAATGGGCTCTACACCTGCTTCAGCCATCAGGCTGCCGAATGTATGGCGGCAAGCATGGGGAGTCAATTGTCTTACGTTTGCGGCTTGCAGTGCGGGATAATACATTTTTGTACGATACTTTTTCACAGATAAGAACTTTCCTTTATCATCGCAAATAAGCCGGTCCCCTTTTTTGTCATGCCACTCTTTGACGTACTTCAGGATTTTGGGATGGATCGGTATGATCCTGTCTTTTCCCGCATCGGTTTTTATCCCTCCCGTTATTACTCCGTTCGCCAGGTCAACATTGAATACGGTTAGGTTGAGCATCTCAGAAATCCGCAAACCGGTATAGATCAAGATTAAAACTGTGTTTGCCCGTGGA
>PWRN01000081.1 GCA_003556225.1 Syntrophomonadaceae bacterium
CGGGCCAGTCCTCTTGCCGGGACATCACAAAGACCAGGTTGAGGCTTTTCAACTCTTTTTCCATGGTCTTCAGCTCCCCGGTAAAAAGCAGCTCCTGCTCGCTTTTGTTCGCCCAGAACAGAATCACGTTTTTCTCGATCTTCTTGTCTTTCATGTAACGCAGCATGCTCATAAAGGGGGTGATCCCGATTCCCCCGGCGATGAATACCAGGTCATCCTTGGGGTAATTTAAAAAACTGAAAATACCATAAGGGGCATCGATCAAGGCCTGGTCCCCGGGCTTTGTCCTGTCCAGCGTTTGGGTGAAGTCCCCTAATTCTTTGGGTGTGATCGCCAGTTCTTCCCAGGTGGGACTGGAGGAGATGGTAAAGGGGTGGGAAGGAAACATTTTTCCCTCACGCATCAGCCTGACATGCATAAACTGCCCCGGTTGATAATCAAGAGGTGGGCCCTGAAAGTAAATGCTCCAGGTCTGGTCATTCTCCGGTTTGACCCGGGTTACTTCGTACGGCTGCCTTTTTAAGATCATAAAGCGCACCAGTTTATGCAGCAGGATCGCGGCAAAAACAACGGTAAAAGCTATCCAGAGGTAGTAGAGAGAAGACCCCGGCTCCGCGTTGTAAAAGACGTGGGGCAGGACCACGGGAAATAACACATAGTTCACCCGGTGGATATTCTTCCAGGTTTCATAGGGGATTCGTAAAGCCTTATACTTTGACGCTACCAGGGCGGTGATAAAGATACCAACCAGGACAACGAGGCCAAGCCAGCGGAAAAAGAAGAAGAAGAAACGTCCAAACTCGAGCAGTTCGAAGCTCAGCAGGGCCAGGAAATGAAGGGTGAGGAGGGACAGGGCCAACCGCCCGAAGATGCGGTGGAGTGCCAGCATGCGATCCAGGCCAAAACCCTTTTCGATCCATTGAATTTTTGCGCTCAGGACAAACTGAAAGAAGAAGAAAATAAAGCCCAGGACGGCGGCTAAATGGTTGAGGTGTTTGAGGTAGAAAAGATCAAGAGGTCCAAAATAGGTTAGTGATGCCCAGGAAACAGTTGAAACCAGCAGCAAAAGCATGACGAGCGCCAAGAATTGCTTCTCTTTTTTCATGTTTTTCCGCCCCCAACTGTGCTGTGCCTTATGTTACAGTCTATCAGGGTCCGGGGATAAGATCAACACCCTAACCTGCGTTCTTCAATACGAACCTGGGATTCGCTCCTACTTGTTTAGATCAAAAGCATGGCCTGCTGCGGGCAGTCTTTAAGGCAGGTGCCGCAGCCCTTGCAGGCCAGGTCCACGAAGGGTAAATCATCATTCTCTTCCCGCTTGATCGCCCGGGCTGAGCACCCTTCAGCCGCGGGGCAGGGATGGCAATTACTACACTTGTTAGGGATAATTACCGCACGTTTATGGGTCATGGAGGTCAAACCTCCTGCAGGCTAGAAGTAAGACTTACAAGATGATCATATGATTTTTATGATCATCTGTCAACAAGAATAGCGAATAAATTAATATGAAGCGAAATGTTACTACAGCATTATCGAGAAAAAGTCGCTTTTTCACCCCTGGGCAGCAGGATGCAAACCCAACTCCTTTGTCTTCCCTGGTAAAATCGCTGCATGGATGTTCAGCTTTTTTGATATATATGTTAAAATAAATAAGATTTGTAGATAAACAGACCTGGCAAGCTTGCAGGCATGGACTTGATTGCGAGAACAGGAAAAAGGAGTTGTTGCCCCTTGGAACTGCTGGAAGGAGAACGCGAAGAAATCGTATCAGAGGTTGGAAACATCACGGAAAAATACCAGCCGGAAAGGGAGAAACTTTTGCCTGTTCTCCAGGAAGTGCAGGGCCGCTTGGGGTATCTCCCGGTCCTGGCCATGGAAAAAATTGCTGAGTTTCTCCGGATTCCGACCATAGACGTTTACGGGATGGCTACTTTTTACAACCAGTTTCGCTTGAACCCTCCGGGGGATCATCAGATCAAGGTCTGCATGGGAACGGCCTGTTACATGGTAGGCGGACAGATCGCCATGGATTCCTTTGAAAGGCGCTTAGAGATTCAAGAGGGTGAAACCACACCGGACCGCAAGTTTAGCCTGGAAAGGGTGGCCTGCGTGGGCTGCTGTACCCTGGCCCCGGTTGTTGTCGTAGATGACATCGTGGAGGGCCATGTGACGCCAACCCGGGTGGACGGCCTGCTGCTCGCCTATGATGGCGAAGGCCGAGTCCCTGCCGAGAGCGCCCGGCAGGTGGAAGCCGGGCAGCAGGATGAGCAGCAGAGTGAGCAAGAAGGGGAGGGCGAGCAGCACTCATGAGCGGATCATCACCGGAGAAACGTTACGAACAGTTGAAAGCGGAAGCCAAGGAGAAGGTGGGCTCCACGGCAGATAAAACAGTGGTCTGGGTGGGTACGGCAACCTGCGGGAAAGCAGCCGGTGCCATTACTGTGCGTGAAGCGTTCAAAAAAGAGATCCAACAGCGCGGCCTGGAGGCCCAGGTCCGTGAAGTCGGCTGTATGGGACACTGCTACGCTGAGCCCCTGATTATCATCTCCAAGCCGGGGTTCCCTTCCATTAGCTACGGGTTTGTTGATGAAGGACTGGTCAAACTCCTGGTGGACAATTATCTTGTTAATGACGATCCCTGTTACGAGTACGCCCTGGTGGCCCTGGAACCCAACGATTATTTCCCCACTTTTTCGGATTTTCCCCGGGGGGTATATGAAAACAAGACCATCCTGGGGCTTTGTGGGTTTATTGATCCGGAAGAGATAGACGAATACATCGCGGAGAACGGATATGCGGCCCTGGCCCGGGTGCTGGAGATGAAACCAGAAGAGACCCTGGAATTGATCAAGCGGGCGAATTTACGGGGTCGCGGCGGGGCCGGCTTTCCGGCAGGTAGAAAATGGGAAGTAGCGAGAGAAAACCCGGAAAAAGAAAAATACGTGATCTGCAATGCGGATGAAGGCGACCCCGGGGCTTTTATGGACCGCAGCATCCTGGAGTCCAATCCCCACCAGGTGCTTGAAGGGATGATCATTTGTGCTTATGTCCTGGGAGCAGCGTCCGGGTATCTTTACATTCGTTCCGAGTACCCTCAAGCGGTGCGGCGGGTCAGAAGAGCCATTGAGCAGGCGCGGGAAAAAGGACTCCTGGGTAAATCCATCATGGGCAGCAGCTTTGACTTTGACCTGGAGATCTTCCAGGGCTCCGGGGCATTTGTCTGCGGCGAAAGCAGCGCCCTGATCAGCTCCATGGAGGGGAAAATGGGCATGCCCCGGGAGCGCCCGCCGCGGCTCTCCGAGTCCGGTTTCAGGGGCAAACCTACCGTTCTAAATAACGTGAAAACATTCTGCTATGTCCCGATGATTATTAACAACGGGGTGGAATGGTTTACGGAGATTGGCACACCGGAAAGCCCCGGCACGGCCGTTTTTGCCCTGGTGGGCAAAATCAATCACTCCGGCCTGGTAGAGGTTCCCATGGGAACCTCCCTGAACCAGTTGGTTTATGATGTGGGGGAAGGGCTGCCCAAGGATAAGGCTTTTAAGGCAGTCCAGATCGGGGGTCCTTCGGGCGGCTGTCTGCCTGAATCCGCCCTGGATTTACCCATTGACTTTGACTCTCTCCAGGAAGCCGGTGCCATCATGGGATCAGGCGGCCTGGTTGTATTGGATGAAGATGATTGCATGGTGGCGATTGCCCGGTATTTCCTGGAGTTTACCCAGAAAGAATCCTGCGGTAAATGCACTTTCTGCCGGTTGGGAACCAAACATATGCTGAACACCCTGAGGAAGATTACGACCGGGCAGGAAGACGAACTAGCCACGCTGGATGTTCTTCAGGAGCTGGCTGAAGATGTCAAGGCAGGCTCCCTCTGCAACCTGGGTGGCACGGCTCCGAACCCCATCCTGACCACGCTACGGTATTTCAAGGATGAATACGAGGCCCATATTCTCGAGAAACGCTGTCCGGCATTGATGTGCAAAGAGCTGATCGCCTATTACATTGAGCCCAAGAAATGCAGCAAGCTCTGCAATGCCTGTGTGGGGAGCTGTCCAACGGAAGCCATTTATACCCGGGATGATGGGCTGAAAGCCATTGACCAGGAGAAATGCGTGAAGTGTGATAACTGCATGAAGGCCTGCCCTCCCGAATACCTGGCTGTAGTGAAACTCTCACCGCCATCCCTGGTGGAAGAAAGGGAGGGGAAAAAGAAATGAGTAAAACGGTAACCATCACAATTGACGACCGCACCATCACGGCAACGGAAGGCGAAAAATTGCTCTGGGTTGCCCTGGGAAACGACATCTATATCCCCCACCTCTGTGCCATTAAAGAAAAGGAACATCCATCCGTCAGCTGCCGCCTTTGTTTCGTGGAAATAGACGGAGAGAACAAGCCGGTTCCCTCCTGCAACAAGGCGGTGTATGAAGGGATGGTGGTAAAAACACGAACCCCGGCCGTGGACCGGCTGGTCAGAACGGGATTTGAGCTTTTGCTTTCCGATCACCGGCTGAAATGTGGGGAATGCCCGGCAAACCGGGCCTGTGCCCTGCAAAAAATCGCCAAGGAGCGAGGTCTCAAGTTAAAATTACAACGGTTTCCACTCCTGGAACGGGAGTTATATATCGACGACAGTCCAGCCACCTATACCTTTGACCGCAGCCGCTGTGTTCTCTGTCAGCGCTGTGTCTGGGAAGATCATGTCAAGGCACAAGTAGGCGCCATCGGTTTTGTCGGGCGCGGCATCGAGCGGCGCGTGGCCACCTTTGGTGAAGTGAAGCTGGCCGAATCGCCCTGCATTGAATGCGGTCTCTGTGTAGAGGCCTGCCCGGTAGGCGCCTTATTTTTCAAAGAAAAGACCAAAGAATAGCGATGTCTGCAA
>PWRN01000039.1 GCA_003556225.1 Syntrophomonadaceae bacterium
AGAATATTTTATTTACCAGGCAATCGTACTTGCTGACGAATGCATTTGCGAGATGCTTTTTTTCTTGAATATCACCCCCGGGGTGATTTTTTTTATTTGTCTTTCCTCTAAAATATATTTAATGGCTTTACACAATGATATTTTAAAAGCATCAAAACAGAAAAAGTATTTAAGATATTTAAGAAGTGAAACAATTTAATATCTTAAACAACTCAAGGAGGAGAGAATGTATGCATTTGTTGAAAAAAGTACGAATGAAAGCAACGGTATTAATCATCTTCATGCTGCTTTTCATCCTGGGGTTTCAATTAACCCTGGCACAAAGTAGCGACATTATTTATGTCAATCTCAATGCCTCAGGAAACGCTGATGGAACCTCCTGGACTGATGCATTTGTGGACCTGCAGGATGCCCTGGCAGCGGCTGATGAGGGAGATGAAATCTGGGTAGCTGCCGGGACCTATTACCCGACTGTCTATGAAGACGTTTATGTTGACCGTTCAGCAACCTTCCAGCTCATAAACGGCGTGGCTCTTTACGGCGGTTTTGCCGGGAATGAGACTTCCCTGGAGCAGAGGGACTGGGAAACCAATGTTACCGTGCTGAGCGGCGACCTGGACCGTAACGATCCCACCGACCCTGACGGAGTGGTTAAAGATCCCGATAACATCGTCGGTGACAATGCTTACCACGTGGTGACAGCCATCGGGACAGATGCGGGGACAATCCTGGATGGTTTTACTATAACGGCGGGAGATGCCTCGGGAACAGATTTAAGTGAGCAAAGAGGCGGCGGTATGAGAACCTTGAATGATTATAAAACAGAAATCACAAACACTGTTTTCTGGGGCAACAAGGCCGACAGAATAGGAGGAGGGCTATACGCAGCAAGCTCGGAAGTGGTTTTAAGCAATGTAATTTTCAGAGACAACCATGCAAGTATTACAGGAGGGGGAATGTATTCCTCACTTAGTCATTTGGTCATTGAAGATGCTCTTTTCACCCATAACACTGCCGGCTCGCGTGGCGGGGGTTTGACTAACGACCGCTATACCTTGACTTTGACCAGAGTGGATTTTATAAAAAACCATGCCGAAACAATCGGTGGTGGCATGAATATTCTTGGTAGTGATTTTATCCAACTCACTGATGTAAACTTTATCGAGAATACCACGGTGGAGAGTATTGGTCTTTATCCCATTCGCGCTGGCGGCGGAATGAATTTAAGTGAAAGTAGTTTGCTGGTAATGGAAAGAGTTAATTTTATTGGGAACAGATCCAATCAGGGCGGCGGCTTTCGTCATTTAGCTAGCAACGGTATTTTTAACAATGTTAACTTCACAGGCAATAAGGCCAATGACGGCGGTGGCCTTTATCAGCGTAATAGCACAGGCACTTACAGCAATGTGAATTTCGTAAGTAATGAAGCAGCTAATAACGGCGGTGGTTTTTACACCGAAAATAGCAGCTCGACCCTTGTCAACAGCAGTTTTCGTGGAAATATTGCCAATGGGGCCGGGGGTATATACAACACAGAGGATGATATGGTCCTGATTAATGCGGAATTTAGCGGTAATAATGCAGCTGATGACGGTAGTTGCATAATCAACGAAGCTAGCAGCATCCTTCTGATAAATAATACATTTAGCGGTAACAACGCCGGGTCAGGAAGCGCTATATTAAATAATCTTGAAGGCAATTCCGTTCTAATCAACTGCATACTTTGGGGCAACAGCGGTTCCCCTATTTCTAACCCTTCCGACAACGCTACTCAAATAAGCTTCTCCCTGGTAGAAGGCAGCGGGGGCAGCGGCGCTGGTTGGCAGGCGTCCTTGGGGGAAGATCTGGGAGGCAACCTGGATGCAGATCCGCTTTTTGTGCAAATGCCGGGTTGGGGAGACGCTCCATTTACCCATGGAGACTACAGCTTGCAGCCCCTTTCTCCTGCTATCAATGCGGGCACCAATGAGCCTTTTGGTGAGGAAGGGTATGCGGAAGATGTAAAGACTGATCTGGCAGGAAACTCCCGAATTATGGATTCGGTGGTGGATATGGGTGCCTACGAGTTTGATATTCCTGACTTGGGCACCTTGCAAGTGAACATTGAACCTGAAGCGGCAAGGGATGCCGGGGCAGCGTGGAGCGTAAATGGCGGTATAACCTGGTATGAGAGCGGCACAGAAGTAACCTTGCCTGTGGGCTCTTACACAATTATCTTTAATGAACTGGCAGGCTGGGATAAACCTGGATCCATACAGGTTGAGGTAGAACTTGACAGCTTGACCACGGAGTCGGGAACTTTTGTTATACAACCCATAACAACGGGTACCCTTACAGTAAATATTGAACCTGAGGAAGCCCGCAATGCTGGCGCCCGGTGGAGCGTTGACGGCGGCACCGCCTGGCAAAATAGCGGAGTTGAACTAACCCTGGAGGTAGGCCATTATACTGTTAGCTTTAAAGAAACCGATGGTTGGGATGAACCGGCATCTGTCCCGGTTCAGGTGATCGATGGCGGGGAACACGAAGAAACCGGCATATATACCCGGAGCACCGGCACTTTTACAGTGACCATCGAACCGGAGGAAGCCCACATTGCCGGCGCCCGGTGGAGTGTAGATGGCGGCAACACCTGGCAGGGCAGCGGGACGGAATTAACCCTCGCTACGGGGGATTATGAGTTGATTTTTAGTGATATCGATAGCTTTTTTGCTCCCTCTGATGCTTTTGTTACAATTAGCAAAGGACTGTCCACCAGTTACAGGGGTATATATAGGGAGACGGTCATTTATGTCAATCAAGATGCACCGGGAGAAAATGACGGCACATCCTGGTCCACCGCTTTTACTGACCTGCAGCCGGCCCTGGATGCTGCCCGGGAAGGTATGGAGATTTGGGTGGCGGCAGGGGTTTATATGCCCACACAGCGGCTGGCCGCCGATGACCCCCGCTCGGCAACCTTTCTATTGCGTAACGGCGTATCCATCTACGGGGGATTTGCCGGGAACGAAACCAACCTGGCTCAACGTGATTGGGAAACCAATATGACCGTACTGAGCGGCGATCTGGAGGGTAATGACATCACCGATGGAAACGGCGTTGTTACGAATTCAGACAATATTGTCGGTGACAATGTTTATACAGTAATATGTAATAACGAGGTTGACGACACTGTCATCCTGGACGGTTTTGTAATTACCGCCGGCAAATCAGATGTTGTAGATCATTCCATTATGGGTTCTGATAGCGGCGGCGGGATCTACAACCTGCAGAGTTCACCAACCTTGAGGAACTTAATCATTACTGGCTGTTATGCCCCTGGAGATGGATTATCTAGAAGCGGCAGTGGAATGAGAAACAACTGGAACAGCCACCCCACCCTGACCAACGTAACTTTTAAATCCAATTATGGAAGGGCCATGGTTAATAGTAGCAGTAACCCTACTCTGGCGAATGTTACCTTTGAGTCCAATACCATGGGCGGGATGTATAACTACCAAAGCAGTCCTACTTTAACCGATGTCCAATTTATCAGCAATGGAGACTTTTGGGCTGAAACACCCGGTACTGGTGGAGGCATGTACAACGGCACTCAAAGCAGCCCTTTGTTGACGGATGTTACCTTCCAGGGCAATTATGTTCGCTGGCATGGGGCAGGAATGTTCAACTCCCAAAGTAGCAATCCCACCCTGGTCAATGTCCTATTTAGCGGCAATGCCTCGGGAAGATCGGGGGGCGGAATGACCAACACTGCTTCCAGCAGCCCGACTTTAATCAACACAAGCTTCAGCGGTAATTATGCCTGGTATCAGGGTGGAGCGATCTCCAATATGGGTAATAGTCACCCATCCCTGACCAACAGTATCATCTGGCACAATTTTGCAAATGTTAATCTGGCTTCAAGCGAGATTTACAATGAGGGCGACCAATATGGAGAGCAGTATATTTGCAACCCGGAATTTAGCCACAGTATTGTTAAAGGATCTGGAGGTAGCGATAATTGGAATGCTTATTTTGGAATAGACGAGGGCGGCAATCTTGACTTAGATCCTCTGTTTGTTAATCAACCACAATTTTCAAATACTGGTCACACCGGGGGCAACTTGCGCCTGCAGGAAGCTTCTCCTGCCATTAATGCGGGCAGCAGCTATCCCTTTGAACCAGGGGGAGATGCTGAGGGTATAACTGGGGATCTTGACGGCAATTCCCGCATAGTTGGCCCAGGGATTGATATGGGACCTTACGAATACCAGGCTATAATGGATAACATCGCAGTTGTAACCACGTCTAGTGAACTGGCTGCTGCTGTGGAGAATCTCTCCATTGAAACGATCAGACTTGCTAATAACATTACGGCGGACATTAATGCAACGAGACTGGTAAGTATAGATTTCGGGTCCTATATCTTGGAAGGCAATGTGGAATATGATAGTGCAGAAACTGGCAGCATAGTCTTTAACGGTACCGGCGCAACAAACATCACCGGTAACCTGACTGTGGATACGCCCAATGCCACCGTGACCAACAACGTTAATGTAGGCGGCACAGTCAAAATAAAGGATGTGGCCGGCAGTACCTGGGTAGAAAATGCTGATGGAAACGACCTGGTTATCGATCTGCAAGACGGTACTGCGACGATCATCATCAACGGCAGCGTCAACAGCCTTACCGTCAACGGGAGTGGGGATGAACTCAACATTGTGATTAATGGCAGTGTAGCAAAGGCTGTCTTTAATGCGCCCGCCAGCGTTACGGGGGCGGGCAGCATCACTTCCGCCTATGTTGCCCCGGAGGTAGACCTGGAACTGGATGAAGAACCCCAGGGGTATCTCTTCAAGCTCTTACTCCAGGCCAGCCCTGTAGAAGGCGG
>PWRN01000015.1 GCA_003556225.1 Syntrophomonadaceae bacterium
GGTGCTGGATAATATTCGAGAGTACATGAAGATCCGAAAGTGGGAACAGACCTGGGATAGCGACCTGGCCTGATCAAGAAATTGAAAGATCGCTCTAATGGCTAACAAAAACTATTTCCCCAGCATTGACCGGGGGAATAGTTTTTGTTATACTATGTGTATAATTCATATATAGGATAGATTATTCTATAGCGTGGTGGTAAACGTGTGCAATGAACATATGAAGGATCTGGCTGAGAAAAAGGAAAAGCTGGCAGAGTACTGCTGTCGGGGAGGGCGCATGGAAAGATTCCTGGAGCCCTGCCTGCTCTTGCTATTGTGCCAGGAGCCTTCTCACGGCTACGAGCTGATTCAACGGCTTTGCGACTTCGGTTTTGAGCCGGAAACCCAGGACCCCGGCCACATCTACCGACACCTGCGCCGCCTGGAAGGGGAAGGAATGGTGACTTCCCGCTGGGAAACCGGTGATTCCGGGCCAGCTAAACGCCTTTACCAGGTGACCAGCGAGGGGAAAGAACTATTAGCGGCCTGGACCGATACAATCCAGGGGAACATCGAAATCTTGCAATTTTTCCTCGAAAAATACCACAGATTAGCGTAACCAAAAAGAACTTTGGAAAGGAGGTGATTTTCATGGCCTGCACAATCCATCACGGCGCACACGGCGGATGCTGCTGCGGAGCCGGGCATGCTCCCAGGCGTTTCCTGTCTAAAGAAGAAAAAATCCACCAGCTGGAACATTACGTGGAGGGTCTGAAAAAAGAACTTGCCGAGGTAGAAAAACGGATCAAAGCCCTGCAGGAGGGCGGCGAAGCGGATCACATCTGCTGCTGCAGCTAACCGCGCAGTTGATGCAGGTGGCCTGCGTTACTTGTCTTCTAACCTGGCATTTTAGACCTGGATCTTCGCTGCAAGCCTAAAGGGGGTTGCGAAAAGAAAAGGGATGATCATAGCCAAGCACGTTGGAGTATCGCCTGTTCAGTCTCAAGGTAGTTTGTACGAACATAGCGCCTCCGGAATGCTACTCCGGGGGCGTTTTACGTGCGCACGGTTTTATCCCAGATCAGCATGCCGTGATAAATATCCCGTTCGTGGAAAAAGCGAGCGTCCTGCTGTCGGACAGCCACATAATCTTGCACAACTTTCCGGGCTTTCTCTTCTTCACTTGTCGCCAGGTGGAGATACTGGAGCAGGTTCTCCACGGCTTCTTCCAGGGGGAACCAATCGGAGCGGTAGTGCCGGTAAAAGCGCAGGCTGGGCCGATAACCCCAGGTATAGAGCAGGTTAAGCGGATAGATAATATCCAGGTCGCCGGGCTCAAAGGGTTTTCCGGTAATGATTTCCCATAGTTCATCCCGGGGCTTGTCTTTTCTCCCGGCGAAGGTGCTCAGGTAACAGTATTTCTTGGAAGACGCCATCATCTTTCGGAGGCTTTTCGCATCGTTGATCCCCGGGCTCATAGAGGCGAAGGCCAAGTCGAACTTTTCCCGCCAGCCGCATTCCTCCAGGTCCACCTCCTGCCAGCGTTCCAGGATGCTGTGAACATTGGAAAGCTCCATTTCTTCTAGCTTGCCCGCCAAGAGCTGGAGCATTTTCTCCGAGGGGTCCAGGGCATAAACCCCTGCAGCGCGTGCAGCCAGCTGCACGGTAATGGTTCCCTGTCCGCAGCCGATATCGATCACAGTCATCCCCGGGGAAAAGACCTTTTCTGCTTCTAAAAAATCCATGATGGCATCAACTCGTGCCGATCCTTCATCTCCATCTACTTTGTGATCAAAGTGCCGGGCCCTTTTGTCCCATACTTCCCCCTCCGTACCCGTCCTTGCCCCGGTTTTCTCCTGGCGAACCATTTTGGCCCTTTCCCAGAACGTTTCCCAGTTCTCGCTATCCAGGGGGTTGAATCGCCCCTTTTCCCTTGCCATGGCCCAACATCTCCTTTCCTGCTAATATTTTACCATTTAATCTACAAGGCAAAAAGGGTTTTGAAATTATGCGTAGAAATTAAATATTGTGACTAACTTTAATATTTTCAAAAAGGAGACGGTGCAAATGGCCCTGATCAAACCGGAAGACTATTACCGCTTTATTGAATCGCTGCAGTGCAACTATTATATCAACGGCAAAAAAGTACAAAAGCTCCTGTCCCACCCGGTCAGCAAAAGCATGGTGGATGCAACCGCGAAAATCTATGAGCTGGCCCTGGATCCTCGTTATGAAGAAGTCATGACGGCCAAGTCTCACCTGACAGGGGAAACCATCAACCGTAACCTGCACATTTGCCGCAGCATCGAAGACCTGGACAAGCGGGCCGAGATGGCCCAGCTGACATCCCAAAAGCTGGGTACCTGTAACTACCGCTGCGTGGGTTGTGATGCCCTGAATGCCCTGGCCAGCGTTACCTGGGAAATAGACCAGGAGCGGGATACGCGCTATCATACCCGCTTCAATAATTTTTTGAAAGAAGCCCAGGAAAACGATTGGGCCGTCAGCGGTGCCGTGACCGACGCCAAGGGAGACCGCCAGAAAAAAATCCTGGAAGAAGACCCGGATATGCATGTGCATATCGCCGATCAAAACGACGAGGGAGTTTTTGTCCGGGGCGCCAAGCTGCACCAGAGCGGGGCGGCAGCAGCCCACTACACAGTTGTCATACCCGGAGGCGCCTTAAGGCCCGGGGAAGAAAAATTTGCCATTTCTTTTGTCGTGCCCAACAGCGCCCCGGGACTCACGTATATTGCCCAGTACAACCCTTATTCCGCTGAACGGGAAGCCTGTACAGATCCCACAGAACTGGGCAATCCTCGTTTTGGGCAGCGTGAAACCAGCATGATGATTTTTGAAAATGTGTTTATCCCCTGGGAACACGTTTTCATGGCCGGGGAGGCAGAATATGCAGTTAAATGTATCAGCCGTTTCGCCAAGGTGCACCGCATGAACTGCGGCGGAGCCTGTAAGGTCGGTTTTGCCGATATTATCATTGGCAGCTGCCTGCTGGCCGCGGAATACAGTGGAACAGCCAAGGTCCCCCACATTCGGGAAATGATCACGGAAATGGTGCGGCTTTCGGAAACTGCTCACGCCGCTACGATTGCCGCTTCGGTAAAAGGTCGAGAAGAGCCCGAAGGTTCAGGGGTCTACATGCCCGATGACCTCTTCGGCAATGTGGCGAAAATCACCACGGCGGATAATTTTTGGAAGATCATGGCCCTGGCGGGAGATATCGCCGGGGGGATGGTCGTGACCATGCCTTCCATGAAAGAACTGCAAAACCCGGAGACCCGGACGTACGTGGAAAAATACCTGCGGGCTGCCGGGCCGGCTGAGAAACGCATGCGCATCACCAAGGTGCTGCAGAACTGGACGGCAGGGCTCCACGGCCCGGGCACCTGGCACGGCGCCGGCTCACCCCAGGCGCAGAAAATATCCCTTTACCGTAGTGCCAACCTGGAAGAAAAGAAAAAAATCGCCCTGGAAATCGCCGAAATGGAAGAGGAATAAATCGCAAAACGCGAAGCCGCCGGTTGTAAACCGGCGGCTTTTTTTGCTAACACTGCACCTCTTTTATTACATACCTGTTGCGTTGGCCACCGCTTCCATAATGCCGTTAGAAGTATCCGTGGCACCGGAAACGACATCCACATCTGTGCTCTGGGCTGCGATAATGGCATCGGGCACTTCCTCAAATGCCGGATCGGAGAGACCTTCAGTTTCTTCGTGTTCGACGATTTCAATGGCTGTAATCTCATCGCCAACCATCGTCACGTCCACCACAATGGGAACATCTGCGTTATAACCTTGACCCTCTCCTCTTAATACCTGCTCCTCAGCATCATCGTCCGGTGGGGGCGGTTCATCAACTGGATCCGGCGCACAGCCCGAGATCAACGCAAAGACAAACACCAGTGCCAGCACCAAGACGAGACCTTTACTGAGCTTCACAACAATCACCTCTTTGTATATATTTACTTCAACTTCTCAATCAGTACTTCGACATCAAGATGTAAAATCCTTTCGCGCAAGAAAAAATCGACCCTATCTCGAAAGAAAAGCACGCCCCGGGGACGCACTTGTGAAAATATCTTAGAAGTATCTGCTTGTTAAATTTATTTATTTTTTTAGTCTTCTTTTTATTAGTCTTCCAACTCGATAGCTTCCTCGGGACATTCATCAATACATGCCCCGCAGTCTGTGCATTCCGCTTCGTCAACGACTGCAACATCGTTTACTGTGATAGCTTCGGTCGGGCATACATCCTCACAGTTGGCACAACCGGTACACTTATCCACGATAATCTTTGCTACCATGCCTTTCCCTCCCAGTATTGGAATTTGAGCTAAAACCAATTAATATTAAACCATATTTCAGTTCTGCCGTCAATCATTTTTAGGTTTGCTTTACGGGTCAAGCAATTGTTGTTTTCTTTTTGCCCTCATTCTTTTCCTGGCATTCCGAGAAAGGGCAACATCAGCTCATTTGCTGCTTTCACGCCAAGGGTTTATCTGGTAAACTGCAAGAGAGCGCTGATTCTTGCAAGTGGGCAAGGAGGGAGATCGTGTATCATTCCAAGCTTTTGCAGCATCCCCTATGGCTCCTTATTCTGTCTTCCCTGCTCCTGATCTTCAGTTTTCCTCCTTTTAACCAGGGCTACCTGGCCTGGATCGGGCTTGTCCCCTTTTTCATCTATCTCCTGAAGCACACCAAAACATGGAAAGGTGCTTTCCTGGCCGGCTTTTTGGTCGGCATGGTATACTTCATTTATCTCCACGCCTACATGGCCCTTTCGGTCAATTTCTTCTTCCATCGCGCCGTGGGATACCTGGTTGTGATCGGGGCAGCTGCTTATTCCGCTTTTTTCA
>PWRN01000053.1 GCA_003556225.1 Syntrophomonadaceae bacterium
ACCGAACTGCTCATGGGTCAAACCACCAACACCAACGCGAGAGATATCGCCCGGGAACTATCTGCTTTAGGCGTCGGCGTATATTACCAGACGGTTGTGGGAGACAATACAGCCCGCCTGGAAGAGGTCTTTAAGCAGGCCCTGGATCGCACGGACCTGGTGATCCTGACCGGAGGACTTGGGCCGACGGAGGATGATTTAACCCGGGAAACAGTCGCCCGGGCTTTAAGCTTGCCCCTGGAAAAAGACGAAAGCTGGGAGCGGCATCTGGAAGACTTTTTTCGGAAACGGCAGCGATCCATGTCGGAAATCAACCGCCGGCAGGCCATGGTCCCCAGGGGGGCGGAGCTTTTACCCAACGACCGGGGCACAGCGCCGGGCATTTACCTGGAAGCATGGGGCAAGGCTGTGATCTTGCTCCCCGGTCCACCAGGAGAACTTCTTCCCATGTTTCGCAGCCAGGTCGTCCCCCGCTTACAGGCCCGGCTGCAAGCAGCCGGTGATTTAGCCGTGCTGCGTTCCAGGACATTGCGGGTGATTGGCATGGGTGAGTCGGCCCTGGTGAGCGAGTTAAAGGAAATATTGGCCTGCCAGTCCAACCCCACCATTGCGCCCCTGGCCAAGGGCGCCGAGGTTCATTTGCGCATCACAGCCCATGCACCTGCGCCGCCAGAAGCAGAAAGCCTGATTGCCCGGACGGCTGCGGAGATCAAGGCTGTTTTAGGTGATGCCGTGTACGGCGAAGATGACGAGGACCTGGAAGGCGCAGTGGCGCAGAAACTCTGGGCAAAAAAGCTTACCCTCGCCCTGGCCGAGTCCTGCTCCGGAGGTTATCTAAGTCACCGCCTGACCAATGTCCCGGGCAGTTCGCTATTTTTCAAAGCCGGCCTGGTTACATACAGCAACGAGGCAAAAGAGCAGATCCTGGGGGTCGATCCCCGGCTCCTCCAGCGTCATGGTGCGGTCAGCCAGGAAGTGGCCCGAGCCATGGCCCACCGGGCCAGGCGGGTTTGTAAAACAGATCTCGGGTTGAGCATTACCGGTATTGCTGGCCCCCAAGGCGGAACACCGGAGAAGCCGGTAGGGCTAACGTACATTGCCCTGGACGCAGAGGCAGGGGTTTTCTGCCGCCGTTACGAGTTCTGGGGGAGCCGTCTGGATATCAAGGAACGGGCTTCCCAGACCGCCTTGTTTTTACTCTGGCTATTTCTCCTGGGGAAATTAAAATTACAAACTTAGCATGAGCTGATTGCTTCATCCTGGAAAGAAGCCGGCAGGCCTTGAGCGATTCATCTCCGCGGGGTGCCCTTGAAGCAGATCAGCACAGCATGGATTAACAGCCCTGGCAGGTGGCGTGGAGGAATCATTCGTGGATCACCAAAATAAACAGGACGGTAACAAGGAAGTGAACCTCATATGTGACGGGCACGTGCATTTTTTCCCCGAGAAACTCTACTACGCCGTGCACGACTGGTTTTCGCGGCTGGGATGGCGGATCCCCTACCGCTGGCCTCCGCAACAGAAAAAGCAGTACTTACTGGATGCCGGGATCAAGAAGGCGTTTCTCCTGGCCTATGCCCACAAACCGGACATGTCCCTGGAGGTTAACCGCTGGATTCGCGACTTTGTTGCCCCCGATGATTTTTTCTTTCCCTTCGGCTGTGTGCATCCCGGAGATACCGACTTGAAAAAAGTTTTACGGGTTTCCCTGCAGGATTACGGGTTTTTCGGTTTCAAACTGCACCTCCTGGTGACCGGGTTTCGGGCAAACGATGAACGCCTGTTCCCCATTTACGAGGCGGTGCTGGAGTGGCAAAAAGCCGTGGTGATTCACGCCACGACGTATCCCATGCCCCGGGATAACCTGAATGTGAAGTACATCGAACGCCTTTTATATCGCTACCCTGATTTGCAGGTGATGGTTCCCCATATGGGTTTTTACGAAACGGAGATTTATGCTGAACTCCTGCAAGAGTACCCCGGTTTATACCTGGACACGGCTTTTCTGCTCGAGAACCCAAAATTTGCTGTTCCCATGGATACCGTGAAGGAAATGATCCTTCGCTTTCCGGATCGGATTGTTTATGGGAGCGATTTTCCTGTCCTGGAGGTTCCCCCCCTCGAGAGCCTGGAGAGTATTTTCCGCTTTAACCTGGACCCTGCTGTGGAGCGAAAAGTCCTCTGGGAAAACGCCCACGCATTTCTGCGTCAACATACCTGAGCTGATGTTTTTTTATGTTTCGACCACACCGATCCCGCTTTCCAGGTAATCATCAACGAGATGGTTATAAACCACAATGCCCTGCTGTATATACCACAGTGAATCTCCCGATAATTCTTTTTTGACCTGGGCGGGAGCGCCTGTAGCCAGGTGGCGGGCCGGTATTTCACTTTTGCTGCTGACTACGCTCCCGGCGGCAACCACGGCTTCTTCTCCCACGGTGGCGTAGTCCAGGACCACTGCATTCATCCCCACCACGGCGCCGCGCTTGATCGTGCAGTTATGCAAGACCACGCCGTGACCGATGATCACGTTCTCTTCAATTAACGTTTGCCCCTGGGGCTGCACGTGGGCGACCACGTTATCTTGGACACTGGCACCGCTTTTAACCACGATAGCGCCCAGGTCTCCTCGCAGCACCGCCCCGAACCAGATGTTTGCCTTGGGCTCGACGGTTACATCGCCGATGAGCACCGCGGTGGGGGCCACAAAGGCGTCTCTGCTGACCCTGGGACTTTTGCCGTTAAAGGGAATTGTTTTCATCTTGTTCGACCACTACATTTGCAGTGGGCCTGGCCTCCTTTGTTTCGCGCAACCGCTCAAGAAACAGCTGCAAATTTACGCTCTCCTGCAGCATCTTAAAGCAATTACCTTCATAGAATAGTTTGCCTGCCTTGTTATTTCGCTTCCAGCGCCGAAACTCCTTTTTTGAAATGACTATCCATAGGTTGAAGAAAAAAACAACCTGCAAGCAGGAAAAATTCCTTAAAGATAGAATTATTATAACTTGGTGTCGTTTTTAAACCCAGCAGCGGACGGAAGCATACTATATCTTTTAATCTGAAGGAGTGAAAGTCATGTCAAACAACAATGCCGGGCTCGTCGAAGGCGTAAGCGGTTTGCCTCCTTGCCAGGCGGCTTGCCCCATTCACCAGGAAGCTCGGGAATATCTCCGCTTAATTGCCATTGGAGATTTTGACCGGTCCCTGGAAGTTGTCAAGCGGGTAAACCCCCTGTCTTCGGTTTGCGGAACGATTTGCGCCCACCACTGCGAAGATGAATGCCGCCGCCATAATGTGGATGAGCCCCTGTCTATTCGTGGGCTTAAAAGGGCCGCCGTGGAATATGGGAAGGCCCATATCCAGGCTCCACCGGCTGATGAAAACAAGAAAGTTGCCATTATCGGATCAGGTCCAGCCGGGCAGATCGCAGCCTTTGACCTGGCCCTGCAGGGGTGCAAGGTGGTCGTTTTTGAACGGGAAAAAGATTTGGGAGGGGCACCGCGGAATTTTATTCCACTCTATCGCCTCCCCGATGAAACGGTCGATAAAGACATCGAAGATTTGAAAAAAATGGGTGTCGAGTTTAAACCGGGTGTGGAATTTGGCACTGACATTACCCTGGATAATTTAAAAAACGATGGATTCAAAGCGGTCCTGGTAGCAGCAGGTTTGTGTGCCAGCCGCGGGTTGCCTATCTCCGGCGCAGACCATGAAGATGTGCTTATGGCGCTGCAGTTTTTAAGGACCTCCAAGCGAGATGATTATCGCCTGGACGGCCGGGAAGTTATCGTGATCGGCGGGGGTAACGTGGCCATGGATGTAGCCCGTTCGGCGGTACGTTGTGGTGCTTCCAAGGTTCGCCTGGCCTGCCTGGAAGCCCATGAAGAAATGCCGGCTTTTTCCTGGGAGATCGAAGAAGCCGAAGAAGAAGGCGTGGAGTTTCACTGCTCCTGGGGACCCAGTTCGATCATGATCGAAGGTGGAAAGATCACCGGCCTGGAGAGCAAGGAATGCACCGCTGTATTCGACGAGGCGGGGAATTTTAGCCCCTGTTTTAACGAGGAAAACAAGCAAACCATCCCAGGGGATACGGTTATTTTCGCAATTGGCCAGGCTTCAGAACTGGAAGCGATCAAGAATGCCGGCCTTGCCGTGAATGAGCGAGGGAACCTGATCTATGATCCCCATACGCTGCAGACGTCGGTTGAAGGGGTTTTTGCTTGCGGTGAGGTCGCTGCCGGACCCAGCACAGCGGTCAAAGCCATGGCCCATGCCCGCGTGGCAGCCCTGGCGGTGCAGCACTACCTGGAAGGCAAACCTTTCTTAAGCTCCATGGTAGAGGAGGAAGAAGCCCTACCGGAACTGGCGACTGATGTGGCGGAAAAGGTGAAAAAGAGCCCCCGGCGGGAAATCCCCATGCTGACACCGGAAGAGCGTTCCGATAACTTCAAGCCCATTGAAAAGGGGTACACCATGGCCATGGCGGTCTGGGAAAGCCGCCGCTGCCTGGGGTGCGCTGCCGGGGCCCAGCGGGTCGTGGAAAAATGCGCCGACTGTCTCACCTGCCTGCGCACCTGCCCCTATGATGTTCCCGTGGTTGGCCCCGAAGGGGGCGTCATGATCCGTGACCACCAGTGCCAGGCCTGCGGTCTTTGCTTGACCGTCTGTCCTAACCTGGCCATTGAATTCAGGACCCCGTACATTTTAGAGGCGGAAGATCAGATGGAGCAGGCTGTACCAGAAGCGGTGGCGGCCCGTAATGGTTCCCCTGCTGTTGCCGTTCTATCCTGCGCCCTGGGCGCCTACGCGCTCCCTGAATTTAATGAAGGGTTTCTCAAGAACAAACCCGCCAATATCAGCGTTGTGAAGTTCCCCTGCATTTCCAAGATCGATACCACCCATATTTTAAAGGCCTTTGAATTAGGCGCCGATAGGGTTATCGTCGCCGGGTGTTCGGAAGATGAGGTCGATGACTGCCCCTTCCAGAAAACCATGTTCTGGGCCCAGGGAAGAGTGAACCGGGTAAAAGGGTTCTTGAAAGAACTGGGCATGGAGGAAGTTCAACTGGCCCTCTGCAGCTTTACGCCTGAAGAAGTGGCAAGCTTTGGAGATGCCGTGGGAGAAGTTCTGCAGAAGATGAACGAGCCGGGCAAAGAATAAGGAGGCTGGTAAGGCCCCCTCAGGACACCTTGCATCATCACATCGCAACATACGGCCTAGGCTGCCGGGTGAAACCGGCAGCCTAGGTTTTTTCAAGAAGAGATATCTAACTATCAAAAGAAATAAATGAATAATAGTAACTATATGGTTTAAACCTTGAATCTTGTGAATAATTTCCTTATAATATACACGTAATATAAACGACTGCTTTACACTGCGAGTCAAACTTGCTCGGAAAACAACTTTCTTTACTATTTTGATTTCTTCTGTCCAACAGCAAAGCATAACGACCTGTTTAGCACTATTTTGCACAATGAATGAAGATAGGGCCATATTTGAGGATAGCGAAGGAATATTTCTAGTCCAGATGGAGAAGGGAAAGGTGCTCAAAAAGAGTTTTCTGCGGCATGTGAAAGGAGTGCTTTTATGAGCAACTATACTGCAGGCATTCAGGGGGTTTGGCGTTATCTCTGGCACCTGCACCGACAGGCCAGGGATATGATGAAGCTGAACTTCACCGCAGCGATGAGCGGCGCAAGTGGTGGAGAAGGAAAGGATAAGAATCCAACGGACGGAAAAGGGGCAGACAAGCAGGAACCGGGAGAAGAAGTTGACATCGACATGGAAGAGATCATTCCCGGTGGAGACCCCGGCGAACGGGGAAGCATGGATGTCGAGACCTATGGGCCGCGGCAAAAAATCGGGCTCTTTCTCGGACCGGCGCTGTTTCTTTTCTTTTTGCTGATCCCTACCCCGGCGGGAATGACCATTGAAGCCCAGCGAGTTCTGGCCTCTACCGCCTGGATTGCTTGCTGGTGGATCACAGAAGCGATTCCGATCCCGGCGACCTCGCTCATGCCGGTCGTCCTCTTTCCCTTAACCGGCGCCCTCACGACAGGGGAATCCATGTCTCCTTATGCCAATCACAACGTGTTCTTATTTCTGGGCGGATTTACCATTGCCGTCTGTATGGAGCGTTGGAATCTCCACCGCCGCATTGCCTTGAATATCATCAACTTGATCGGCACCAGCCCTACCCGCCTGATCCTGGGATTCATGGTAGCCACGGCGTTTTTGTCCATGTGGATTTCCAATACGGCGACCACCATGATGATGATGCCCATCGGGCTGGCGGTTATCCTGCAGGTGGCCATCCTGGTCAAAGAGCGCGGGATTGAAGGGATCGATGTCCGGCAGGGGCGTTTTAATTTTGGGACCTGCCTGATGCTTTCCATCGGTTACGCGGCTTCTATTGGCGGTGTGGCTACCTTGATCGGAACCCCACCCAACATCATTTTTGCTGGCGTGGCCGAAGAGATGTTCGGTGTAGACATCGGTTTTGCCCAGTGGTTTAGCTATGGCCTGCCCATTGCCGCCATCTTTCTCCTGATAGCCTGGGTTTACATGACCCGCATCGCTTATCCCACCAAGCTGAAAGAAATTCCAGGTGGAAAAGAAGTGGTTTTAAAAGAACTCAGGGGCCTGGGCAAGATCACCCGCGAAGAAAAGTCCATCGCCGTGATCTTTTTCTGCGTGGCTGTAGCCTGGATTATACGCACCTTTGTCCTGCAGGATATTTTCCCCAACATTAACGATGCTGTCATTGGCATACTTGGAGCCGTCGTGACGTTCTTGGTGCCGGTAAATTTGAAAAAGGGCCAGTTTCTGAACAACTGGAATACGGCCGTGAAGGTTCCCTGGGGCATTCTCCTGCTCTTCGGGGGCGGGCTTTCCATTGCAGCAGGTTTTGCAGAGTCAGGTTTGGCCCGCTGGATCGGGGAACGACTCAGTGTCCTGGAGGGTGCGCCCATGCTGCTGATCATGCTGGCGGTGGTAGCCCTGGTGATCTACCTCACGGAGATTACCTCGAACACGGCAACGACTTCCATGATGATGCCCATCATGGCAGCCATGGCCGCGGCCATGATGATCCATCCCTTTGCCTTAATGATTACGGCGGCTACGGCGGCTTCTTACGCGTTCATGCTGCCCGTGGCGACCCCGCCCAATGCTGTTGTCTTTGGCAGCGGTTACATTACCATCCCCCAAATGGTCAAAGCCGGGGTATGGTTGAACATGCTGGGTATCATCGTGATTACCCTGTTCTGTTACTTCTGGCTTCCGGCGATCTGGGGGATTGACGTCTTTACCTTCCCGGCAGGATGGATGTAGCACATTAGTAGCACATCATAGGAACAGGGTCACCGTGAACGCCTGCTAGCAAAGGTCCCAACAAGTTGTTGGGACCGATTTTTTACCCTCGCAAACGTCATGCTGCTGGATCATCATCACTTGGGGAGTGCACAGAGTTGCACAAGAATCTCTTCCCTGGCGAACAATCCAGGGGACCCTTGGGGTCGAAAGATAAAAGCGTTGGCTTCGTGCAAGGAGGAGAGCACGCCTGGCCGTTCCAGGCCAGCTATTTTCACGTAGAAAACACCGTTCTGAATGGAGCAAACGGCTCGAATAAAACGGCTGATCCCCTTGTTTTCCGGCAGGTCATGTTCCAGGATGGCTTTAACCCGGGGGCGTTCCCAGATCTGCTGCCCTGACATGGCAAGCAGTGCAGGTCGAACGAGCTGGTCAAAGGTGACGTAAGCGGCTGCCGGATTTCCGGAAAGACAAAACAAATACTTGTTCTCTAAAAGGGCAGCCAGCATGGGAGTACCCGGTTTAACGGCGATCCGATGAAAAAGAATCTTGGCGCCCAGTTGCTCCACGGCCCCGGGAACGATATCTTCCTCTCCCACGGAAACCCCTCCTGTGACAATGGCAGCGTCGGCTTTGCTCAGGGTCCGAAGCAGTTCCGCGCTCAAGGCTTCTTGCGAAGTTCCGTTGCTCATCGACGAAGGTAAAGCAATCCCTCCGTGCTGCTCCACCAGGGCGGACAGCATGGGGGTATTGCTGTCGTAAATCTTTCCGGGAAGAAGCCCCTGGCCCGGATGCGTGAGTTCGTTCCCGGTAGACAGTACGGCCACGCGGGGTTTTTTGAAAACGGGCACTTCGCACTGCCCCAGGGAAGCCAGAATGCCCAGGTGGATACCTTCCAGGCGGGTTCCTGCAGCGATCACGCTTGAACCGCAGGTAATGTCTTCTCCCGCTTTGACCACGTTGGCACCCGGTAGGGGTGAAAAATTGAAGAAGGCACGGCCATTCTCCGCTGTTGTTTTTTCTTGGGGAATCACGGCATTTGCGCCGGGGGGGATGGGGGCTCCCGTCGCAATACGCATGCAATGCCCCGGCTGTAGCGGTTCGATCTTGCTGTCTCCCGGGCGGGAAACCCCTTGAATATTCAAGCTGAGGGGTCGTGCAGGGGAGACGTCGGCGAGATCGGCCGCCCGCAGGGCATAGCCGTCCAGGGGTGAGCGATCGAAAGGTGGGATATGCATCGCCGCGACGACCGGCCGCGATAGAATCCGTCCAGCTGCATCTGCCAGGCGTATCGTTTCTTCTTCAGGTGTCGGACTATTCGACAGAATGAAATCCAGCGCTTCTTGTAAACCGATCATTTCGTCTCCCACATTTCTTATTTTTTCCCGAACGCGCAGTGGGGAAACTGGCACTGGGTACAACCGTGACAAAGCCCTCCGTGCCCCAACCCCGCAATATCACTGCGCTTGATCGTTTCCCCGGCGTGAATGCGCGGTAAAAACAGGTCAAGGGCTGTCGTGCGGGCATGCATGACACAGCCGGGAAGGCCCATGACTGGAATAGATCCCAGGTACGCGATCAGCAGCATGGACCCTGGCAGGACCGGAGCGCCGTACGATACGATCTTTGCCCCCAGGGTTTTGATGGCTCCGGGTGTCTTATCGTCGGGGTCAACGGACATACCACCGGTCGCCAGCAGTAGATCAGCGCCCTGGTTTTTCAGGTGGTTGAAGGCTCGAACAATGGCCTTTTTCTCATCAGGGACAATGATTTTTTCCAAGACTGTCGAACCGTAGGCTGCAAGCTTGGCTTCTACCACGGGGCCAAAGCGGTCCTCTTTGCGCCCTTTGTATATCTCATTACCCGTGACAACGATTCCGGCCTTGAATGTTTTGAAGGGTTTAATTTCCAGGATCGGCCTGAATTGTTTCCCGATTCGCTCGACTTCTTCGACCTGGTGTGCAGGGATAACCAGGGGGATGGCCCGGGTTCCAGCAACCGTGATATCCTGGTCCACGACGGTTTGGTTATGCATGGTTGAAGCCACCAGGTTGCCCAGGCTGTTGATAGCATTTAATCCCTGGACCTTGACCTTGAGGAGTCCTTTCCAAAGGGATTTCAAATTGACTTTGCCTTCCACGGGCGCTGTATAGTCAAGGCCGGGGCCGGCCAAGGCCCGGGCAATACGAAGAGCCGCTTCATCTTCATGAATTTCATCCTGCTTCAACTTGAGCAGGTAGACGTTTTCTTTCCCAATATCCAGCAGGCGCGGAAGATCTTCTTTTCGTATGATATGACCTTTGGAAAAAGCACGGCCTTTGAATTCCCCCGGGATGATTTCCGTTAAATCGTGTCCCAGGGGCATACCCACTGCTTTTTCCACGCGAATTGCTTTCAACGCGGCACGCTCCCTTCTTCCTGAGGTTTTTATTTATCAAGCACCAGCCGGTAATAAAGCTGTTCTTTTTTGACAAATCATACAGCGGTTATCCTTGGGGTCCCCTCCCGCGGCCTGGACCACCTGCCGGTTGCAGGTGCGGCAGCGAACGGCAGGAAAAGTACGGACATGCCGGGCGCCGTTTTCCATTTTGTTCGCCCGGTCAGGATAAGCAACCGGTATTTTTTCTTTTGCACCGTGGGGGCAAGCCGTAAAACACAGTTTGCACCCGAAGCATTGGATCATGTCGTGAAAAAGTATGACGGCATCCTGATTTCGCTGTACAACCCAGGCCTTTTGTGGGCAGAGGTTTTGACAGCGCCCGCAGCCCCGGCAAGCATCGTTTACTTCCCAACTGTCGAGCAGCACCTCAATGCCTGGATGCTGCGCCAGGGTCTTGAGCAGCAGGGCACGATGAATGCTCTCCTGGTGACTAATACGGCGGTCCAGGAGATCTTCGGCCAGCTGGTGCAGCCGGTGACCGAGGTAAGAAAAGGCCTCTCTGCGCGAACAAGGTGTCTCCTGCTCTGCCTGCAAGAGCAAGGTGATGGGAAGTTTTTGGGAGGCCAGCATGGTCCTGGCTTTACGCAGGCTGCGGAAAAGCGACCAGGTTGCCCTGGGCAAACAGGCCGCGCACCTGGAAACATCGATGGCAAAAGGTGAGAACTGGCGGGCTACGCATAAAGCGGCGATGAACTCCCCCGTCAGAGCGCCTGCACAAGGTAAGGGTTCTTCCATGCCCTGGAACCTGCCGGATTCGCTGCAGCTGAGAATTAGCGGGGCCCTGGCGGCAGCCTGGTTGAAAATTTCTTTCCATTTAACCCTCGGGAGCGTGATGCAGCGAGCAGGACAGTTGGCGGCGCAAATCCCGCAGTTCACACAGCGGTCACTAAAAACAGGGGCCGTTTTTCCTGCAGACTCTTCAAACATGATTGCTCCAGAAGGACAGGCATGGGCACAGGCCTGACAGGGCAAAAAGTTTCTTCTGTGCAGGCACTTTTTCTTGTCAACCTGTGGCACGGCTTTTTCGGCTGTCAGCCGATTTAAAATGTAATTGGATAGCATTGTTTTCTCCACCTTGCCCGCCATGCCCCGACTCAGAAGTGAACTCCAAGTATTTCTATTGCGAACGAGAGCCGGCGTCTTCAGAAAAACTCATCTTTCCCGAAGGATGGTCCTGCTGAGCGTTGATGTTTCCCGATCAATGTTGGTGGTGCCAGTCAGGCAGGCTTTATTCTTCTCGCTCCAGGTAACGGTAATGGCTGGATGCGGCTTCCACCAGCATTTTTACCACCGTTGGATAAAAACTGTATTTGGCATGATTCTCCACGGCTTTCCTGAAGGCATAAATCCAGGAAAAGAAGTGGCGTTCTAAAAAATGCTTCATGCCCCGGCGCAGCGCGCTCACATCGTTTTGACATCCTTCCGACAGGGCCCGGGTTTCTGCCAGGCACAGTTCAGAAAGAAAATTCAGCTCCAGCACAATATGGTCCGGGGCATCTTTAAAGTCTTCAACAATTTCGAACCCGGCCTTGCGGTAAGTTTCTTTGACATCTGCAGTGCCGGCTCCCATCACGATTCCTTTTTCCCGGTAATAGGACTCGTAAGGCGGCGCTCCCAGGGAAAAAGGACCGATGAATAGCTGGCTGTGTTCAACTTGCAGCGCAGCTAAACCGACTCCACTGGGGTGCACATGCTCTTCCAGGATCTCCAGTTCTGCTGCAAAATCGAGATCCAAAACCAGAGAAATTTCCTTCATCACCTGGTAGAACTCCGACTGGATGAGTTCGTCTTCCGGATGACACAAGGCTGAAACCAACCAGGCATAAAGGTCGCTATAGGCATCGACGGTCGAGGCAGTTACCATAATTTGTCTCCTTTCCATCGGGAGGCTTTATTTCGGCTTCGGGTTGTATTCCCGAATGTAGTAAACCCGCGGTTCCGTTCCCAGCTCCTCCTGGGGACGCTTGTACGGATATTGATCCAGGAGCCGGCTAACGTCGCTGTTGGGATCATCCAGGTCGCCTAAAAAACGGGCCCCGGAAGGACAGACTTCATTGCAGTACGGCTGCAGCCCGTACACCAACCTGTGGTCACAAAACGTGCACTTTTCCACTTTGTTAGCGGGCCGGATCCCCTCGTACGTGGTCTCGCGGTCGGGATTATAATACGGAATCACCGTTCCTCCAACCCGCTCGACCACCTCCTGCGGGGAGGCCGTCACACCTTCGATCAAAACGGAAGTGTCTCTCCAGAATCCGTGGGGTTCTTCTTCGTTGAAGTAGATGACCCCATAGGGGCAAGCGTTTTCGCAGACCCGGCAGCCGATACATTTTTCCACGCTGTGCAGGGTCATCCCACCTTCTACTTTAAACAGGGCCTTGGGATCGACAGGGCAAACGTCGATACAGGGGGCATTGTCACAGTGATTGCACAACGTGGGCATGTACGTGTATTTAACATCGGGAAACGTTCCCGTCGTTTCGTAAACGTGGTGGGCCCAGAAGACCCCTTCGGGCGTATTGTTTTCGTTCTTGCACCCAATAATGCATGCACCGCAGCCCGTGCAGCGGTGGAGATCGATAACCATGACATAATTCGGCAAGCTGTCCACCTCCTATCAGGATTAAAGGATATTATACTTTTTCGATTTTCACCCGGGTTACGGCGTAGAAAGCGCTGCTGCCGCTAAGCCGCTCGTAATCTGCCGGCAGGATATCGTTATTGTTGGCGCCCCGTGCAGCAGCTTGCGCAAAGTCCTGGGCCGCCAGCCGCCCGTAAGCCCAATGTCCTTGGCCAAACGTCTTGGAAATCGTGCCTGGCGGCACACCTTCCCAGAGCTTTATCTTGCACTCGATTTGCCCCACGGGAGAACTCAGCTGTACCCGGTCTCCATCTTCGATGCCCAGTTCTCTGGCATCGGCAGGGTTGATCTTAGCCACGTCTTCCCACTTATCATCCCCCGGGTCGATATCTTTAATTTCGTAGTACCAACTGCAGTTAGCCGAGCGCCCCTCCCGGTTTAAGCGGGACTTGTAATCCACCAGCACCAGGGGATATTCTTCCACTTCACCCCAGAGGTAAGGTTCTTCGTAATGGGGAATAAAGGCGTATTCTCCCCGGGCCAGGTACTTGCACGTTTCCAGGATTTCGTCAACCGAAGCGTTGTGGTTGCCGGCATGTGTTTCCAGGGCTTTTTTCAGGGTTTCGCTGTAGAATTCGAATTTGCCCGAAACCGTGCCGAAGTCATCCCACAGGGTTTTATACTGGTACTTGTCCGAGTTCCACACGCCGCTGGCTTTGAAATCCTCCCAGCCGTCGAAGCGATCTCCAGAAACATAGGCGTTGGGATCCCAAATAGGCTGCAGCCGGTGCTTGATCGCATACTCCGAAAATTCCATACCGTTTTGCGGCTCGGCCCCGGTTTCCGGATCCGTGATGGCTTTACAGAAATCCAGCAACTTGGAAAAGCCGCGGTCCGCCAGTTTCTCGGCAATGAGCCAGACGACTTCGGTTTCAGGGTTCTTACAGTCCCAAACGCGATCAATAATGGGACGGGCCAGCCAGCAGTGGGTGTAACCGTTGCCTTTCTGTCCCAGGTAACCCCACTGTTCGAAACCGTGGTGTGTGGAAGGCAAAACAATATCGGCGAAACGCGTCATCTCCGAGGCGTGGGTAACGGAATGCACGAAAAATGGCACCTTGGCCATAGCCTGGTTCCAGCGATCCGGTTCCGGACAGGAAAAGTTGAAGTTGTTCCAGTAGGCGAAAGCGACCTTGATATCGTATGGGTCTTCATCTAAGATGCCGTCTGCTACCCGGTTGGTCACGACGCCGCTGCCCGGGTTACCCGATGCCATGGCGGGAAATTCCTTGTATCCACGCTGGTCGATTTTTTGTTTGCCCGCGCCCTCGGCCGATATTTCGTCTATGAAGTCTCCACTGGAGGGGACGGAGGCATGGGGGATGCTGGCTCCCCGGATGGAGCCGCCTTCGTTGTCCACGGAACCCAGCAATCCGTTAAGGGCGTGAACAGCCATGGCGGCATAACCACCCCGCACCTGCATGGCAGGCCCGCCTCCCAACCAGACGATCACGTTGGGAGCATTTTCCCCTAACCGGGTAGCGACCCGTTTAATTTGTTCGGCGCGAATTGACGTGACTTCTTCCGCCCATTCTGGCGTGCGGTCTTTGAGTTCCATGTTCCACCACTTCACGACACCCAGGGTATGTGCTTCGTTAAATGTATCTTCTTCTACGGTTTGGCCGGCGACGAACCGATTGGTGCCATCCTGGAAGTCACCCACGAATTCTCGAGACCAGAGATCTTCCGCCAGGATAACGTGTGCCAGGGCCAGGGCCAGGGCGGCATCCTCGCCCGGTTTGACGGGAAGCCATTCGTTGGCCTTGGAGGCGGTGGCTGAAAGCCGGGGGTCCACCACGGCTACCTCCGCCCGGTCCAGCAAGTCGCCCCAGGCATTAAGGTAGTGGGAGACCTGGCGGTTGGAGGAAATGGGGTCGCAGCCCCAGACCAGGACATATTTTGTTTTTTCAATGTCGTAATCCCGGTAATTCCAGTAGCCTTCCGTGTACATGGGGCCGAATTTTTCTGCTTCGGCACAGATGGAACTGTGGGAAATGTTGTTGGGGCTTCCCAGGATCGCCGGCATTCGCCCGTACAAAATCTGGTTCAGCTGGGTGTAGCGACCGCGCATCAGTAAAAATTTATGGGTTTCATTGGCTTCCCGCAGTTCCATGAGTTTTTCGGCAATAGTTTCGGCAGCTTCATCCCAGGTGATGGGGACAAATCCCGGGTCTTCGTTGCGCCCCTTGTTGGGGTTGGTGCGCTTCATGGGAACCTTGACCCGGTCCGGATCGTACACCTGCTGCAGGGCCATATGGGAGCGAGGGCAGCTGCCTCCCCGGTGCACCATGGAGCGGGCATTAGCCCGCACTTTAATGGCCCGGCCGTCCACCACGTAAACTTCTTTTGCACACCACGATGTGCAGCCGGCGCACCCCGAGGGCAGCCAGCTTCCTTCTGCGAGAGGAACAGGTTCAACTCTTTCTACCTCTTCATCCGGATCAACTTCTACCGGCTCTTCCGGTTCTTCCGGGGCACAGCCCCCGGCCAGGGCTGCAACAGCCACAGCTGCTCCGGAGATTTTCAGGAAAGTCCTTCTTTTGATCCCCTTTCCCAATTCTTCTTTTTGAGACAAGGCTTCCACCTCCACGAAATAATGTTCAAGCATTGACAAACAAACAATCCATGATGCTGCGGGGAAAAACTTGCAGCGCGGACAGCTGTGCGCGCTGCGCCAGCTCTCCCTCATCGGATCACGGGAACAGCTGGTCAACTGGTTCCATGCACACGACGGTCCTTTAAAAACTTATAAACATAATTAAATACATTAATTCTACGTAAATAGTGGTATTCCTTCAAGGTTGAGAAAATTTTTTGGAAGAAAATCAGGGAACTTTTTCCCTGCTGAAACGTTTTATTATTGAGATGAGAAAAAGGGGGGAAGCTCCGCGGGCATTAAGGCCGGAGGGACCAGATGAAAAAAACAGAATGGACAAAATCAATTCACAGAAGCGGGATCAAGCGCTGGATGGGCATTTTTTTCTTACTGGCGTTCATCGTATTGTTGTTGCCCGGGTGTAGTGCTGCGTTAAAAGATGCCGCCTTCCCTGAAGCATACGATGAGGCGCCTGCCATGTCACCCGCGGAACGGGGCATGGATGTGGAAGAAGATTCTAACCGTGCCGGTGAGGTGGAGGCCGCCCCGGGGTCGCGCTACATGATCCGTAATGCTCACCTCACCCTGGAAATCCAGGATATCGAGGAGGCAGTGCAGGAACTCCAGGCCGGAACACAGAGAATGAACGGTTACGTATCGTCCCTGGATATCCAACGTTTATCCGATGAACGTCGAGTCGGCAGTATCACGCTGCGGATCCCCGAGGGGCGTTTTGACCAGGCGATGGAGATGATCAAGGCGCTGGGGAGCATTCGGAACGAGCAGTTCGATACGGCAGATGTAACCCGGCAGTATATCGACATGGAGTCGCGCATTGCCAACCTGGAAGTCCAGGAGCAGCGGCTGCGAGAACTTTTGGATAGGGCCGAGACCGTTGAAGACATTCTCAAGGTGGAAGCCGAACTGGGTCGGGTTCGGGGGAACCTGGAAGCGATGCAGGGGGATTTCCAGCACCTGCAGGAACGGGTGCGCTACTCTACGTTCCAGGTGCGGCTGGTGGAGCGGGATCCTCGCACCCAGGTCGTGGTCGACGGAGGGGTTTCCTGGGAGCAGGTGGGTGAGCTCTTCATCTTAAATACCAACCGGCTGGTGCAGGGCGTCCTGGGCTTTTTCGTCTGGTTCATCGGTTCTTTACCCATCCTTATTCCCCTGTTGATTTTGGTTATCTTGGCCTGGAAGTTGACCTTTTCCAGGAGAAAAAGGAAACGAAAAAAACAGGAACAGCAGCAGGAGGGCTAAGCTGCCCCCATCGGAGGGGTCTGGCAGCCCGGGAGAGGCCGTTCGCTTGCAAAGAATGCCGACATGCAGCATGAGAGTTACGCAGGTTAGATTCGCTTCTTTCCGGCTTAATAGGGCTCGAACATCATGCACAGTTAAAGGGGCCGCATTCCACGTACATGAAGAACGCCTGGAACGGCTCCTTAACGTTTTCTCCGGAACAAAAATTTAAGTATAAACGCCCCATATGATTGGCTGTTATCGGGGCAAATGGTATAATATTCAGGTCTTTTACTTTGCCATCCCAGGAGATCCCGTGGAAAAAGTTCTGTTTGCAAAACCAGCCAGACCGGCCGTCTTGAGCAAGCGGCTAAACCGATTCGCGGCCAGGGTTCACGATGACCGGGGAAACGAGCTTATGGTGCACGTTCCCAACTCCGGGCGCCTGGAAGAACTCTTATGCCCGGGTGCGGAAATCGTGGTGACGGGAGATTACCAGGATCCACGAAAAACCCGGGCGGACTTGACCCTGGTCCGCACACCGGACGGCCAGGACTGGGTCTGTATCGATGCCCGCATGCCCGGAAAATTGTTGGCAGCATCCCTGTTGAGGTTCCTGGATCTGTTCACCCTTGGCGAGTGGACGGTCATCGTCCGTGAGCCCGCTTTCGGACAGGGGCGCTTTGACCTGCTGCTGGGCCGTGGGGAGCAAAGATGCCTGGTTGAAACCAAGTGCGTTACCCTGGTCCAGGACCAGGTGGCTCTTTTTCCCGATGCGCCGACCCAGCGGGGGACAAGGCACATGGAAGAGCTGGTGGAAGCCAGAAAGTACGGGTACGAAGCGGCGGTGGTTTTCATCGTGCAGCGGCAGGATGCCAGCATGTTTGCTCCCCACGATGCCATGGATCCGGCCTTTGGGCAGGCCCTGCGCTTTGCCGTCGCCCACGGGGTACACGTCTATGCTTGTGCCTGCCGGGTGGACCCGGACGGCTTGGAGCTGGACCGGGCGCTTCCC
>PWRN01000085.1 GCA_003556225.1 Syntrophomonadaceae bacterium
GAAGCCCGGGCAAAGCTGGAGCCCCTGGCCGAGGAATATGCCGTCTATCGCGTGGCCCAGTTCATGGTAGAGCAGACCTACCAGGGGCTGCTGGCGCAAACAAAAAACGAGCTCCTGGCGCCTGCCAGCGCGGTCTTCCAACGGATTACCGGCGGCGCATACAGCGAAGTTGAGCCGCCGCAGGAGGTGGGCAGGCCCCATTTCGCCGTGAGGCTTGCCGACGGGCGCTCACAGGAGGCTGCAAGGCTCAGCCGGGCAACCCGGGAGCAGCTATTCCTCGCCGTGCGCCTCAGCAGGATTGCCGCCGTTCACCCCCCTTTGCCGGTGATCCTGGATGACACCCTGGCCAACTTTGATCCCGCGCACACCCGGGAGACAGTGGCCTTTCTCGCCGAACTTTCCTGCACGCACCAGGTGTTCGTTTTTACCTGCCACCCCCAGCTGGTGGAGTGCTTAAACGCAAAAAGCGGCAGCTGCCAGTACTGGGGTTTGGATCAAGGCCGGATTTCTGGGCCCTACGATGGCTGCCAGGAAGTCCTCAGCTTGTTGCGAAAATAGCTTTGCGCGGCGCAGCTACGGCTGCCCTTACAGGTCTTCAATGACGAGGGTTACGTAATTCTGCCTGAACGTGCCTGCAATATTGCCCGGCTCGGTCAGGGTATGGCTAAAAAGAAGCTGCTGCCCCGTTGGGGACCAGTAGGGGCGGGTCATGCTGTCGCCCACGGAGAGGTCGGCAACCAGGGATAACGTGTCATCTTCCCAGACCAACAGGCGGGCCGGCCAGTTTATACCTTCTCCGGCAGCATCATCCTGATCCGCCATCCCTTCCACCAGGAAAGCTGCTTTCAAGCCGTCGGCTGTCAGATCTGCCGCCAGCACGCGGCCCAGATTCTCTTCCCAAAGGACAGTGCTATCAAGGCTGATGAGCCCGCTGGTCTGCCGGCCGTTGTCCGGGAATTGGCGCTGGAAAAGCACCCCCTCTTCGCCAACCGCGAGACCTTCCCAAAATTCTCCATCATCTGCCGCCGTGATCAGGTTGAAGCGGCCGGTGTCGATCTTGTATACGGCCAGGTCGGAACGATAACCGGTGCTGTATTCCCGGGTTCCGTCTTTCTTGCGGCTGGCCCGGGTGGCAAAGACGAGGGTATTGTTGTCTGCCCAGCCGACGAATGAAGTCAGGAAATATCCCTCCAGGGAAGTATCCAGGGGGACGGCGTCTCCCGCAGGCGGCGCGACCAGGAAAAAGTCTGTGTCCCACTCATGTTCGTTCCACACCAGCATCGTCGAACCATCGGGGCTAAAAACACCTCCCCTGATCCCGGAAATGTCCAGCTGCTCATCCCGTTCCAGGGGCCAGAGGAAACGCTGTCCGGTCTCCTCCAGGCTTCCCAGGTAGACGCCTCCTTCCTTCACCAGGGAAAGCTGATTTTTATCGGGCGAGAGGTGAACCTCCCAGGCGGTGATGTTCAGGGAGCGGTAGGCATTTCTCTCCAGGTTGTAAGTGAAGAGGTTAATCCCGCTCTGGCCCAAAATGTTGTTCTCGTTGATCCAGCCCCGCGCCATGAAATAATCGGGGAGCTGATCTAACCGCGCAACCGTTCCGCGCTGGCTGACCGGAACCGCCACGGCCAGATCCTCCCGGGTCAGCTGCAGGGCGCTTACTTGTATTTCTTCGCCGCGCCGGGCCCGGGCTTCCACGGTGAATACCACCCCGGGTTCCGGGACTTCCCACAACAGCTGCCACCAGCCGTCCTCGTTCCCTTGCCCCTGGCCGGCCAGCCGGGCAGCGTCTTCCTGGCCTTCGGGATAGTAGTAGAAATCGACTTGTTCGGCCTGGGGCGCTTCAACCACCAGGCTGATTTCCACGGGAACCCGGAGCGTGCCCTCCGGGCCTGGCTGGCCTTCGGGCCGCAGGACAATTTCACTGATGGTCAGCGGTTCCACGGGTTCTACCACGGGTTCACCGTTGGCATCTTCTGTTGCAGGAGTACAGGAAGTTAGAAAAACGAACAAAATAAGGAGCAGGCCAACCATAAGACAGCGTTTCATCCATCTCAAACTCCTTTCCGGAATCGCGATCTACTAATGTTGTCACAATCTTACCATATCAGGCCTGTACATGGAATAACTCGCTCGGCCCGCCCCTTTGTTTAACCGGTGATTTCATCTCCCGTATCATTTTTGTAGACCAGCTTGGGCCTTTCCAGCAGGACCTGGGTGTCCGGGGGAACGGAAGAAGTTAACCAGACATTCCCCCCGATCACGGACCTGGCCCCGATCACCGTGTCTCCCCCGAGGATCGTGGCCCCGGAATAGATAATTACGTCGTCTTCGATATCCGGATGGCGCTTTTTGCCACGCAGTTGCTTGCCCGCGTCCCGGGGAAGGGAAAGGGCGCCCAGGGTAACGCCCTGGTAAATCCGCACGTTTTTCCCGATGGTGGTGGTTTCGCCGATCACGACCCCGGTCCCGTGGTCGATCACGAAGCATTCACCAATTTTTGCCCCCGGGTGGATGTCGATCCCGGTTTTGCTGTGGGCGTATTCGGTCATGATGCGGGGAAGCATGGGCACATCGCAGCGGTAAAGCACGTGGGCCACCCGGTAAACCGTGATGGCGTAAATACCGGGGTAGCTGAAAATAATTTCATCGTAACTTTTGGCCGCGGGATCCCCGTCATACGCCGCTTGTACATCCGAGGCTAAAATATCTCGAATGATGGGGACTTCTTCCAGGACCTTCAGGGAAATATCAAAACCCTTCTCGTTGCATTCCTGGCAGGTTAGATTGTAGCGGTGGCAATCGTGGCGAACGCTGTTAATCACCTGCTCGGACAACAGGCTGAACAGTCGGGAGACACATTGGCCGATGTGAAAGCTCAGATTAACAGGATCAAGTTTTTCTTTGGTAAAATACCCCGGGAAAAGGATTTCCATGAATGTGTCGATAATATTGATCATAGATTCTTTCGATGGAATGGGTTCGTAATCCACGTGGCGGTTGCATTTTTCTTCATAACAGCTGTCAATAATTTTTTGCGTAACCTGGGGGAGCCTTTTGCGAAATCCCGCCAGGACTTCTTCATCAATAGCGCACGCGGCTTCGTGAACTCGTACGCGGTTTTCCATACGTCAACCCTCCTGAAGATAATGGGCTCGGCAAAGGAGCATTTACATGATTCTACTATGTATTATAATAGAATTGCTGGGAAAATGCACGTCTAAATCCCTAACTCCGCAAGGCAGAGAGGAGGTGTACAATGGAACGGCAAAAAGAACCGCTCAAACAATACCGTTATTTTCTCAAGGACAGCATCCGTAAGTTGATTGACTTTCCCGCCACGGACCAGCACAGGGGCGTGGCCGCACCACCCCTGGAGAAACCCCATGACCCCGATGCTTTGCTGGTCGACCTGGCTAAGCCCGGCAGCTGGCAACGTATCCCGGGGATTGATCTCCTTTCTGCGATCAGGCGGCGCAGAAGCAGGCGGAACTACACCCGCGAGCCCCTGCAGCAGGAAGAAATTTCACTTCTACTCTGGGCGACCCAGGGTGTTCGGGGCAAACCCGTTTCGGGCCACGCGTTTCGCACGGTGCCTTCGGCGGGCTGCCGCCATGCTTTTGAAACGTACCTGGTTGTCCTGAACGTTGAAGGGCTGGAACAGGGGCTCTACCGCTACCTCCCCCTCTCCCACCGACTCGTGTTGGAGTACCCTGCCGCTGACCTGGCCGGCAAAATTGTGGAGGCAACGTTCGGTCAATCTTTTACCGGCAGGGCCGCGGCGGTTTTCACCTGGACCGCCATTCCGTACCGCATGGAATGGCGATACGGCCTGGCGGCCCACAAGGTGATCGCCATCGATGCCGGGCATGTTTGCCAGAACCTCTACCTGGCCTGCGAGGCCATCGGGGCGGGAACATGCGCCATTGCCGCCTATGACCAGGAAGAGATGGATGGCCTGCTGCGGCTGGACGGGGAGGAGGAGTTCGTTATCTACCTGGCCCCCGTGGGAAAAATTAAAGAAGGTATTTCTTGATTGTCCCGGTGTAAGGGTGATGATGCACGTCTTGGAAAAAACATGATCGAGGAGGCTCGTCGTGACGCTGATCATTTGGGTTGGGATCGCCCTGTGCTTATCGCAATCTGCCATGCTCTCCGGGTTGAACCTGGCTTTTTTTAGTGTAAGCAAGCTGTACCTGGAACTGGAAGCAGAAAAGAACAACAGGCACGCGTTGCGGGTCCTGGCGCTCCGGGATGACTCCAACTTTTTGCTGGTTACCATCCTCTGGGCCAACGTGGCCGTGAACGTCCTTTTGGCCCTGCTGTCCGGGTCGGTGCTGACCGGTGTGATGGCCTTTCTCTTCTCAACGGTCATGATCACCATTGTCGGGGAAATTCTCCCCCAGGCCTACTTTTCCCGGCATGCCTTACCGGTGGCTTCTGCGCTTTCTCCGCTTCTCCGCTTTTATCAAGTGCTTCTCTTTCCCCTGGCGAAGCCGACGGCCCTCATGCTCGACATGTGGCTGGGCAAAGAAGCGATCCCCTACTTTAAGGAAAAAGATTTCCGGGAACTGATTCGCATGCACATGGACTCCCTGGAAACCGATATCGACAAGATGGAAGGCAAGGGTGCCCTGAATTTTTTGGCCC
>PWRN01000058.1 GCA_003556225.1 Syntrophomonadaceae bacterium
CCCGGCTCCATCGTGCGGCCCACGGCGATGTTTTGGATGTTGTAACCCCGGCGGCTGAAAAGCCCGGCGACCCGGGTAAGCACCCCGGGGCGATCTTCGACGAGAATCGCTAGAATGCGTTTCAATATCCGTCACCTCCGATCATTTCCACGATCGATGTATTGGGTGCAACCATGGGCAGCACGTTTTCTTCGGGATCAACCTGGAAATCGATCAGCACAGGTCCCGGGATGGAAAGGGCTTCCTGGATGGCCGGCGCTGCCTCACCGGGGGTCAGGACCCTCAGCCCTTTGGCCCCGTATGCTTCGGCCAACCGTACAAAGTCGGGGCTGCCTGCCATGCTGCTGTGGGAGTAGCGCCCCCCGTAGAAAAACTTTTGCCATTGGCGCACCATGCCCAGGCACTGGTTGTTAATGATGGCGATCTTCACCGGCAGGTTATAATAGACGGCCGTGGCCAGTTCCTGGGAGTTCATCTGGAAGCTGCCGTCCCCGGCGATACAGACCACCGTCTGCTCGGGAAAGGCCACCTGGGCGCCGATGGCGGCAGGGAAGCCAAATCCCATGGTTCCCAGCCCTCCGGAAGAGATGAACCGCCGGGGTGCTTTCAGCTGGCAGTAATGGGCTGCCCACATCTGGTGCTGACCGACATCGGTAGTGAAAATGGCCGTTCCGCCGGTCAAACGATTGAACTCTTCGATGACCAGCTGGGGTTTTAGGGAGCAGTCGGGCTTCTGATCGTAACAAAGAGGATACGCGGTTTTCCACTGCTGGACTTTTTCGTTCCAAGCCGTGATGTCGGCGGGTTTAACCCGTTTGATCATTTCACGCAAAACCAGCTTGACATCTCCCACGATGGGGATTTCAGGAACTATGTTTTTACCGATCTCTGCCGGATCAATATCAATGTGAATGATGCGGGCCTGTCGGGCAAAGGTGTCCAACTTACCCGTCACCCTGTCGTCAAAGCGGACCCCTACAGCAATAAGCAAATCGCATTCATCCAGGGCGTGGTTGGCCGCATAGGTCCCGTGCATACCCGGCATGCCCAAATAGAGTTCATAGTTGCTGGGCACGCTTCCCAGGCCTGTCAGGGTCGTAGTTACGGGAATGGATGTCTTGTTCGAAAACTCCATCAGCTCCTGGTGAGCCCCGGAACTGACGACACCGCCGCCGGAATAGATCACCGGCTGGGCAGCTTTTTTGATCGCGGAGACAGCCTTGGAGATCTGCCCCATATGGCCTTCGTACGTGGGTCGATACCCGGTGATGTCTACCTTGCTGGGGTAGCTGAAAAATCCCTCTTCCACCTGGACATCTTTGGGGAGGTCGATGAGCACCGGCCCTTTGCGGCCGGTATTGGCCACGTGGAAGGCTTTCTTGAAAGTCCAGGGAATTTCCTCGATGCTTTTCACCAGGAAGTTATGCTTGGTTATGGGCAGGGTGATCCCGGTGATATCCGCTTCCTGGAATGCATCAGTGCCGATAAAGGGCCTGGCTACCTGCCCGGTTATCGCCACCAGGGGAACCGAGTCCATGTATGCCGTCGCGATGCCCGTAACCAGGTTGGTCGCTCCCGGGCCGGAAGTCGCAATAACAACCCCCGGCTTGCCGCTAACCCGGGCATAGCCATCGGCAGCGTGGACAGCACCCTGTTCGTGGCGGGTTAGAATATGATGGAGTCCTTTTTTATAGATTTCGTCGTAGAGGGTTAACACCGCCCCTCCCGGAAAGCCGAACACAACATCGACATTTTCCTCTTGTAAACAGGCCAGGACCATTTGTGCGCCGTTTAACCTCGTCATACTTTCACCTCATTTTCCTCAGACAATGTTGCCCTACATGATTTTTATTTCAAAACAGCGCCTTCTCCCGCCGAGGCAACCTGGGCGGCGTAACGCCGCAAGTACCCCCGGGTGACAGGAGGGGGCGGCAGTTCCAGGGCAGCGCGGCGCGTTTCCAGAATTTCCGTTGGCAGATCCAGATCCAGGCGCCGCCCCGGAATATCGATCAAGATCTGGTCTCCTTCTTCGACCAGGGCCAAGGGGCCACCTTCCATGGCTTCGGGAGAAATATGGCCGATCGCGGCGCCCCGGGTGGCTCCCGAGAACCGGCCATCGGTGATCAGGGCCACCTCTTTATCCAGGCCCATACCGGCAACCGCTGACGTGGGTGCCAGCATTTCCCGCATGCCCGGACCTCCTTGAGGCCCCTCGTAGCGGATCACGATAACATCACCCGCTTCTATTTTTCCGGCTAAAATAGCCTCCACGGCGGATTCTTCCCCGTTAAACACCCGGGCTCTCAACTGTCGTTTTTGCATGGCCGGATCCACGGCTCCCTGTTTAACCACGGCCCCCTGGGGAGCCAGGTTGCCAAAAAGCACGGCCAATCCGCCCTGGGGACGGTATGGGGCTTCCAGGGTGTGGATTATTTTCCCGTCAGGCGCGGCCGCGTAGGAGATATTCTTTTCCACGGTCTCGCCGGTCACGGTAATCAGCCCGGGATCGATCAGGTTGCCGCGGGCCAGTTCTCTCATGACGGCCATAACACCGCCGGCTTTATCCAGGTGCTCGATGTGGTCGGGACCTGCCGGGCTTAAGGAACAGAGCTGCGGCGTGCGGGCGCTGATCGTGTTGATGGCGTCAAGTTCCAGGGGCACATGCAGCTCGAACGCCACGGCCAGCAGGTGCAGCAGCGTATTGGTCGAACAGCCCAGGGCCATATCCACGGCCAGGGCATTCTCCAGTGTTCGTGATGTCATGATGGTGGAGGGTTTGAGATCTCTTTCCCAGAGGTGCATGATTTTCCTGCCGGACTCCCGGGCCAGGCGAAGCCGACCGGCCATGACTGCCGGTATGGTTCCGTTGCCCGGGAGGGCCATGCCCAGGGCTTCGGTCATGCAGTTCATGGAGTTGGCGGTGAACATCCCGGCACAGGAACCGCACCCCGGGCAGGCAGATTGCTCCAGTTCGTGCAGTTCTTCTTCGGTCATCCGATCGGCCTTCACCGCACCAACGGCTTCGAATACCTTGCTTAAATCGACTTTTTCTCCCCGGTGCTCCCCGGCCAGCATGGGCCCCCCGCTGATGAAAATCGAAGGCAGGTCCAGGCGTGCAGCCGCCATCAGCATACCCGGGGTAATCTTATCACAGTTGGGGATAAAAACCAGGGCGTCGAACCCGTGGGCCTGCACCATGGCTTCCACGCTGTCAGCGATGATTTCCCGGCTGGCCAGGGAATATTTCATCCCCTGGTGTCCCATGGCAATTCCATCGCAGACGCCAATGGTGGAAAATTCCACGGGAAGTCCCCCGGCCGAGTAGACCCCTGCCTTCACCCCTGCGGCGATGCGGTCCAGGTGAATATGACCCGGCACGATTTCATTGGCCGAGTTCACGATGCCGATCAGGGGTCGGCTCAGGTCTGCAGCGGTGTAACCCATGGCATAGAACAGGGAGCGGTGGGGGGCCCGCTCCAACCCTTGCTTAACCTGGTTGCTGCGCATCGCTTATTTGGCCTCCTTTTTTTCGGCTTCTTGATCCACCGGGGTGCCATTTTGTTCCGCGTACTCGTGAAATATCTTCATCAACCTTTTTGTCTGGGGGCCTGGCGTTCCGTCTCCAACAAGTCGGCTGTCAATACGGACCGCCGGGATGAGTTCGGCCGCTGTTCCTGTCAGGAAACACTCCCGGGCAATATAAAGCTCGTGCCGGGTAAAGGGGCGTTCCAGGACGGGGATTCCCTCCTGGCGGGCCAGCTCCATTACCATGTTGCGAGTAATCCCTTCCAGGATTCCCAGGTACGCGGGAGGGGTGATCAGCTGCCCTTTTTTATCGATAATAAAGATGTTGGAACCGGATCCTTCCACGATATAGCCTTCCGGGCTCAGCATCAGCGCTTCCATAACGCCGGCCTGGGCCGCTTCCATTTTGACCAGGATGTTGTTCAGGTAGTTGAGCGACTTGATCCGGGGCTCGAAGGTGTCCGCTCTGCGCTGGCGCGTTGCCACGGTGATCACGCTCAACCCTTCTTCATAGAACTCCTGGGGAAAAAGCGAAATGGTATCGGCAATGATGATCACAGAAGCCCGGGGGCACTTTTTGGGATCCAAGCCCAGGTCACCCTCGCCGCGGGAAACCACGATGCGGATATAGGCATCCCTCAGGTTGTTTTGACGCATGGTTTCCAGGGTGGCTTCTTCCATCTCCTCGATAGGAATGGGGACCTTCAGCATAATGTGGTGGGCCGATTCATACAGCCTTTCCAGGTGTTCGGTCAGTTTAAACACGCGGCCGTTATAGGCGCGAATGCCTTCAAAAACCCCGTCACCATAGAGGAAGCCATGATCAAAAACCGACACTTTCGCTCCTTCTTTGGATACATAGTGGCCATCAAGATACACTTTTAGGCTCATCGACAGTCTGTCCCCCCGATACCGGCAGAACCAGACATTCACCTCCTTGGTATTGGTAATGGTTACGCTGTGTGAATTTGTTTTCTGCTTGTAAAAAAAACTCCTCCACCCGTTAAAGGGACGAAGGAGTTGTCTCCGCGGTACCACCCTTTTTGCCCCTGCCAGGGCCGCTTCAGGTCAGGATCACGATTCCAGAAACGATAACGGATTTACCCGTCCTTCCCTAGTTAAGCCGCGTGCCGCAGAACACAACAGGTGAGGCTCCATGAGTCCACCGCTAAAACATCCTGGCGAAAAAAGAGGCGGGCTTTTTCGAGAAGTCACTCCGGGGCGACAAAGCGAGCAGGCCCCCACCGGCTTGCAGCATCCGCCGGCTCTCTGCAGAGAAACCTGCTTTCTTCCTGTCCCCTTCACAGCTTTGCTGTTTATGTCAGAAAAATTAATTTTTATTATATAAGCAGAACAAACAGTTGTCAACACGATTCTTACGGCATTTTTCAGGCACTGGGGTAGACGGTCTCACCCCGTTCTTCTTCCTGGTAAAGCAAGCTGGTATCCACCGCAAACAAGTTCTCCATCTTGAGATGCTGCCCTTTGGAAGAGTGGGCGGTGTTATTGCCTGAACTCACAGGAATTTGTGCCGATAAGGGTGCGATCTCTCCCCGGCGACGCTTGAAAAACGACAGGGCGACCTGGGGAAAAAGAATATAGGATAGTAGATCCTCTTCTCTTTCCATGAAGAACCTTATTTCTTCCCGGGCTTTTTCCAGCTCGGGCTCCAGGAGATCCGCCGGGCGCCCATGGAAGGGTTGTTCACCCTTGAGCACTTTTTTCTGCAGGTCCGGGTCTACTTCCCCCGGTGGCTTCCCGTATAAACCCTTGAGATAGTTTTTCACTTCTTTCAGAATGACCTTGTAGCGCTCCCCGGTAATAACGTTCATCACAGCCTGCGTCCCCACAATTTGGCTGGAAGGTGTAACCAGGGGCGGAAAGCCCAACTCCTCCCGGACCCGGGGAACTTCCTTGAGCACATCACCCAAAAGGTGGGAGGCATTTTGGCTTTCCAGCTGCGAAGCCAGGTTGGAGAGCATCCCGCCGGGGATCTGGTAGGTCAACACCGAGGTATCTACCCCGATAACCACATCCAGAGGAATATCGTATTTGCCGCGAATACTTTTAAAATATTCACCAATGTGGGCAATCCGGTTTAAGTCCAGGCCGGTATCGTACACCGTTCCCCTGAGGGCTGCCACGAGACTGTCGGTGGCCGGCTGCGAAGAGCCCAGGGAAAGGGCTGAAATGGCCGTATCCACCACGTCACATCCGGCTTCAATGCCTTTCAAGTATGACATGGCGGCCATGCCGCTGGTGAAATGGGAGTGCAGTTGCAAGGGAACCTGCACATTTTCTTTTAACTTATTAACCAGGTCGTACGCATCGTACGGTGTAATTAGGCCTGCCATGTCTTTAATGCAGATGGAGTCCGCTCCTTTTTCCTCCAGCTTGCAAGCAAGTTCCACAAAGTGGTCAATGCTGTGCAGTGGGCTGGTGGTATAACAGATGGCCAACTGGACGTGGGCCCCGGCTTCCTTGGTAGATGTGATGGCTTGTTCCATGTTGCGCGTATCATTTAAGGCATCGAAAATGCGAATAATATCGATACCGTTTTTTACCGCCAGCTTCACAAAGGCATCTACCACGTCATCCGGGTAGTGATGATAACCCACGAGATTTTGTCCGCGCAAAAGCATTTGCAGCTTGGTTTCCTTGGCCTTTTCCCGAAGGGTCGAAAGGCGTTTCCAGGGATCCTCATCCAGGTATCTCATGCAAGAGTCAAAGGTGGCTCCCCCCCATACTTCCAAGGAGTGGTACCCAACCTGGTCGATCTCAGCGATGATGGGCAGCATATCATCGATGTGTAAGCGCGTTGCCATTAGCGATTGGTGAGCATCTCTTAATGTTGTATCGGTAATGCCCACCTTCTTGTTTTTTTGCAAGCGATATCCTCCTTTCCCGCGTTAATCTACAAAACAGGGATTACATCAAAAAAAGATAGACAATAAGAATTTGACATGTAAAAAGCAAATTCCTGCTCGGCGAAAAAGAAAATCTGAGCGATCCAGAAGCTGACACCAACATCTTCTCTTACCGCCTTGCGAAAGTGGCTGCTGCCTGGCCGGCCGCGCGACCCAGGTAAAGGCTTTCACTTAAAGGCATGCCTTCCAGCAAAGCTTCCCCATGGAGCCCGCCGGCAATCTCCCCCGCCGCGTACAGGCCCGGCACAACCTCGCCGTGGCGTCGGACTTCCCCCAGGGGGGTAACCGAAAGGCCGCCCAAGGTATAATCCACCCCGGCTTTAACCGGGGCCAAGAGATAGGGCGGCTCCAGTTGCAGGCCGGGAGCTCGATCAAGCCAGCCTCTTTCCACAGCATGATCCCAGCTGTCAAAGGAGGTAAAACGGTTCGACCCTACGGGAATACTGTCTGCGAAAGCCACCAAAAAAACCCCGTCAGGAGGAGCGTTTATAATGAATGAAAAGGCTTCCGCCTCGTGAGAACGGCTTAATTCCAGGACCTGGCCCTGGTGATTGATCAAAAACAGCCCTTCCCAGGAGTTTCGGGCCAGCAGCTCCTGCTGACCCTGGGAAGGCGACTCCAGGATAATTCGCCGGCTCAAAAAGCCGAACTGCACAATATCTGCCTGCAGGGATGCAGCCAATTGCAGGCCTCGGCCCCGCTGGTCGGAGCGAAGCTTAAGGAGATGATGCTCTGGCAAAAAATCTTTCCAGGACCTCAGGTCACCGCTAAATCCCCCATCGGCCAGAATAACGGCCTGCACGTAAAAAAGGTCCGCTCCCTCCTGGTCATTGCGCAAGGCCAGGGCCTGGAACTGGCTGCCCTCTTCAGCCAACTCTATCCAGGCTACCGTTTCTTCTTGAACAAAAACAGCGCGCTGCGCCAGCATTTGGAGCAGTTTCTCTCGGAGAAGCTGCCCGGCCTGGGGGATGGATGTTTGCAGCCAAAAGGGATTGTACTCCGGGCGGGGGAGTCGGTCGAAAGGGATGCCCAGATCCTGCATCCATAAGAGGAGAGCGGGAGCTTGTTCAACAAACAGCTGCAAGAGGTGGGGATCATTCATGCCCTCACCCCGCAAGTGTAGTGTTCGATGGAAAGATTCCCGGGTCGGCCTCAGCACCTCTTCTCTTGCTTCATCTTCATTCACTCCGGGAGGTGCTTCGCCACTGTTTTCGAAATGATCTGCTGAATGATCTGCTGACCAGGCTTGCTGTATGGGCGCTCCCCAGGTGGCCAGACCTTCATTTACCAGGAATGAAGTGTCACTTCCCAGTTCCTGTCCCTGGGGGAAAAGGTGCACCTGGGCCCCGTGATCTGCAGCAACCAGGGCGGCTACCAGGGCGGCAGTGGTCCCCCCGATCACGGCGACGTCTCCCCCCCGGGGAATATTCCGGGGGACATCTGGCCTGTGTCGCGTGAAGAGAGAAAGGTTTTGCATGTACAGCTGGAAAGCCCACGCGCCAAGGAGCACCAGGATAAGCATGACAGCGCCAAGGAAGAAAAAACGGTTTCTCACAAGACATCCCCCTCAAGGGAGCCGCCGGGCTAGTCTTTTTTGATTGCGGCCAGGTTGACAACTTTATCTTCAGGGGCAAGCCGGATCAAGGTAACACCTCGTGCATAACGCCCCAGCAGGGAAACCTGGTTAACCTTTTCCCGGATAACTTGACCGCGGGCCGTGATGATAAGGAACTCCTCGGTATTTTGAACAGGGTACACGCTAACCAATCGGCCGGTGCGTTTATCCAGCTTGAGTGCCTTCAGGCCTTTGCCACCGCGGTTTTGCAGCTTGAAGTCCACGGCCTTTGTGCGTTTACCGAAACCCTTTTCCGTGACAAAAAGCAGATCGTGGGTCTTTTCTTTTTCCCGATCAATGAGGTTCATCGCCACCACATCTTCTCCCGGGGAAAGGGCGATCCCCTTTACCCCCCGGGCCGTTCGTCCCAGGGTGCGCAGTTGGTCGGTAGCAAAACGAATCAGAGAACCGGAAGAAGTAGCCAGCATAACAGCGCTCACCTCTTCAGCGGGATCGCTTTCCCCGCTTAAATGACGAACAGAAATCAACTCATCCCCATCTTGCAGGGCCAGTCCAATGAGGCCAGAACGCCGAGCGCCCGCATATTCCCGCAGCTGGGTTTTTTTAATTAACCCCTTCTTCGTGGACATTAGAATGTGATCCGCCTCTCCGAATTCCACCAGGGGGAAAATGGCCGTGATATATTCGCCGCTTTCCAGTGGTAGCAGATTGATGATAGCTGTTCCCTTGGCGTGCCGTCCGGCTTCAGGGACGTCATAAACTTTCAAGGGATAAACTTTTCCGGCGTTGCTGAAGCAAAGCAGCTTATCCCGGGTTGAAGAGACGAAGAGCTGCTGCAAAAAATCTTTGCCCCGCATGGAATGTCCGGCAATACCGCGGCCTCCGCGATGTTGACTGCGGTACGTGGACAGAGGGATACGCTTGATGTACCCTTGATTAGTCAAGGTAATCACGACTTTTTCTTCCAGGATAAGATCGTGAAAAGCGATCTCTCCTTCATCGGGCACGATACGGGTCCTCCGGGGATCGCCAAATTTTTTCTTGATCTCCTGCAGTTCCCGGTTAATCTCTTTCAAAATTAGATTTTCATCACCCAGCAGGGCTTCCAGGTAGGCGATCTCTTCCATGAGGGAGCGGTATTCTTCTTCCAGTTTATGGCGTTCCAGGGCCGTTAACCTTTGCAAGCGCATATCCAAAATGGCCTGTGCTTGTTTTTCGCTGAAGGAAAACTCCTTGATCAAGCCAGCTTTTGCCTCTTCTCCATCAGCCGAAGCCCTGATCAAAGTGATGATCCGGTCCAGGTTGTCCAGGGCCTTGCGCAGACCTTCCACGATGTGTGCCCGGTCGCGAGCCTTGCGCAGGAGGAACCCGGAACGCCGAGTAATAATCTCCTTTTGGTGCTCCAAATACGCTGTAAGCACTTCCCAAAGGGTCATGACCTGGGGTTTATTATCCGCCAGGGCGAGCATTATGATCCCGAACGTCTGCTGCAAGGGGGAAAACTTGTAAAGCTGATTTAAAATGACATCCGGGTTGTAACCGCGCTTGATCTCTATTACGATGCGCACGCCATCACGGTCGGATTCATCCCGGAGTTCGGCGATCCCGTCTATTCTTTTCTCACGTACCAGCTCAGCGATTTTTTCGATGAGCCGTGCCTTGTTTTGCAGGTAAGGAACCTCGGTGATGAGCAGAGTCGTTTTACCGTCGTCGGATCGATCCAGGTGGGTTTTCCCCCGTACTTTGATGGTTCCTCTTCCGGTTAAGTAGGCCTCGCGAATGCCCTGGTGCCCCAGGATCAGGCCTCCCGTGGGAAAGTCCGGTCCCTGGATAAACTCCAGGAGGTCTTCCCCGGTGGCCTCGGGGTTTTTGATCAGATGAGAGAGCGCATCGATGGTTTCATTTAAGTTATGGGGGGGGATATTGGTCGCCATGCCTACCGCAATACCTGAAGATCCGTTGACCAGGATATTCGGAAAACGTGAGGGCAGCACAACAGGCTCGTTCAAGGTTTCGTCAAAGTTAAGCCGGTAGTCCACCGTTTCTTTTTCCAGGTCCCGCAGCATTTCCAGGGCCAGGGGTGACATGCGCGCTTCCGTGTAGCGCATGGCTGCCGCCGAATCGCCGTCCATGGAACCAAAATTCCCGTGACCGTCTACCATGGGATACCGGGTGGAAAAGTCCTGTGCCATGCGCACCATGGCTTCGTAAACAGCCTGGTCGCCGTGAGGATGATACTTGCCGAGGACTTCACCGACTAAGCGGGCTGATTTCTTATGAGGCTTGTCCGGAGCCATGTTCAGGTCCTGCATGGCGAAGAGAATGCGACGATGCACCGGTTTTAAGCCATCGCGTACATCCGGCAAAGCGCGGCTAACAATCACACTCATGGCATAGTCCATAAACGATCGTTTTACTTCATCATGGAGCGCGACGCTAACGGTATTTCCTTCTTGCCTCATGCTCGTAAACCCCTCCTCAATCCGTAGCTCCCTCAGCATAAAATTTGATTATAAATAAAAAATTTCCTCTTTCCGGAAAAGCACTTTCTCCCCTGGAAGGCTGCTGCAAAGCAACTATTTTGCCAGCCTCGTCCCGGTTTTCATGAATACCGACCCCGCTAAATATCAAGGTTGCGCACACTTTGGGCGTGGGTTTCGATAAAATGTCGGCGTGGTTCTACTTTGTCCCCCATGAGGATGTTAAAAATCTGGTTGGCCTCCAGGGCATCCTGCATGTCTATCTGGACAATGGTCCGGGACAGGGGATTCAAGGTGGTTTCCCAGAGTTGATCCGGGTTCATCTCCCCCAACCCTTTGTAGCGCTGGACCTGGGTTCCTTTACGATCATGCTTAGACATGAACTGGTCAAGCTCCTCTTCCCGATAGAGATAATAAATCTTTTTGCTCTTGGTGATTTTAAAGAGCGGGGGCTGCGCAATGTAGATATTACCCAAGGAAATAAGGGGCTCCATATACCGGAACAAAAAGGTAAGAAGCAGGGTCCGGATATGTGAGCCGTCGACATCGGCATCGGTCATAATAATAATCTTGTGATAACGCAGTTTTTGGATATCAAAATCGTCCCCGATACCTGTTCCCAAGGCTGTAATCAGGGTGCGAATTTCCTCGTTGGCCAGGATTTTATCCAGGCGAGCTTTTTCCACGTTTATGATTTTACCTCGCAGGGGCAGAATGGCCTGGAAATGCCTGTCTCTCCCCTGTTTTGCCGAGCCCCCCGCTGAATCTCCCTCTACCAGGAAAAGCTCGCTTTCCGAGGGATCTTTCGTGGCGCAGTCAGCCAGCTTGCCGGGCAGGTTGCTGACCTCCAGGGCATTTTTCCTGCGGGTCAGTTCCCGGGCCTTGCGGGCGGCTTCCCGGGCCCGGGAAGCCTGGAGAGCTTTTTCGCATATTCTCCGGGTAACCGATGGATTCTGTTCAAATAAGGTGCCCAGCTCTTCGGCAATGATTTGCTCAACGATGCCGCGGACTTCTGTATTGCCCAGACGTGTCTTGGTCTGACCTTCGAACTGGGGATTGAGGATCTTCACGCTGATCACCGTGGAAAGACCCTCCCGGATGTCTTCTCCTTGCATGTTATCCTGGTTTTCCTTGAGAATACCCAGGCGACGGGCGTGATCGTTGACCAGTCGGGTAAGGGCGGTTTTCAGGGCGAGTTCATGGGTGCCTCCTTCCTGGGTCCTGATATTGTTAGCAAAAGAGTAAATTGTTTCGTTAAAGCTGTTGTTGTACTGCAGGGCAATTTCCGTGACACAGTTTTCTTTTTCCTTCTCAATGTAAATGGGCTTCTTGGGGAATGTTTCCTTGTTCTGGTTGAGGAAGGAGACAAAGGACTGAATTCCCCCGTCGTATTTAAATATTTCTTCTTTTTTTTCGCCCTCTCGGCGGTCTTCTACGCTGATATGGATCCCCTTGTTGAGAAAAGCCAGTTCTCTAAAGCGCTGGGCCAACAGGGAGTAGTCGTATTGAATATGTTCAAAGATCTCCCCGTCCGCTAAAAAAGTAATCTGGGTGCCTGTGCTGGCCGCTTTCCCTCTTTTTTCCAGGGGCGTCACCGGGAACCCCTTTTCATAGCGCTGCCAGTATTTTTCTCCGTCGCGGCAAACAGTCACTTCCAACCATTGGGAAAGGGCATTCACAACGGAGATTCCAACACCGTGCAACCCCCCGGCCACCTTGTATCCTTCTCCACCAAATTTCCCCCCTGCGTGGAGCATGGTCATGACCACTTCCAGGGCTGATTTTTTCTGCTGGAGATGTTCCTTTACGGGGATGCCTCGGCCGTTATCTTTAACGGTAACACTGTGATCGGGATTAATAATCATTTTGATGCGATCGCAGTAGCCCGCCATAGCTTCATCAATGCTGTTATCAACCACTTCAAAAACCAGGTGATGAAGGCCCCTGCTCCCGGTGGAGCCAATATACATACTCGGTCTTTTCCGGACAGCTTCCAGCCCTTCTAAAACCTGGATCTGATGTTCATCATACACGCCCGCTTTTTTATTATTCATTGCTCAACCTCCACAATATCTTATTCCTGCAAATGCTTTTCAATCCTTTTTTGCAGTGTGACAGGCGATATCGATGAAGGGAAGACCTTCTCCGTGGTAATAACAAATGAGTTGGTGGCTTTTATGTCATTCCCGGAAGCAGGACCTCCATAAAAATGTTCAAAAAAACGGTTGTTGCCCGCGTTATGTTGTAATTTAACGTCAAAAATGCCGACTAAGTCCGTGAGAGCGACGACCTTGGAATTACCAATGTGCAAAAACAATTGTTTTATCCTCCTTGTACCGAATTTGGGGTAGTCAAACATCTTGATGATGCCATAAATAGGTCTTCAGTCCCGGGAAGGGCTTCAACGCTTTCTCGAAATCATCCTGTGCAACGCGGGTCGGATCCTTCTCTTCCAACAAGAGAACATACCGCAAAGCCAGGCGCTGAAGGGCGTTTCTTTTGTTTTGTTCCGGGATCAGATGGTTGGCAAGCAACTGGCGTATTCTTTCGCCATAACGCGAGAGCAGCATATCGCGGCATCGCCGAAATATTTTTTCCTCAAGGTGGGGAAAATATGCTTTCATTTCAAGATACCCCATCCAGGGCTTCTGGTGCAGTCTAGAATGAATCGGTTTTCTCCAGCCTTTTAAGTGGTTATCACATAAGAAACAGAGGTTTCCGCGCCGTTCATTTTTAAAAAAAGGAAATTCGCAAACCCCACACAGTTGGGCCCCATTTTCTAACTTTTGTTTTTGATAGATAAATGATTTCTCCAGAAGCGATTTGATTGTACTTTGCAGCGCATCGGGAGCATAAAGAAGACATCGCTCAATGGTGTCCTCTTGCAGAGGGCTGATCCGAATTCTGGCCTGGTCCCGGGATGAAAGGTTCTTCCTTGCACCGCGCAAAGATTGACCTTCCGATAACTTTTCTACCGTTTTCCCCGGGTTTTTCCCCAGCGGAAAATCCTCATTCCGGAAGCGAATATCTTCAATGATTTTTTCACCGGCGGCCCGGTTAAAATCTTCGATTATTTTTATTTTTAAATACGTCAGGTGATGCAACCACGCGCTGTCTTTTACTGCAATGATCAGTTTTTTGTCTCGAATCGTTACGGGCCTGGTATGCCTTGCAATATGATGACCAACAACATTATACCACGTATTTAAAAAAAAATGCTTCTCCAACTGTATTTTTAGCCCGCTATTTCCCAGGTACCGATCCAATGACTCGCCGAAGTGTTCCATCTCGTTCATATTTCCTTCACCTGTCCCTTCTCCACCGACAGGAAATAACAATTATTGAAGCGTGTCAAAAAATTATCCATATATTTTTCTTTTCGTGTTATGGTAAGAAATACCTGCCCGGCTTCTTCAAAAAGTGTATAACACTTCTCCCGGCGAATTTCATCCAATTCAGAAAATATATCATCCAACAAAAACAACGGTTTTTTCCCCATTTCCTTGTAATATTGAACCTGTGCGGCTTTAAGCGCGATGACAATGCCCCGCTGCTGTCCGTGAGAGGCAAAACGCCGGGCATCACGATGATTTAATAAAAAGATCATATCGTCTTTGTGGGGTCCCGCCAAGGAAAACCCTCTTTCTCTTTCTTTGCCTTCTACTCGTGACAATTCTCCCCAAAAAATTTTTTCGACCGTCTCAACTTTTCCCAGGGACTGACAAGTGCAGCCCAGGCTCTCATAAACAATTTCGAGGTCTGGCTCATGCTCAAATAAGCGTTGATAATGTTCTCCTGCTAAACGGTTCCAGTTGCGCACGAATTCACCTCTGCGCTGGATCAGGCGGCTGCCAAAATAAACGATCTGCTCGTTCCAGGGGCGCAGCAAAGCATCCGGGGATACGCCCGGGCGACGAGTTTTTAATAAACGATTTTTTTGAAAGAGCGCCTTTTTATAACGCTGCAGGTAACCCGCATAAAGGGGATCCCCCTGGCCAATTTCCATATCCATATATTTCCTTCTTTCCTCGGGCCCCCGTCTCACCAACTCTAAGTCTTCAGGTACAAAGAACACTACCGGGAACAATAATTCTGACGAAAGATGACGTCCTGCCCGGCCGTTGGTTTTATGAACCTTGCGTTGCTTGGCCATCTCATATCCCACTTCTACTTGGTACAGTCTTTCTTCTAAAAAAACAAGCCCTTTTAAGTAATAATAAGGGCTTTGCCAGAATACTAGATCGTGTTCCCGATGAGTTCTGTAAGATTTTCCAAAACAGAGGACATAAATCGATTCCAAGAGATTACTTTTTCCCTGTCCGTTAGCGCCCTGTACAATAAAAACACCCGGTTTAAATGTTAATTCCTGGTGCTTGTAATTACGGAAGTTTACCACCTGCAGGTCTTTAAGATACAAGTTAACACCTGCCTTTTTATGACGGGCTTGAAAAAATTTTTGAAATATTTAATGGTCTTTCTTGTCTACCTTAATTGGAAGAACCAGGTAACGATAGCGGGATACATCCCCTTCACTGCCGCAGTTAAAAATACACGGCCCTAAGAATCCATTAAAATCGATAACAATGGATTCTCTTCCAATAACCCGCAATGGATCCAAAAAATACCGTGCATTGATAAGAATTTCCTCCAGATCATCACCTTCTTTTTTTATTAATTCCAGTTCTTCATCCATTCTGCCCATTTCCGAGCCTGCCTTAACTTTAAGAACATTGTCCTCTATTTGTAGAGAGATCATATGATTATAACCCTGGGCCAACAACAAGGCACGACCGATTGTTTGTTCCAATAATTCTTTACCAACGGTTATACGTGTTTGATAGTTCACAGGAAATACATTGATCAAGTTTGGATATCTGTCTTCTAAAAGCCTCATATAAAAAGTAAACTCTCTATACGTAAAAATTATTTCATGATCTTTAAAATATCCATTTATCCTTTCTTCGCCCTTATCAATGATTCGCAACAGTTCATGTAAACTTTTTCCCGGGACCAGCAGCCGGAAAGTAGCACCCCTTTCTTCTATACTCACCTGCTGTTGCAAACAGGCCAGCCTATATGTATCCGACGCCAAACACGTCAGTAAATTTTGTTCATCTTTTTCCATAAGAATTCCTCGAAAAGGCGGTTTGCTCTCATCGCTAGAGACGGCAAAAATAACTTTTTTAAATATATTCTTAAATTCATCAGATGATAAAGATATCATGGTCCACTTCTTCCACTCTTCTCCTGGAGTAAAGGAGGGAAACTCCTGGCTGTTCATCCCGTATAGAAAAAATCTAGCTTTACCGCTCTTTATTTCCGTTCGATAGGTTTCTTGATCCACGGTAATTTCCACCATTGGGGAGGGAAGCTGGCGCAAAATATCCACAAATTTAACGGGTAGAACAGTGCTGCCCTGACCGTCAATCTGCGCGTCTTTATTGGACGATCGAACACCAATATCCAGGTTTGTGGAGGAAAAAAAGAGTTCATCCTTTTCCGCTTCAATTAAAATGCCATTAATAACGGGTATTGTTGAACGGACAGGTACAGTTCGTTCAACAATGGAAAGAATCTCTAATAAACTATTGCAGTTGGCAATAATATGCATAAACAGTCACCCCGTCTTTCGCATCTTCAACTTTTTATCCACATTATTTTACACTCGAAGATTTACTATAAATATTTAATATATAAAGATTTAGAAACAGTAAGGCGTTGTAAAATGTGCATAAATAATAGGAGTAATGATGGTAGTGGTATTATTTATGCACAACAAGCTGTGTATAAATAGAGATTTTTTTCCAGAGAATTCACAGGTTTTACAGTTGAAGCATGGAAAATAATCGTTTAATCACAAAAGAGAATAAATTATGCACAGAAATTTAAATAGTTATCCACATTTAGAGTTAGTTAGAGTTAGAAAGATCTGCAACTGGAGGATAATACGTATTCAATAATTGAGAAGTTCTTTGATTTCTTTGATAGAGAGCAATATTTTATCATCTTTAACCATGTCGGATAGAATTTTCTTGTGGGAATGCATGACGGTTGTATGGTCTTTACCGCCAAATTCTTCTCCAATTTTTGGAAGTGACTGTTCCGTTAATTCTCGACAAAGATACATGGCGATCTGACGGGGAATGGTCACGTTTTGAGTTCTTTTCTTTGATTTTAAATCGTCGGGGTGGAGATTAAAATATGAAGCGGTTGTGTTAATGATGGTGTGAGCGCTCAAGTTATTTTTTTTCTTACTGGACAGAAAATCTTTCAAGGACTCTTCCGCAAGCCTCAATGTAATCGGTTTATCTTCCAGGGAAGCATAAGCAATAATGCGGATTAAAGCGCCTTCAAGTTCCCTGATGTTCGTCTCGATTTTTTGTGCGATGTACATGATTACTTCATCAGGAACAGATATTCCTTCATGAGAGCTTTTTTTCCTGAGGATAGCTACACGCGTTTCCAGGTCAGGTGTTTGAATATCGGTAATTAAACCCCATTCAAATCTTGAACGGAGTCGATCCTCTAAGGTTGGGATTTCTTTTGGGGGACGGTCACTGGAAATCACAATTTGTTTGTTGTTTTCATGGAGCGCATTAAAGGTGTGAAAAAACTCTTCCTGGGTCTGTTCTTTTCCGGCCAGGAATTGAATATCGTCAATGAGTAAAATATCAATATTTCGATATTTATTGCGGAATTCTAAGGTTTTGTTGTCTCTTATCGAGTTGATAAAGTGGTTGGTGAATTTTTCAGAAGAAAGATATTCAATGTTATTACTGGTACTGTGAGAAATAACGTAATGGCCGATTGCATGCATGAGGTGGGTTTTACCTAGCCCTACACCGCCATAAATAAAAAGAGGGTTATATGCCCTGGATGGTGCTTCGGCGACGGCAAGAGAAGCAGCATGTGCGAGCCTGTTACTTCCGCCGATCACAAAGCTTTCGAACGTGTATTTAGGGTTTAACCAGTTACAGATACGGGAAAGATCTTTATGGTTTCTTTTCACATGATCAAAAGTGGGAGAGGAAGCATGAGGGGCTTGACTTTTCGTGGGTTTAGATCCGTCGGGTTGAAAAAAATTGACGTTTTGCGGTGTAACAAAGTGAATTTCACAATCCAAGTCGCTGACCTTCTGTAAAATCGAAGCGATTGTTTTCTGGTAATGATTTTGTAACCAATCACGGGTAAATTCATTGGGTACTTCCACAATGATGGTATTATTTTGGAAAGCTAAAGGGCGAGTTGTTTTTAGCCAGGTTTCAAAACTGGGCTTACTGAGAACTTTTTCCATTTCCCACAAGACGGAGCGCCAAATAGACGATAATCTTTCTTCCATAAAAATACCTCCAAGAAATTATCCACAAAAAGAAAAAGTTTTCCACATTATCTGTGGAAAAGTGTCATCAAAAAAGTAAAGGAAATTATCCACAAAGATATCATAGCAAAAATCTAAAGGGGGTGCAATATAAAACCAGCCAGAAAAAAAGAAAAAATATTTAATGTTTGCATTACTTGGATAATTATAAAAATTTTACTAGGTTATGATCCGTTATCCTGAAGAAAAGTAATTTATGGCTGCATTCCTAACTCGTTGGTGCAAAGCAAAAGTAAAAAACAGTGGCCAGGTAAAAACAATGGATTTAGCATTCAGCAGAGCAAGTAAAAATGCATAAAAAGGCCGGTTCTGTTGACACCTTTTTAAAAGATCAGTTATAATGAGTTTCAGAGTTTCAGGTGATGTTTAGTACATATGGCAGATCACGTAGAATTTAAGAGAAGAGAGAGGGTCGCATGGTTAAAAGAACATATCAACCCAAGAAAAGAAAACGGAAAAAGTTGCACGGATTTAGAAAGCGCATGAGAACAATAGCGGGGCAAAAGATCATCGCGAACAGAAGAAAAAAAGCCAGAAAAAGAATTTCTGCATGATGGCTGAAAATGGAACCCATGGAACCCATGGAAGCAAAGAAAGCATCTCCCTCGAAAATTAACAGGTTAAAAAAGAATTATCTTTTCCGGCAGGTTTACAACCAAGGAAAATCCCTGGCGACCCCGCGAACTGTTTTGCTGTTCAGAAAGAATGAAGAGAATGTGAATCGTCTGGGAATTACTGTAAGTAAAAAGGTCGGGAAGAGTGTCGTGAGGCACCGCGTTAAGAGGTTATACTCGGAAGCATTTCGTAGTTTGCAAGAACAAATTAATTACAAGGGATTTGACTTTGTGATTATCGCCAGAAAAAAGGCCAGCCATTTAACCTACCATGAAGCTTCTGAAGATTTACAAAAATTGTTGAAGAGAGGAAAATTTATTTCATGAGGAAGATGGTTCTTGCAATGATTTGGCTCTATCGCCAGCTGATCTCTCCTCTCTTCGCTTCGCGTTGCCGCTTTTATCCATCTTGCTCCCAATACTGCTATGAAGCCGTGGAGCACTATGGGGTCATAAAGGGGCTTCTTTTAGGTGGAAAGCGTTTAGCAAAGTGTCATCCCTTTTCAGCGGGAGGCTACGACCCGCTTAGAGCAGATAAATCAAGCTAAATATTATTTAGCCGCATCAAAAAAGGACAATAAGTTGTTTAGGAAAGTGGGAGGAAAACCCTATAATGGAAATTTTTAATACGCTCTCTCTGTGGATTAATGAAATTTTAAGCTTTTTTTTCGGTTTGACGAACAATTATGGATTGGCCATTATTATGCTGGCAATCTTGGTAAATATTGTTACTTTCCCTCTCACCAGGAAACAAATCCAATCATCCAAAAAATTGCAGCAGGTCCAGCCGGAATTAAAGAAAATACAGGAAAAATATCGAAACGATAAAGAAAAACTCAACCGGGCTACCATGGAATTTATGAAGGAGAACAAGGTTAACCCCCTGGGAGGATGTTTGCCGCTGCTGGTGCAATTCCCCATTATCATTGCCGTATTTAACCTGCTCCGAGAACCAGAAAACATCATTATGCAGACCATTGAAAATTTTAGCCCCTATTTTTTTAACCTGGATCTGATGGGCTTAAAACTGGCGCTGGACCTAACGCAACCAGACCCCTCTTATATTCTGCCCATTCTTGCTGCTGCAGGCACATTTTTTCACCAACGGCTGGTCATGACCGACCCCAAGCAAAGAATGCTTATGTATATTTTCCCGGTCATGATTTTAGTTATTAGTGTGAGCTTTCCAGCCGGGTTGGTCCTTTATTGGCTGACTAACTCCATGTTCTCCGTGGGCAACCACTTTATCATTAAGACATCTTCGGAGAAGCCAGTGGGACAGAAGGAAGAAAAAGGGAAAAAAATTGAATCTGAAAAAGAACGATCCTCCAGTCAGGAAAATGATGCAGGAGAGAAAGCAGATAATGGAAGCGCAGTTAGGAAAGAGACCGCCGTAGAGCAGACACCAAGGAGATCAAAAAGCAAGAAAAAGACTGCCCCCTCGGAAGCCTCCGTGCGCAAGAAGAAGACTTCCAAGAGTAAAAAGAAAGGGGCTGGAAAATCGAAATGAATTCGGTCGAAGTCAGCGCCAAAACGGTTGAAGAAGCTGTAGCAGAGGGACTTAAATCTCTGGGCGTTAAAAAGGATAATGTCAACATCGAAGTATTAAGTGAGCCCTCGCAGGGGATCCTGAAACTGCTGGGTTCCAATAAGCCTGCCAAGGTGCGCTTGATCGTGCGGCGGGAGTCTGAAGAATATATTATGGACTTTTTGCAAGATCTGGTAGAAAGAATGGGCGTCCGAGGAGAAATTGTAAAACAGAATGCCCGGGAAAACAGTGATTCGGGGCTGATTAATTTAGAAGTGGTCGGAGAAAACCTGGGTGTTTTGATCGGAAAAAGGGGAAACACCCTTAACGCCATTCAATACCTGGCGAACGTGGTATACCAGCGACAATTTCAGCTGGAGCGGGGCCGTGTTTTGATTGACATCGAGAACTATCGCTTGAAACGCAAAAAAACCTTGGAACATTTGGCAAAAAGCCTGGCATCAAAAGTAAAAAGAACCGGGCAAGAAGTCATCTTGGAACCCATGACTCCCCAGGAAAGACGGATTATTCACATCGTCTTAAAAGACAGCAAGGATGTTGTGACTTACAGTCAAGGGGATGAACCGCACAGAAAGATTGTCATTGCTCCGCGTTAAAGAGAGAATAGAGTTTCTCTGCCGCACGAGTCCATGCGTGGTGGAACGTGCGGTTTTTGTCTAGAAGCAGCGAATCTTGCTTCCAAGGTGTTGGTCCAGCGCAAATGGAGGATGAAGATCGTGTTAGACCTGGATTATCTAGATAGCCAGGATGATACCATTGTAGCGGTCTCCACTCCGCCGGGAGAAGGCGGTATCGGGATTGTGCGTTTAAGCGGCTCCAGGGCCCTGGAAATCGGGTGCTCTCATTTTCGACGCAAGCAGGATCTATCTCGGGGAAGCGGTCTAAAACGGGATTTTTCACCGGCCGCGAGAAAGCTTTACCACGGTTACTTTACTGATCAACAAGGAGAAGCAATTGACGAAATACTCTTTAGCTACATGCCTGGCCCCCATTCTTATACCTGCGAGGATGTTGTAGAAATCAATGCCCACGGGGGTATTCTCTCCATCCGGAACATCTTAAATGCCCTGATGCACAGCGAAGCAAGGCTGGCAGCTCCTGGAGAGTTTACCCGCAGGGCATATCTAAACGGCCGCATCGATTTGGTTCAGGCGGAAAGCAATTTAGCGCTCATCCGTGCAAAAACAGAAAAAGGGATGAAAGCGGCGCTCCAGGGTGTTCAGGGGAAGCTTTCAGCAAGCATCTATGATTTGCGTCGAACGCTTTTAGATATTTCTGCTGAAATCGAAGTTAACGTGGATTTTCCCCATGAGGACGTGGAATGGGAACTGCAGCACCGCGGTGAAATCATCAGTCAAGTCCAGGTCTGCAAGGAGCAAGTTGATCGGTTGCGGGAGAGGCATAGAGCTGGGAAAATATTACAGGAGGGGCTCAAGACAGTCATTGCCGGCAAGCCAAATGTCGGCAAGTCATCCCTCTATAATTACCTGCTTGGTGAAAACAGAGCCCTGGTTACGGATATCCCAGGAACGACAAGAGATCTGCTCAGCGATTTTATCAATATTCAAGGCATACCGCTTAAAATAATGGATACAGCGGGTATTCGAGTTGATGGCGACGTGGTTGAACGATTGGGCATGGATATTTCACGGCATGCGCTTGAAGAGGCGGATCTAATCATCTTTATATTGGACGCCGGCACCGGCATAACCGAAGAGGATCATTATGTTTACCGCACAATGGACGAGATGGGGGAAGCTTCGCTGATCATCCTGGTTAATAAGATCGATTTAACCACCGGGATGACTCCAGAAGTCATCGGTCAAGGCTTTCAATATGATGGACTGGTCTATGCCTCCATTTTAGAAAATATAGGTATGGATGAATTGAAAAGAGCAATTATTGAAAAAACCTATGCGGGAGAAATTCAGGGAGAAGAAGGTGCCTTGGTGCTGGAGGCCAGGCAGGGAGAACTGCTGCAGCGAGCAGCAGCTTTGCTGCAGGATGCCCTGGTTTCCCTGGAGGGAAACATGCCCATGGATATTATCACCATCGATTTGAACCAGGCCTATGAACGACTGGGAGAAATTGTCGGCGAACATATGAAGGGCGACCTGCTGGAGGTGATTTTCGGGCGGTTTTGTATTGGCAAATAAACGGCCTTGAAAATCAGCGGCACCCGACAGCAGCCCCATACTGGAAGGTAATGCATGGAAATACCGACGGTAATAGATTTTTTTAAGCAGCGTGGAATACCTTTGACCCGGGAACAGGCGCGGTTGTTTTTGGTTCATAAGAAATTCCTGCAGCAGGAAAACAAGCGAATAAATTTAACGCGGATTACCGAAGAAGCGAGAATGCTGGAAGAACACTTTTGGGATTCCGTAGCTTGTCTGGAGCAGGGCCGTTCCTTTATCGGATCGACCTTGTTAGATATAGGAACGGGAGCCGGCTTTCCAGGTGTTCCCATCAAAATTCTCTTTCCCGAGATTCAGCTGACCCTGATGGAATCAGCCGGAAGAAGAGCAGCATACTTGAGGCAGCTGGTTCGTGAATTAAACCTTGAGGGGATAGAGGTTATCCAGCATCGGGCAGAAGAGTTTGGCAGGAATAAGGGGAGAGAGATGTACTCCTGGGTTGTGGCCAGGGCTTTGGCGCCTTTAGTGACTGGTGTTGAGCTCGCTCTTCCATTAGTCCAGGTAAACGGGTTTTTCTGGGCATACAAGGGGCGGGATTACCAACAAGAGTTGGAGGAAGCCCGGACGGTTATTGCTAGATGCGGCGGCCTACTGGAGGCGGTTATGCCTTACCAACTACCCGGGGAATCCATCCACAGGAATGTCTTGGTTTTTAAAAAGGAAAAACCTGCGGAGACAGCTTTACCGCGAAAAAGTGGAATGCCGCAAAAACGTCCGTTGTACTGAGATTTTCTAATAGCGGCAATTAATCACAAAAAGTCCGTCGATAGGTGTAAATTCTTTCAGGAAGGGGGTGAAGAACGGTGAAAGAGCACTTTGATAAAATAATGGGCATGCAAGGCAAGGAATTTAGTGTGGAAAACATCAGGTCTGTGCCCCTGGATAAGATTAGAACAAACCCATATCAGCCGAGAAAGGACTTTGAGCAGGGGAAAATTGAAGAGTTGGCTCAATCCATCAAAACGTATGGACTGCTTCAGCCCGTTGTTCTTTCCTCGGATCAGGACGAATACTATCTTGTTGCAGGAGAACGAAGATATTTGGCCTGTAAATTTCTGGGATGGGTTGAAATCCCTGCCATCATCCGTAAGTACTCTCATAGTTCCATGGTGGCCGTGGCTTTGATTGAGAATATCCAGCGAGAAGATTTAAACTTCCTGGAAGAGGCAGAAGGGTATCGCAGGTTAATGGAAGATTTTCATTTTACCCAGGAAGTCCTGGCACAGCGGTTAGGTAAAAGCCAATCGAGTATCGCGAACAAACTGCGCCTGCTTAAACTTTCTGAAGAAGTCAAAAACCTGTTAAAGACGGAAAAACTGTCGGAGCGGCATGCCCGTGCTTTATTAAAACTAAGCTGTCCGCAAAAGCAAAAAGAAGTCGTGGAACAGATCATGAGCGAAGCGATGAGCGTGAAAGAAACAGAGATGCTGGTAGAAGATATCCAAAGAATGCAAGACAATGCAAGCGCGGGAAGTTCCGGGAACAAGGTTCCCGGGGCTGTTCAACCCCGGGAACCACAAAAGAAAGTTGTGGTTCGGGACGCGCGAATATTTTTAAATACGATGCGGCAGGCCGTAAAAATGATCAGGCGGTCGGGACTCTATCCCCAGGTCAGCGAGACAGAAGATGAAACCTGCTGGGAGGTGCGTATCCGTCTTCCAAAACCAAACAGCAAGAAGGTGGTCTTTAAGGATTAGACATACAGCGATCGGGGCGCTGGACACCTGCTATGAAATAACCTTTGAAAAACTTCTTAGAGACATAAAACAGAAAGAAGCGTAATTCCGTACATAATCATAGAGAAAAGCAGGGCTACAAAACCGGACTCAAACCGGTTTTTGTTTTTTAGAGAAGGAACTTCTTTTGTGGTTACCGAATATATCTGAAAGCTGTGATCTGATAGCGTGTCAACAAATGAGGTGAAGCGCATGCAGGGAGTCCTGGCCATCACGAATCAAAAAGGAGGCGTGGGCAAAACGACTACAGCAGTGAATCTAAGCGCCTATTTGGCCAGCATGGGTAAGAAAGTTTTACTGCTGGATATTGACCCCCAGGGAAATACCACCAGCGGCATAGGCCTGGATAAAGATTCCGTAAAAGGATGTATCTATGATGCCCTGATCAATGAAGTCTTTGTGAAGCAGGTTATTTACAAAACAGGGCAAGCGGGGTTACATATTATACCGGCAACCATTCAGCTGGCTGGCGCAGAGATAGAGCTCGTCCCGACGCTTTCACGCGAAGTCAGGCTCAAGACCGTGATCGAACCGGTTCGAGATGCCTATGATTTTATGATTATCGATTGCCCACCATCCCTGGGCCTTTTAACCCTCAATGCCTTAACGGCGGCCGATACGGTTTTGGTCCCCATCCAATGTGAATACTATGCCCTGGAAGGATTGGGCCAACTAGTAAATACCATCAACCTGGTCAAGAAACACTTGAACAAGAACTTAACCATTGGCGGGGTTCTTTTAACCATGTACGATACGCGCACCAACCTATCCTTTCAGGTAGCCGAAGAGGTCAGGCGCTACTTTGGAGAGTTGGTTTTCCAGGCCGTGATCCCGAGAAACGTCCGCCTGAGCGAGGCACCCAGCCATGGACAGGCAATTATTGATTACGATCCAAAAAGTAAGGGGGCAGAAATATATCAAGCACTTGCTGAGGAGGTGATTAGTCGTTGAACAAAAAGAAGCCATCCAAAGGATTGGGCAGAGGGCTGGGAGCGATTTTTACTGATCTGCAGGAAACAGATGCTCCACCACAGGATACGGTATACGTCCAAGAAATCCCGCTGGATAAAATTGCGCCGAACCCCAGGCAGCCCAGGAAAGGGTTTGATCCTGGAAAGATCAAGGAGTTGGCAGAAACCATTGCCACGCATGGCGTCATTCAGCCCGTGGTTGTCCAAAAATCTGGTGACGGCTACCTCTTAATTGCCGGGGAGCGCAGGGTTCGCGCCTCGACCATGGCGGGGTTAACCCATATACCCGCCTTAGTCAAAGACTACAGCAGTGCAGAAATAATGGAAATAACCCTGGTCGAGAACCTGCAGCGGGAAGATCTTAATCCTATCGAAGAAGCACTAGCCTATCAACAGCTCATCGATGAGTTTGGTTTGACCCAGGAAAAACTGGCCGGCAGGCTGGGGAAAAGCCGCTCAGCCATTACCAACGCACTGCGCCTGCTGGCATTGGACGATGAGATGAAGCAGTATGTTCTGGAGGGGCGGCTGACTGCGGGACAGATTCGTCCTCTTTTGACATTGGACAGCAAAGATGAGCAAAAAGCGCTGGCACGTAGTGCTGTTAAGCATCACTGGAGCACGCGGAAAATTGAAGCTGTTGCACAAAAGATCAAAGCCGGACATGCGATAGAAAAACGTGCTGCCGAGGACGAAAGGGCCGTCGAAAATGGCGATCAAAACCATGTTGAGCAGCTAGTTCTCCATGACATCCTTGAGCGAATGAGAAGATATTACGGGACAAAAGTATCCATAAAAAGAGGAAAACGGGAAGGAAAAATTGAATTATCCTTTTTTGGCGACGAGGATCTGGGGCGGCTGGTGCAGTTGATGTTACATGAAGAGGTTTAAGCGACGGAAGCGCCATGACGGCGATTCGCTGTGCTCTTTGACGCAGTTCGACGCAGCCGTATTTCAAACATTGTCCTTTTCGAGCTGGCGAACCAACGCCTCGCCTGAGAACGCATAAGTAGTGGAGTTTTTGGCTCAATATCACAGATTTAATAATTTTCTGCTAAGAAGGCAATGTTTCACGTGAAACATTATCTCCACATGACGGTCCGGTTAAAGCCGGCCGGGGTTTTACGTAACGGATGCTGTAATTTTAAAAATGACGCCCTGCTGCATTTGCCAGGCCTCGTCTTATTTGAACCTTGCGGAGATGTAACCATCAAGTAAAAGCTGCATGGAGGTGAAGTGTCTTTTGCCAGACAAGCATCGCAAGAAGCTTTTTACAATCATCGTTATCCCCCACAACGAAGAAACGGTGTTGAATCTTCGCATTCCTCTATACCTTTTCCAGGCCATGGGTATTTTGCTGGTCTGCGGGCTGGTTTGCGGGCATCTGTGGCTCAGCGATGTCCTGCATGTTCAAGAAAATGCAACAGAGATCAGTCGCTTGCAGGCGACCAATCGCGCGTTGCACGAAGATATTGATCGCATGACCATGGAGACGGAAAGGCTGTTGGAGCACGTGCAGGAGATGGAGCTGCTGACCCTGGAAGTGCGGGAAATGATTGATCTCCCTGCCGGAGAAAGAAGGCAAGAAGAGGCGGGATGGGATGTTTTTTTGACCAGCAACGAGCAGCCCGGGTTGCTGGCCAGTCGAGGCGGAAACCCAGTGATCGCGCGCAACATGTCCAACATATCTCATCTACAGGGCTTTTTGCCAGAATTCAATGAAGATCTCTCTCAACTGAGAGAGGATATTCGCGATCACCAGCGAGAAATGGCATCTACCCCTTCAATCTGGCCGGCCCAGGGCCGGGTGACGTCGGAGTTTGGCCCTCGTGCATCGCCTTTTACCGGGCGCAGAGAATTCCATTACGGCATTGACATTGCGGGGCCCCGGGGTTCACTTATCGTTGCTGCCGCCCAAGGAAAAGTAGATGTTGCTACATATCGACGCGGTATGGGCAATACGGTTATCATTGAGCATGGCTACGGATACCGGACTGTTTATGCGCACCTTTCCGGTTTTGCTGTTGCCCCGGGGCATGTTGTGGAAAAAGGAGAGAAAATCGGCTACATGGGAAGCACAGGGTTTAGCACGGGACCTCACCTGCACTATGAAGTACATGTTAACGGGGTGGCCGTGGATCCCCGAAACTTTTTCCCTTAGAATCCTGGGAGCTGGGAATAACAAAGGCGGTTTTCGGTGTTTACTGCGGCGAACTCCGGGTGTGGGTGCGGCTTTAACGCAGAGGAGGCGTTTCCCTCTTGAGCGGTCTCCGGATGGCGTCGAGCTGTGCATGTCTGTGCATGTCGTATTCTCACCGCGATCAATTGCGCGGTGACCGCATGTGATCTTGATAAAAAGTGAGGCGAGGGGTTTGTTCAAAAAAAGGAAGTCGTCTGATCCCCGCAAAATCGATACCTTTATCGGAAAAGAAACCAAGATGTCCGGAAGCTTAAATGCCAAGGGAACAATCAGGATCGACGGCGGTTTCGAGGGAGAGATTGTTTCCCAGGGCGATGTGATCATCGGTGGCGAAGCCCAGCTAAAGGCCCGGGTGACCGGGAGAAACGTGACCCTTGGAGGCAGAGTCGAAGGCGATGTGCAGGCAGAGAACAAGTTGGAAATACTCAACAAGGGAGAGCTGTTCGGTAATATTCATACGGGGACCCTGGCGATTGAAGAAGGGGGCTATTTTACTGGGCTGTGCAATATGACAGGCAGCAACAAGAAAAATTTTGCCCCCAGCCAAGAAAGTGAGGGAGAGCAAACTGCAGATTTGACTCGCGACGGGGCAGAACGGGATGATGAGCAAACCGCTCCGGGGGAGGCGGCGCAAAAGAGCCCAATGCCTGCTGAAAAGGTAGGGGGAGAGCGTCGCTGAATATTTGCCTGGCAAAAATCGCTGATGGCAGTAGTAAGCTCTGACGTTTCATTTACCGGGGCACAAGTGTTTTCCCTATCCTTTTTTGCTTCCTGGAAAATTTTTTTACGTAGCTAAGCACGCAGCGGTTTTAGATAAGCTGCGGTGACTTGCTGCCGGGACTTCGTTGGCGAACCTGGCAATTATGGAGGTGTAGGAAGCCAACGGTGGTTTTTTGTGCTTTTCCAGCTTAAGTATTTTACGACAAGCTTTTGTTTTGATGTGGGTGATTTCAAGCTGCCTGAAAAAACTGCTCGCTGCGCTCGCTCGGACAGTTGACGCGGCCAGGCGGGACCCGTTATGCTCTCGGTGATTCATAGAAATCTTGCTTTTACCGGGGGAGTGCAAAAACCGGAAAGATATAGAACTCAGCGAAATGGCTGCATTTGTGAAAAATAATCGCGCTCCTTACAGCCATCTGCCAGCCATCTGCAGACTTGCAAGTTGCCGCAAATGAAGGGAGATGAGCTGCAGGCAGGAAAATAAGAAGAGAGAACCAGCCGAAATGGTCCACTACCCTGCAGTGGACCGAAGCTGAGAGAGATAAGCATTTCTCCAATCACGCAGAAGACATTTGAGCAAGAAAAACCCCCGGTAAAATTGCTTTGAGCAATAAACCATAACCAGCAACCAGGAGACGGAAGGTCATAGCCGGGCGGATCCGGTTTGCCCATTGTTCTCCTTGCATGGACAAAAATTCGTATGATTGAAGAAATTAATGAATCGCATGATCAAGCTTGCCCAGGAATGAACTCTCTTTCCCAGGCGCGCCCCTGCGAACATAGGATTTGCTTTCATCAGAAGGTGCGCATGGATCTCAGCAAAGCCGCCTCAAAGTGTTTGAATGAGCGTAGCGAGGGAGTTTTTGATGCGTCCTGAAACCTCGGGCACCGAGACAAGCCCTTTCGCAAATCCAGTGAGCCGAGGGCAAGCATGGGAAACGGCAGTGATACCTGAATAAACTTAATAGCCATATAAATGAAAATGGGCTCTTACTTTTAGCACAAGCAAGACTACTATATTGCACAAGGAGAAAGGAATTATGTTTAAAATTCTGTTAGCAACCGACGGCTCCCCGCATGCAAAGAAAGTCATCAGAGACGCAGCGACGATTGCTGCTCCTCTGCGAGCAGAGGTGATTGTGTTGACGGTTGAAGACTGGACAGCCGTGGATAGGGACAGTGGTGCTAAAAGCAAAGAAGCCCTGGATCAGGCTGTTGCGGCTTTTAAAAAGAGCGACATAACTGTCGTGCCTTTGCTGCGCAAGGGAACTAAAAGGCCTGCGGATGTGATTGTTAAGGTAGCCAACGAATTTGATGTCGATCTCATTATTCTGGGAAGCAGGGGTTTAAGGGGTATCCAGGAAATGTTTTTGGGCAGCGTCAGCCACAGAGTGGTCCATTTGGCCGAAAAAAATGTTATGGTGGTCAAATAGCAGTACATGAAGGTCTAGACTATACAGGACAGGTGAATCGTGCTTCGCTGCTGTTTACTTGTTTGCCCTTAGCGAGCAAAGCTTTTGCCTTGCATCTTACGTTTGTTTGCTTTACGCGCATGCCTGTCTAGAGCAGCACAACTTTTTGTCCGAATTCTTTCATAAGAATTTACTCCCATTTACTTTCCACAAAGATCGATCATTGCTCTTGACGATTCATGGCACATCTTTTGATTCATACCATCCCGCGTTCTCCGCAAAGCGTGAAACATCAGCTCCCCTGGACTCAACGGTTTAGCCAGGCTGGCGAACACTGGTCACACTACCGACAACTGTGTACACTCTTGGCATTTTGGCACAAGCGAAAAAGGGTTGGAGCAGCAAAACAAAGGTCTTTTGCTGTTTAAGACAAAGCAGCTTCCAATGCATCTAAAATGAGAAACGCAAAAATATACACAAAAAAGCAGGAATTATTTTAAAAAGTGGAGAACTACTCCCGATGTAGCTTGACGATCGCCGCAAGTTCGGAAGCTGCGGGGAGCAGCACGAAGCGCCAGGACTCGTGGGTAAAGGTTTTATGTAACTCGCACAAAACAGGACATTGTAGGACATTTCTGCAGGATGCTGAGAATGAGAGAAATCCGAAAATAATTTGGGAGGGAAGACTTCATGCACATTATCCTGATGGGCCCCCCGGGTGCCGGCAAAGGAACGCAAGCCGAAATGCTGGCTAAAGAATATGCGATACCCCATGTATCTACGGGAGATATTTTTCGCAATGCCATCAAGGAGGGCACGGAAATGGGACTGAAAGCCAAAGAATATATGGATAAAGGGGCGCTGGTTCCCGACGAAGTCGTGGTTGGCATTGTCAAGGAAAGACTTCAAATGCCGGATTGTGCTGGCGGCGTGCTGCTGGATGGCTTTCCCCGGACATTGGAACAGGCAGAAGTACTGGATGAAGTGCTTCAGGAATTAAAGATGCAAATTGACGCGGTGATTAACGTGGAGGTTGCAGAAGACGAACTGGTTGCCCGATTGACAGGACGACGGGTTTGCCAAAAATGCAACACCACGTACCATGTCAAGAACAACCCGCCCAAGGTGAGAAATATTTGCGATCACTGTGGGGGAGAGCTTTACCAAAGAAGCGATGATACGGTTGAAACGGTGAAGGAGCGCTTGGCCGTCTATAACACGCAGACGATGCCGATCATTGATTATTATAAACGGAAAGGGAACTATTTGAGCGTGGATGGTTCTCAGCCTATCGACAAGGTGTCCGAGGAGATTGTTGAAAAGCTGAAGCAAATAAAGGAGTAAGCTGGCCTTATGCCAATGTGAAGGACTTTTTGGGCTTTCTTAGTATATTAGAAAACCGGTCCGGGTAAGCAGGTAGTGCTGTTTACCGCTGCCTCCGCCCGGCGCAGTTACAAAACAGGAAGAGGGTTTTTCGTAAAATGGGGCGGGTTCATACTCCGCCTCATTCTTGTCATGCACCTTTTTAGGCATGAACAACTTGCTGCCGGACGAATCTTTTCCCGGAAGCAAGATAGGCTTACAGGTAAAACAGGGACTGCAACGCATGAAATAAAGGCAAAGGGGGTGCCGGGGCGTGTATAAACTCGGTCAGCAAGTTAAAATGAAAAAAGGTCATCCCTGCGGCACCAATGCCTGGGAGATCATTCGAATCGGGATGGACTTTCGCATCAAATGTACTGGCTGTGGGCGGAGTGTGCTGATGCCCCGTTACCAGTTTGAACGTCGGGTTAAAGAGATCCTTGCTGAACCAACAAAAGAGTAGTTTCATGGCAGGGAATCGGAACATTGGAAATTTAAACCCCGAGTTAAGGAGGCGCTATGGGATTTAAATGCGGATTGGTAGGACTACCCAATGTGGGCAAGTCTACACTTTTTTCAGCGATAACCAGTGTGTCGGTGGAAGCGGCCAACTTTCCCTTTTGCACGGTTGAGCCCAACTGGGGAGTGGTTCCTGTGAAAGACCCTCGCTTAGTCGAGTTGGCCGATGTTTCCGGTTGTGAAAAGCAAACCCCGGCAACATTAACCATTGTTGATATTGCGGGACTTATCGCAGGGTCCAGTCGAGGCGAAGGACTGGGTAATCGTTTCCTGGGGCATATCCGTGAAATGGATTTGTTGCTGCATGTTGTCCGGAGCTTTGAGGCTCCGGATGTGTCTCATTTACCTGGAGAGCCTGATCCTCTTCGAGATATCGAGATTGTGCAGCTGGAACTCATCTTGGCCGACCTGGAGTCCCTGGAGAAGCGCATAGCAAAGCTGGAGTACGATATTAAGGCCGGGAAAAAAGAGGCCAAAGCGGAAGAAAGGTTGATCCAGCGCGCCGCTGCTCATTTAAACCAAGGTTTGCCGTTAAGAAGTATGTCGGTTACTTCAGAAGAGATGAGCGTTGTAAGTCGGTGGCAGTTGCTCACGGGAAAGCCGGTAGTATTTGTGGTGAATATCGATGAGCGCGATCTCAGCCAAGAAGCGATAGTGGGCCTGGCAAACGCTATTGGTGAAACCCACAGCGCGCCGGTTTTATGTTTATGCGCTTCATTGGAGGCAGAGCTGGCCATTTTGGAACCCGAAGAACAAATGCTTTTCCAAGAAGAATACGGCTTGCATGAAAGAGGCCTTGATCGGCTGATCAAACTGGGATATGATTACCTGGGGCTGATCACATTTTTTACCGTGAAGGGGACGGAGGCCCGGGCGTGGCCTGTTGTTCAAAGCACAACGGCGAAAAAGGGCGCGGGCAAGGTCCACAGCGATATGGAAAAAGGATTTATTGCAGTGGAGGTAATTCTCGCCGAGGAACTCATTGACATTGGCAGCCTGAATGCGGCCAGGGAAAAGGGGCTGCTGCGCATGGAAGGCAAAGATTACAAAATTTCTGATGGTGACGTGCTTTTTTTCCGGTTTAAAGTATAGTGTGTGCAAGCAAAGCGGCTGAAGCTTGTCCTTTCTTGGGCGAGCGGTTGCCCTGCTTTTCTTGCAGGTCCCTTAACGAGCACTTGCGCTTGAAAGAAGCGCTTTTTTGAGGCCGTCCGCTCCGACCGGTGAACAGGAAGATCATTTCTTCGCCAGGATTTGAGGTATAGCTGTGCAGGACAAAAACTATACAAATCACATAAAAATTATCGCGGTCATTATTTTGATCATCGGGCTTGTCTGGTTTATAAACAAAATATCCTGGGTTATTCAACTTTTTGTGATCAGCCTGGTAATCGTTTATGCCCTCTATCCTCTCAGTGAATATTTAAAACGCAGGTTGGGGTTTTCCCATTTTCTTTCCGTGGTGGCCACATTCACGCTCCTGCTGGTGATTATCGCGGCCATCATCGGCCTTGTTTTCCCCATTGTCCAACAGGAAGTCCAGGATATATTGCGCGATACGCCCTTTTTGATTTTTCAGCTCCAAGGTTACTTGGAAGAACTCATTGCATACCTGGCCACATTTAACATCAGCCCGGAATACATGGAATCCATTATGGAACTTCCCGCCAATATCCAGCCGATCATCGACGAAGTTGCTCAAATCAGCCTTTCCGTAGTCGGCATGCTGGTGGATGTTTTCTTTATCATGTTCATTGTATTTTATTTGCTGTATGATTTTCACAATGTAAGAAATGCAGCGATGAAGCTCGTTCCCGAGGCTTACCGCAGGCAGGCTGAGGATATCATTAAGATCGTGGATGTTAATTTTGACGGGTATATTCGGGGAAATATCGTTCGCTGTACCATCGTGGGAATCATTACGGGGCTGTTGTTGCACCTCTTTGGCACGCCTTATGCCCTGCTGCTGGGCATCCTGGCCGGTATTTTAAACATCATTTTATATATTGGCCCCTATATGGCCGCCATACCCGCTGTGTTGCTGAGCTTTTCTCCGCTGACACCTTCACCCTTTGTGATCATTGTGATCTATGTAGGAATCCAGGTATTGGATGGCATTATTCTCTCTCCTTTACTGCTGGGGCGGGCGGTCAAACTCAAAGCCATTACGGTGATCGTTTGCTTGCTGATCGGTCAGCAGCTAGCCGGTTTCCTGGGCATGGTTTTGTCGACACCCCTGGCGGGAATTGCCAGAAGCCTGCTGGTCTATTTTAAAAACGAAAGGGACGAATTATTTCCCGGGAAATAATTTTTTGGTGCGCCATATCGCCTCCGAGTTGTTGCGTTGCGCGCCGCCCTGTGATATGATTGCCGTTGAATGATCCCTGTTCTTCTCGACAGAGGAGAACCGACTGGTCCGAAGGGAGGTGAAAAATTTGTCATTTTACGAAGTTATGTACATCATTCAGCCAGACCTGGATAGCGAAGAGCTGCTGGAAGCAGTGCTTGAAAAGGTGAACAGCACCATTGAAGGTACAGGCGGTGTGATCCTTTCCCAGAAGAAGGTTGGCAAACGCCGGCTCGCTTATGAAGTCGATGATTACAAGGAAGGCATGTATGTGTTGATCAATGTCCAGGCCGAACAGACCATCGTTCCGGTCCTGGAACATTTTTTTAAAGTGAACGAAGGTTATTTGCGCTACATGATCCTGCGCCTGGATGAAGAGCAAGGGGTCCAGCTAGCGAAAGCGGCAAATGCGGCAAAGATGGAAAAAGAAGATTCCGCCGATGAAACGGTTGAACCTGCCGGAGATGAGGCTGTTGAAACAAAATTAGAATAAAAAGGCCGGCGGCGGCCTGCTTGTCCCAGGCACCCTGCCAGGCCTAACTGTACGCGAGGTGAAACCATGCTGAACAATGTGATCTTGATCGGCCGCTTAACCCAGGATCCGGAACTGCGGTATACCTCTGGCGAGGGCGTTGCGGTGACGAACTTCACCATTGCGGTAGATCGGCCGTTTCCCAACCAGCAAGGCGAAAGAGAGGCGGATTTTATCCGCATTGTTGCTTGGAGAAAACAGGCAGAGAATATCGCCAACTATTTGAAAAAAGGCAGCCTTTGTGCCGTTGAGGGCAGACTGCAGATTCGCTCGTACGACGACAGGGAAGGAATCCGTAGAATCGCCGCGGAGGTTGTTGCTCGAAATGTTCAGTTCCTGGATCGCCGCGGCAAAAACGATGCTGACGCTTCCGAGGATCCCTTCTCCGGCGGAGACAGTATGGATGTAAAGGATGAAGATGTCCCCTTTTGAGGAGAGACAAACAGTGACCGGGGAATAAATGAATCACGAGCATTTCCCTGGGAATGGTCTTGCTGCTCGAGCTAAAATTTTATGTCTGGAAAGGAGGGGTTAAGGGAGCCTGCCTATTCAACAATAGAGGCAGGTCCTGGAAGTTATGCGCCGGGAAAAACGCAAGGGGAAAAAAAAGGTATGCAACTTTTGCATAGACAAAGTTGAGTCCATCGATTACAAGCAAAGTGAAAAACTTCGCCGCTATATTACAGAACGCGGCAAAATTCTGCCGCGCCGCATCTCCGGAAACTGTGCCCGACATCAGCGGCAGTTAACGGTAGCGATTAAGCGGGCACGCCAGATGGCCCTGTTACCCTATACGTCTGAATAAGCCCTGGAACAGTTCTTGCTAACCAGATCTGCGGGCACAGAGATGTTGTGTTGGCTCTGCTTTTCAGCTGCCGGGGGATGTTCTCTGCTCGCAATGATCGCTCTGTGTCTCTTGCGGGAGAAATAACAGCAAAGCAGGTTACCATCACGGCAATAGCGGCGGCTCCACGGGGTTGCCGCTGCTTTGTTTTCTGAAAGATAGTCTATCCCTGTTTGTTCTGGCAGGAAAACTGCTTTCGCCGCGGAATTATAACTTAAGAATGCAAAGGAGTCGATGGGCAATGAAGGTCATTTTTGTAGAAAATGTTACCAACGTGGGTCAGAGAGGCGAAGTAAAGGATGTGGCCTCGGGATACGCGAGGAACTATCTCATTCCCAAGGGCTTGGCCCTGGAGGCCACCCCGGGCCGCCTTAAAGACTTGCAGATGAAAGAAAAAACCCGTGAGAGAAAATCGGCCAAGGAAGCAGGAGCAGCGCAGAAAATCGCCGATCAAATTGCCGGGAAACAATTTACAGTGAAGGCAAAAACCGGGGAGGGCGGGAAGCTTTTTGGTTCTGTGACCTCGGGGGATATTGCCCAGCTGCTCTCAGCGGGAGGAATCCAGTTGGACAAGAAAAAAATTGAACTGGAAGAGCCGATTAAGGTCCTGGGTGAACACCCGGTGAAAATCAAGCTGCATCCCGAGGTTTCAGCTAACATTATGGTCCTGGTAGAGCCTGAAGAGTAGAAGAATTACTGCCGCGGGGATAAATCCACGCGTTGGGAGCTTTAGAGCTGTTTTAGGGGTGCCCTGGCAGGATGCCCAGTCTTTGAAAGCGCTATCATAAAGATGGACCCGGATCATTGCCAACGGGTTTGTGATCAAGTTGGGCATAAACGGGGAGCATTCTTCATGCAGCGAGCGAGGTGGAGAATGAATTCCAAGGCTATTTAGGAGGCGAATAGAGCATGACAACTGTTCCACCACAGAAGCTGCCCCCCCAAAACATTGAAGCGGAACAATCGGTGTTGGGTTCCATGCTCATTGATAAAGACGCACAGTTGGAAGCGGCCGAGCTTTTAAACCCGGCGGATTTCTATAAAGACATCCATGGACAGATCTTTCAGGCTATTGTCAGTCTTTCCAACCGGGGAGAGCCCGTGGACCTGGTAACCGTTTGTGATGAACTGGAAAAGCAGCAGTTGCTGGAAAAAGTCGGTGGTGCGGCATACCTGGCTTCAATGGCGGACATGACCCCAACGGCTGCCCACATACGCTACTACGCCGGCATCGTTCGCGAAAAGGCTTTGCTACGAAATATGATCCGGGCGGCCACGAATATTGTGGGGAAAAGCTATGGATATATCTCCAACGTGGAAGAGTACCTGGACGAAGCGGAGCAGCTAATCTTCGAAGTAGCCCGGTCGCGGGAAAGCAAAGGCTTCGTTTCCCTGGAAGATGTTTTGAGCGAAACCGTGCAGAAGCTGGAAAAACTCTACAATCGCAAGGGCGAGGTAACCGGCCTTCCCAGCGGTTTTGCCGATCTGGACAACTTGACATCGGGCTTTCAAAGCTCGGATTTCATTATTATTGCCGCTCGCCCCAGCATGGGCAAGACAACGCTGGGATTAAATATTGCCCAGCATATCGCCCTGGAAGCTCATAGACCGGTCGCGTTTTTTAGCCTGGAAATGTCCAAAGAACAGCTGGCGCAGCGCCTGCTTTGTTCTTTTGTCGAAATTGATTCTCACCGCTTACGCCGGGGATATCTTTCCACCGAGGACTGGCCGCGCGTCACCCAGGCCCTGGCACCTCTTTCCCAGGCCCCTCTCTACATTGACGATTCGGCGGCCATTTCTGTTATGGAAATGCGAGCCAAAGCCCGGCGGCTTAAAATGGAAAAAGGGCTCTCAGCGATCTTCGTCGATTACCTGCAGCTCATGCGCGGCCATGAAAAAGTGGAAAACCGGCAACAAGAAATATCATCCATTTCCCGCTCCCTGAAAGCGCTGGCCAAGGAGATGGACTGCCCGGTTATCGCACTATCGCAGCTGAGTCGTGCCGTGGAGCAGCGGACGGATAAGCGACCGGTTTTAAGTGATCTTCTGGAGTCCGGCGGAATTGAGGCCAATGCCGACCTGGTTATTTTTATTTACCGCGACGACTATTATAACGAAGCATCTGAGAAAAAAAATATCACGGAAATCATCATCTCCAAGCAGCGCAACGGCCCCACGGGCAAGATCGAACTGCTTTTCAAGGATCGGTTCACAAAATTTGTCAACCTGTCTTATTCCCGGGAAGCTATTTAAAGCGTAATTGTTTGCCGGATGCAAGGATGAAGGTGATTAAGAATGAGCTATCAGGAATATGACATTATACTGGTCGGAGCGGGACCAGCCACAATTTTTGCAGCGTTGCACCTGAGTGAAAAAGATCACCGGGTGCTTTTCCTGGAAAAAGGCCTGGAGTTGGAAAGGCGCACCTGTCCCAAAGGTAAGGGACAGTGCCGAAACTGCAGCACATGCGCCGTTTTAAACGGTTGGGGCGGCGCCGGCGCCTACAGCGATGGTAAGTTAACCCTATCCACGGCTTTCGGCGGGTCTCTCCCGGAATACACAGGAACGGAGCAGGCGCAAGCACTGATCGAGCGGGTGGATCAGGTTTACCGGTCTTTTGGCGCTCCAGATGAAATTTACGGGACGGATATCCATGCTGTGCAGCGCCTTCAAAGGCGAGCAGCGGCCGCTGAACTGGAGTTGCTCCCCTCCCCGATTCGACACTTGGGCACGGAAAATTGCTACGAGATCTTGATGAAAATGAAAACCGCGCTGGAAAGCAAGGTGGAGATACGTTTTAACCAGGCCGTGACGGAAATTGTTGTAGAAGAGAGGCGGGTTCAGGGAGTTAAAACCGCTGACGGTCAAGAGTATCGTGCCAACTTCGTGATCTGCGGTCCTGGCAGGCAGGGATCCCCCTGGTTTTATGATGAAGCGCGTCGTCTGGGAATGCGCTTTTTCAACAATCCCGTGGACATCGGTGTGCGCGTGGAACTGCCCGCGGATGTTCTGGAACCTATCTCCTCCCGACTCTACGAATCCAAGTTTATTTATTATTCCGCTTCCTTTGACGACAAGGTGCGTACTTTTTGCATGAACCCTTATGGTGAAGTTGTCCTGGAAAACAGCGAAGGCGTTATTACGGTGAACGGTCATAGCTACAGCGACAAAAACCGCCAAACGGAAAACACCAACTTTGCCATCCTGGTCAGCAAAACGTTTACCAAGCCCTTTAACGAACCCATCCGGTATGGTCGTTATATTGCCAGCCTGGCAAACATGCTGGGTGGAGGGGTTTTGGTGCAGCGCCTGGGGGATTTAACAGCGGGGCGACGCTCGACGCCGGAACGGATTCATCGTGGACTGGTTCGTCCCACACTCCAGGAGTCGACGCCCGGTGATTTGAGCCTGGTGCTCCCGTACCGCTACTTAACCTCCATCTTGGAGATGATGCAAGCGCTGGATAAGGTTGCGCCCGGGGTTAACTCACGACACACACTGCTCTACGGCATTGAAGTCAAATTTTACTCCTACCGGCTGCAGCTCAGCCGGGACCTGGAGACCGAAATCACAAACCTTTTCGCTGTCGGCGATGGTGCCGGCGTGACCCGGGGACTGGTCCAGGCTTCTGCTTCAGGCCTGGTAGCCGCGGAGGAAATATCCCGGCGTCTCTCTGGCGCCGGCGAGATCAAAAGCGGCTAAACAACGTTTTTTTCTTCCGTGCGAATCAATGAAAAGAGGTGAGTTGAACGCAATGGAATTTTCCACCCTTGCCGTTCTTGGCAGCCAGTGGGGAGATGAAGGAAAAGGGAAAATAACCGACTATTTGGCCGAACAATTTGATCTTGTGGTGCGCTACCAGGGTGGCCCCAACGCTGGGCATACCGTTGTAGTTGGTCAGGAAACGTTTAAACTTCATCACCTGCCTTCCGGCATTCTCCACCCGGGGAAAAAGTGTGTCCTGGGTGACGGTATGGTGCTTGATCCCGTTACGCTGCAGGCTGAATTAACAGGCCTGGAGCAGAAGGGCGTTATCCCTGAGCATCTTTTCATCAGCACCCGGGCACACTTGATTATGCCTTACCACCAAAAGCTGGACGAACTGGAGGAAGAAAGACGCAGGGTGGAGAAGCTAGGGACCACCATGCGGGGGATCGGACCGGCGTACACTGACAAATATGCCCGGCAGGGGCTGCGCTGTGGTGACCTGTTGGGCAGTGAGCGCGCCCTCCAGAAAAAACTGCAGCAGATCTTGGACACCAAAAACGAACTGTTTACACGCCTGTATGACTCCAGGCCATACAGCCTGGCGGACCTGGAGGAGGCATACCTGCCTGCGGCACGCGGCCTAAAGCCGTACTTCACAGAAACCGCTTTACTCATTCACCGGGAGCTGCAGGAAGGTTCACGGGTGCTTTTCGAAGGGGCCCAGGGATGCATGCTGGATATTGATCACGGCACGTATCCTTATGTCACTTCTTCCAATCCCACAGCCGGAGGCATTTGCATCGGTGCTGGCGTGGCTCCCCGGGTGATTGGCCCGGTTTTGGGTGTTGCCAAGGCATACACAACCCGGGTGGGTGGGGGCCCTTTTCCTACAGAAATCAGCGACGCCACCGGGGACCGGATCCGCCAGGTGGGCAAGGAGTTTGGCACGACCACAGGGAGACCGCGCCGCATCGGCTGGCTGGATGGAGTTGCTCTGCGCCATGCCGTAAGGCTGAACGGCGTTCAATTCCTGGCCCTAACCCTGTTTGATGTGTTAACGGGATTGGAAAGGATAAAAATTGCAACAGCTTATCGCGTAGGGGAACAGCAAATAACCCACTTTCCTCCCAGCCTGGAGACCCTGGAGCAGTGTCAGCCTGTCTACCTTGATTTTTCGGGATGGGAAGAAGATCTAACCCAGGTCAAATCCTATTCCCATCTTCCTCCCAATGCCCGGCGGTATATCGAGGGGATTGAAGAAACCTCAGGGGTCCCGGTGGGCTTGGTTTCAGTGGGCCCCAGGCGGGATCAGACCATCGTGATCCATGATGTCTTTAAATAGACCGTGCAGGTTAAAGGAGCAGCCCCGGGAATTCCCGGTTGCTGCTTCTTTTTTTTGTCTCTTCTTCCATTCCTGCGCCCCGCAAAAATTTTTTTTCGCCCGGCAGGACTTTCCTTCCTGGGGGCGAAGATATTAACTTGTTGTTAAGTTTTGTTAACAACTTTAATCATTCCACCGGGTTTTGCTAAACCTTGAACCTGTTTAAAACCCAGGTAAAAGTTTGATGGAGCAATCGATGGAGGGAAGCCTATGAAAGAAGTGAAGAGCAAGAGCCGGCCCAGGCCGCGGAGGCGAGGAGCCCCGTGGTATGCCTATATCCTGTTCCTGGCTTTCAGCGTTTTTTCGGTCTGGGGTGTGCTCAATCATTACATAGCAAATACGGGGCACTATTATGCTGTTTATTTCAATGGCTTGGAAATTGGCATGCTGGAAGGCGAAGAGGACCTGGAAAGAATTGTCCGGGCGCTGGAAGAAGAAGCCGCAGGTTTTTACGGGGGCGCAGTCAAGCCGGTGGAAACAATCCAGCTTCACCCGGTGCATCGACCTTTTGCAGAACCCGATGGGGAGCGCGTACGCTCCCAGTTGCGGCATGCCTTGACATATCAAAAAGAGGCGAGAATGATTACTGTGGACGGGAAGGATATTCTCCCCGTTTCCTGCTTGAACCAGGTAAACACGGTTATTGATCTTTTAGCAGGAGAATATGTTCCAGAGGGAGATCATATCTCCCTGCAGAAAGTTGAGATGAGCGAAAAAGTTGAATCCCGGCGGTATTTTTGCTTTCCAGAAGAAATCCGCGAGGCGGAGACGGTTGCAGCTACTTTGCTGCGGGGGACAGATCGCCGAGAAATTTACCTGGTCTCGCGGGGAGATTCCCTCTGGAAGATCGCCCAGGAGCACGATCTTTCCGTGGATGATCTCAAAGAAGCCAACCCGCAAATAAATGGGGAACTGCTGCAAATCGGTGATGAATTGAGCCTGATTGTGCCGGAGCCTCTGGTGAACGTGGTCACAGTAGAGCGCGTTGTGGTCGAAGAAAACATTCCCTTTGGCAGAGAATACACGTACGATAGCTCCATGTGGAGAACCCAGACTCGGGTAGCGGAAGAAGGTGAGTTTGGCCGCAGAGAGGTTGTTTACGAGGTTACCCGGGAAAACGGCATGGAAATATCTGAAGAAAAGATTTTTGAAGAGATCGTCAAGGAACCCAGGAATGAGATTGTTGCAAAAGGCACGGCTAATATCCCCGCCAGGGGTACAGGAAACTTTATCTGGCCTGTGCAGGGTGGTGGCCGGATGACATCAGGCTACGGCTGGCGCAGCGGTGGTTTTCATGCCGGCATTGATATTGCCTCCCGGGCAGGAACTTCCATTCTCGCTGCGGATAGCGGCGTTGTGGTTTATGAAGGCTGGGACGGGGCGTACGGTCGCTCCATCGTTATTTATCACGGCCATTATTATACTCGCTATGCCCACCATTCAGCAAACCTGGTGAGCAGGGGCGATGCGGTTAGTAAAGGCCAGGTGATCGCCCGCATGGGATCCAGCGGTCGCAGTACGGGGCCTCATTTGCACTTTGAAGTGCGAACGGCTGGCATCCATGGCCCCACGGTCAACCCCCTGAACTTTTTTAGCCCGTAAAGGCAAACAACCTCTCGAAGGCGGATGAAGTGCATTGGGTGCAGAGAGCAATGCGGAGTGAACCGCTGTCTATCCAGGCAAAGAGACAGCGGTTTGGTTGTTCCCAGGGGAAAAATGAAATATGGTGATCAAGCTTGACCAGGAATGAACTCTTTTCCCCTGCTTGCCCTCGGCGACCCTAAGATTTGCCCTGATGGGAAGGTGTGCAGGGGTTTCAGCAAAGCCGTCTCAAATTGTTTAATAAAAAAATAAAAAAGGAATAATGTTTTCGCTGTAATACTGCTGTAATATTCATGCGTTAGATTAGGATTAAGAGTTGACCCCCTCTTAAAATATACACTCTTCACCGGTGGCTTGCAAAGCCACCTTTTTTTTGTTGAGATGAAGGACTTTTCTTGAAACAAACGAATTGTTATGTAAAGTGAACGCAGCACGGGCTGTTTGACGAAATAAACAGCGCCGCCCTTCGACCGGGTTGCTTTTCTGAGCGAGGATTATCACGTTGATCCAATATGCCGGGAGTAATATAGATGAAAGAAAAGATTATGATTATCGACGATGAACAGCCCATTGCAGAAATTTTACAGTACAACCTGGAACAGGAAGGGTTCCGGGTACTGGTGGCTTATGACGGGGAAAGCGCCATCCGCCTGGCTTTTGCTGAAAAACCGGACCTGATTTTGCTGGATATTATGCTGCCTCGCATCGATGGATTTAATGTATGCCGGGAAATACGACAAAAACTCGATGTGCCTATCATCATGCTCTCTGCCCGGGAGGCGGAGGTGGATAAGGTTTTGGGCCTGGAGCTGGGCGCCGATGACTATGTAACCAAACCCTTTAGTGCCAGGGAATTAATTGCCCGCATCAAAGCCACGTTGCGGCGCTCACACTTGCAGAAGAAGTCCAAGAAAATTCTGATTTGCGGTGACCTCAAACTGGACTTGGACGAAATGCTGTTGAACAAAAAGGGTGTAGAGATTAAGCTGACATTTCGGGAATTCAGCCTGCTTGCCTACTTGTTAAAGAATGCGGGCCACGTTTTTAGCCGGGAAAAACTACTGGAAGAAGTTTGGGGGTTCGATTATTTGGGAGAAGAGCGAACCGTGGATGTCACCATCAGGCGACTGCGGGAAAAGATTGAAGATAACCCGGGCAATCCCTCGTACATCTGCACCAGGCGGGGCGTAGGTTATTATCTGAGGAGGCTGCAGTAATGCGCATTGGAATGCAGGGCAAGATCGTGCTGATGTATTCCTTGCTTATTCTTTTTGCCATGCAGCTTAGCGGGGTTTACTTGGTTCGTTCCTTGGAAAATTACTACCTGCAAAATTATACCAGTAGCCAGACCGCGAAGGGAGAACTGCTAGTTAACTTTATCCGGCGTTATTTAATGGAAGAAGATGGCCAGGGAGAACACCTCGCCGCCATGGTTGCCGAGTTTGGAGGTGGAACGCCTCCTATGGAAACCATGGTTTTGGACCGCTATGGGCGGCTGCTTGCCGGCCCTGATCAACGCTACCACGCCATGCTGGGGGGGCGGGTCATCCAGGATGATATTCTGCTGGCACTGGCAGGAAATAAAGTTGAAGCGGTGCGCATAGATCCTGAAACGGGCGCGCGGCACTACCACCTGGTTATGCCCGTGAAAAATGCCGGGACCGTTGTGGGTGTAGTTTTTATGAAAGGTTCCTTGGAACACATCCATCTAATTTTGCGGGAGATAAAATTTTTTTTAATCACCGGGTGGAGCATTGCCCTTGGAATCGCGGTAATCATCGGGTTTATGCTCACCAGGACCATTACCCGACCCATCAAGGAAGTCACCTCCCGCGCGGCGGCCATGGCTGGAGGAGACTTTTCACAGCATATCGAAGTTCGCTCTAATGACGAAATTGGCGAGCTGGGTCAAATGTTTAACATTTTAACGGGGCGTTTGCAGCAGACCCTCGGGGAAATCTCCGCGGAGAAAACAAAAGTTGAAGCCATTTTAAATTACATGACCGATGGCATCATAGCCTTGAATCATCGGGGTGCAGTTATTCACGTGAATCCTGCGACCAAAACAATCCTGGAAGGGCAAGGTACTCAGGTTGCCGTCGGTTTGCCGGGACAGCGTGTCTTGGCTGAACTTTTCTCTGCGGAAGAACTGGAGAGCCTGCTGCAAAGCGACAGATCAGTCACCCATGAAGTAAGCTTAGGGACGACGGGGGAAAAGACATACCAGGTGCACTTTGCTCCCTTTCGAGAGAGTGGCGAACAGCAGGGCATGCTGATTGTCCTGCACGATGTTACCCGGGAGCGGAATTTTTCTCGATTACAGCAAGAATTTGTGGCCAATGTTTCTCATGAACTGCGCACGCCGTTAACAACGGTGAAAAATTACGTGGAAACCCTGTTAAGCGGGGCCCAGGAAAATCCCGATACTCGGGGGCGTTTTCTGCATGTGCTGGAAAGAGAAACAGAGCGCATGGTTAAACTGGTCAAGGATCTACTGGTGCTTTCCCAGATGGATTACCAGGACACAGATTGGACCCGGAGGGAAATCGATTTAACCGCGCTGGTCCAAAGTGTGCTGGAGCAGGTAGATTTTGACGCCCGAGGCAGGAACCTGCAAATCAAGAGCGCCTTGCCCGGTGAGGCGGTAAAGGTCAGCGGTGATATCGATAGAATACGCCAGGTGCTACTCAACCTGCTGGACAACGCCATGAAGTTTACACCGCCGGGTGGTGAAATTACCGTGACGGTTTCTTGCGAAGGTGGAGAAGCCCATCTTTCTGTTCTCGATACCGGGATAGGAATTCCCGAAGAGGATGTGGGGCGAGTATTTGAGCGTTTTCATCGTGTGGACAAAACACGCTCGCGGGGATCGGGAGGAACCGGGTTGGGGCTCTCGATTGCCCGGCAGATCATCGAGGCCCACGGGGGAATAATTCATTTAAAGAGCATTTTGAACCAGGGGACCGAAGTTTCTATTTGCCTGCCCCGGCAGTTCGATTCATCGCCATAACCCGGAGGAATCTTGGCACTTATGCAGTGAGGGGTTGCAGTCTTTGTGGGAAAAATTTAAACTGACCATTTTACTGTTGCTCATCGGTTTGAGCCTGCTGCAGACGTACCTGCTGTGGTTTGGCCAACCGCTCCCCCAGGAAGGAATTCTTCCGCGGTATGAACGAGCATTTTTCAACGATCCGCCTCCGGTTTCCCGGTTAGTTCAGCCCGCGCAGATGGTGATTCAACACGGCGATGAGCTCTTCTTCTTCGGGCGGGGGGAAGAAACATCTGCGCGTTTGTGGGAAAAGTGTTTTGCACTCATTGCCAGCACGTTGCAGCGCCCTGGTTTGGAAAGGGTTACCGAAGAAAATATAAAGTTTCTGGAAGAGATTGAAACCCGGCTGGTTTGCAGGTTTGACTACACCATCCCGGCGGAAGTGTTTATTCCCGAAGTTCCTTTGGGCATAGATCTGGGTGTGATTACACTCCTGTGGGAGAGACAGGATTTGCATATTCTGCTGGAGGGAGAAGATGCTTTTCTTTATCGGGTACCGGCGGCATTGGCCCGGGATATCCTGGAATTCTTGCCGGAAGCTGGTGAAGACACCTATATTTCTTTGCCTGCTGAGCTGGAGCTTTATGCAGCCAGCCAGGAGAAGGCCGAACCTGAACTGCTTCTTGTCCCGGCCGGCACAACGGTCCCTTTTGATGAAGCCGAGACGGAGATGGAGCCGGTGACGCCCCATGCAGGTAGAGAAGAGGAAACTGCAGGGGAGGGAGAACCGGAAAAAGAAGAGAAAGGCCCGGAACAGGATCCTGGCGCAAACGATTTGCCTGGAACCCCTGAAGCGGTGGATGGTCGCCCCGGGGAAGGCCTGGATGAAAAGGCGGTTGATGGAGATCATGAGGGTTTGCAAGAAGAAGTTCTTTCTCCAGAAGCACCAGCAACAGAAACCCTGGAACCGTTGGAAGAGCGCCCGGAAAGGGTTTGGCATATCCAGGTCAAGGGGAATATCCTGGTTCCTGAAAACAAACTGTGGGCTGCTGAACGATCTCTCGGACCGGAAAACATCGATCTGGATCAGCTGGTACGGGCGTTTTTTATTGATACCACCATGGCCAGGCGGATCGAGGAACGAGACGATGCACTATACTTCACCGATGGGGAACGTGGGTTAAGGATCTATGCTTCCGGACTCGTGGAATATACGGCCCCCAAGCTGGAACAAGTCCTCAGCCGGATTGATTATTTTACTGCCTTGCAAAAAGGGGCAGAAAACCTGAGTTTATTCGGAGGTTGGAAGTCTGAAGCGTACCTGGACAAAATTGAACGCCAAAGTACGGGATACGCATTGACCTGGCAGCTATACGATCGCGGGTTTCGATTGGCCGGTGATCATATTGGATGTAAAATGATCGTAAATGAGCAGGGGGTACCGTATTACCAACGCAAATTTCCCGTGATCGGCGAAGCCTTATTTGAAAAAAGGCCCTTTTGCTCCTACGAAAGCGCTTTATATCACGCGATCATGCTTATGCCGGAAGCTTTCCACGATAACCGGGTAACGCTTTTATCTCTGGAACCGGTGTACTTCATCCCCGGGGAGGGGCAGCCTGAAAAAGCGATTCCGGCCTGGCACATTCATCTCCAGGAGACGGGGCCTGCTTACCTTCACTGGGAAACCCTGGAACAGCTTAATTAATCCTGCCAGCCTCTCAGGTTGCAGCAGGGTGATGAGGAGAAACTTTCAATGGAACTCTCCCGGGCAAAAACACTATTGATCGCCGCTTTTTTCTTATTGAATTTGTTTTTGTTCTATCATATCTGGGAAGAAAAGGGAGAGAGCCTGTTCCCTTATGGGCAGCAGACAGAGCTTTCGCAGCTGGAGTCGGCCCTGGAGGAGGCGAAGCTGGAAATGGCGATCGGGCTTCCGCGCGGTGGCATCCGGATCGGTCACCTGGTCGTAGAACCATGGGAAATCGAGCGCAGCAAAGCCGTGTACCCGGTTTGGGATGCCCTGGGCATTGAAAGGGAAGCCGCCTCGGATGTGCTGGCAGAGCAGCCTGCGCAGGCTGAAGAGGAGCGGGTGATTATTTCCCGACACGGTACAGGCGATTACAAGCTGGTCCTGCGGGAGGGGGGCGCGGTTTCTTTGAACAGTGCCCTGGAGAACCCTTCGGAAGAAGATGTGGCGTGGGAAGAAATGGAAAAAGCTGCCCAGGACTTTGTTGACGGCATTCCTTACATGGCTGATTTCGAGCTGGATTACATGCAGCGTGGCCAGGAGTGGACCGTCTTAAACTACCGCCAGGTTTATGATCATTTTCCCTTGTACGCCGGTTATCTCCAGGTATTTATGAATGGCCTTGACCTCACGGGGTTTTATCTTTATCGGCTGGAACCCGTTGGTTTTGCAGAACAGGCAAGAGAAGTCGTGCCCCCGTCTACGGCGCTGCTGCGGTTCCTGGAGGTATATGCCGCCGATGGGCGGCAAAAGGCCATTGTTGACTTTTCCCTGGGGTATTACAGCCAGGAATATGATGCAGAAAGGTGGGAAATTCCTCCCGTATGGAGGATTCGCCTGAACAATGGCGAACTATATTATATCAATGCCTTCACGGGAAATTTGGAAAGGTAAGCGAGGAGACGATAGCAAGATGGCAAAGGGCTCATTTCATGCTGCAGCGAAGCCTCTGCAGGTTGTGCAAAACGGCGCAGAGGGAGAAAATTTGCTTAAAGCAAGAGACAGCATCCATGGTACCAAGTGCCTGATTATTGAAGGTGAACAAAGAATCCGCGGGGATATACGTATTAACGGTGCAAAAAATGCAGCGGTTGCGATCTTGCCAGCATCGCTTTTAACGGAACGATCGGTTAAGGTGGATAATTTGCCGAACATCACGGATATACATAAGCTAGTTGACATTATTGCGGCCCTGGGCGCGAAAGTTAACTCCCCGCTAAAAGGGCAGCTATGTGTCGATGCCTCTGCGGTTAACGGCTTTGCACCCCCGGCAAACCTGGTCAACCAGCTGCGAGCTTCCTACTATCTTATGGGCAGCCTGCTGGGTCGCTTCGGGCAGGTTGAAGTCCCCATGCCGGGAGGCTGTGACCTGGGTCCCAGGCCCATTGACCAGCACATCAAGGGCTTTACAGCCCTGGGTGCCAAGGTGGAACTGGAGCACGGTGTGGTTAAAATCAAGGCCCGAAAGCTAAGAGGTGCCCATATTTACCTGGACGTCGTTAGCGTTGGGGCTACCATTAATATCATGCTTGCCGCGGTGAAGGCGGAAGGAAAAACCATCATCGAAAACGCCGCCAAGGAACCAGAAATTGTTGACACAGCGAACTTTCTTAATGCCATGGGTTGCCAGGTTGTCGGGGCAGGAACCGATGTGATCAAAATAAACGGAGTGAAGAGCCTGGGAGAGGTGGAGCACAAGGTTATTCCCGACCGCATCGAGGCCGGCACCTTTATGATTGCAGCGGCGGCTACCTGTGGAGAAGCCCAAATCTGTGATGTCATCCCCAAGCACCTGGACCCCCTCTCGGCCAAGTTGAAAGAAGTGGGAACAGAAGTCGAGGTGGGGCCTGACTGGATTCAGGTCAGGGGGAAAACGAAACTGCTTCCTTCCGATGTCAAAACCTTTCCTTACCCTGGCTTTCCCACCGATCTGCAGCCGCCCGTCATGGTGCTTTTGACCCGTGCCCAGGGAACAAGCATGATTACAGAAAACGTTTTTGAACGACGCTTCCGCCACGTGGATGAACTGAAAAAAATGGGGGCCCAGATCAAAGTGGAGGGGCGCACGGCTGTGATCGAGGGAGGGCACAAGCTCTTTGGCGCGCCGGTTAAAGCCATGGATTTGCGAGGGGGGGCGGCGTTTATCATAGCTGGGCTAAAATCCGAGGGAAAAACGATACTGACAGGCATTGAGCACATCGATCGGGGATATGAAGATATTGTGGAGCGTTTCAAAAAGTTATCTGTTTCGATTGAGCGCTCTTTGGTGTAACAACTAGGTTCGGGTTGAAATGGTTGTGACCTGGGAAGGAAGCTTGTTTTACCTGGATTTCAAAGTGGTCAAAAACCGCTTGCTGCATGAACCCGTGGCTGTTTTGTGCCGCGGTTTTTGTTTCTCTATTTGCCCCTGCTTTGAGGCAAGGAATTCTTTACTTGCTTTTGCATTTGTTATAAACTGAAGATATGGATGTCTTGAATACGCAGGGTGGGAGGTTTTACCGGTGAGCAATTATTTTAACGGGTTTTCCAACGATTCTCCTCGGAAAAAAACACACTTTTGGAAAGGGACGGTTTTCGGGCTGCTGTTAGGAGTTCTGCTGGTGGCAGCGGCATTCGTTTACATTCCTGGAGTAATAAATTCCCAGAACACGGAAGAAGAAGAAACTGGCACACCCCTGGCAGGGGAAGAAAGAAATCTTGACGGAGAAAATTTGGATATTGCTGAAGAGGTCAGGCAGTACTACATGGCAGTCGTTCACGCGGCGGAAGCCGTTACCCCTTCCGTGGTGGGGATCAGCAACTACGGGTATACCGTTGACTTCTGGGGTCGCAGCAGTGAACTCCGGGAAGTGGGTACCGGCTCCGGGGTGATTATCAGTGAAGACGGACTGATTGTGACCAATTATCACGTGATTGAAAACGCGGAAGAAATTATCGTCACCCTGGGATCAGGAGAAGAAGTTCAGGCGGAGACTGTGGGGGTTGACCCACCAACGGACCTGGCTGTGCTAAGTGTCGATAAAACAGGGCTGCCGGCAGC
>PWRN01000010.1 GCA_003556225.1 Syntrophomonadaceae bacterium
GCCAGCGTGTCCATGGCCCTGGCGATGACCTACAACGGCGCTGCCGGGGAAACCGCTGCGGCCATGGAAGACGTGCTGCACATTAAGGGGATGCCTGTCCAGGAAGTCAACGAAGCCTTTGCCGACCTGCGCTCCATCCTGGAAAACCCGGACCCAAATGTGGAGCTGGCCATCGCCAACTCCCTGTGGGCGCGCCAGGGTGTGGCGTTCAATGATGATTTTCTGCAGCAAAACCAGGACTATTTCGGAGCTAAGGTAGCGGCCCTGGATTTTGATCGTCCCGATGCCGCGGATACGATTAACCAGTGGGTAGAGGAGCAGACGAAGGGGAAAATTACAGATTTAATCGAACCGCCCATCGATCCCTTGACGGTGCTTTTTCTGATCAACGCCATCTACTTCCAGGCGGACTGGGCGGAACCATTTGACCCCGAGCTCACCCGAGCCACGCCCTTCCACCTGCCCGACGGCAGTCAGAAAGAGCATCCCGTAATGTTTAGGGAGGGCGAATATCCATATCTGGACGGTGAGGGGTTTCAGGCCGTGAGTATTCCTTACGGGAAGAACGAACGCCTGAGCATGTACGTCTTTCTGCCCAATCCCGAGCGGACTTTGCAGGATTTTTACAGCCAGCTGTCTCCCGGGGCATGGCATACCTGGATGGAATCGTTCTGGAAAACAGAAGGCCTGGTCGGGCTTCCCCGCTTCACGTACGAATACGAAGTGTCCTTAAACGATGCGCTCAAGGCATTGGGAATGGAGATCGCCTTTGACGAATCAGCCGCTGATTTTTCCGGTATGCGGCCTATACCACCGAGGCTTTTTATCGCCGAAGTGAAACACAAGTCCTTTATCGACGTAAACGAGGAGGGGACGGAGGCCGCCGCCGCAACTTCCGTGGAAATACGGGCGGAATCAGCACCCATGGAGTGGTTTTCCATGATCGTGGACCGGCCCTTCTATTTCAGTATCGTTGACAATAAAACCGGCTCGATCCTCTTTATGGGTTCGGTCGCCGAGCCGCTGCAGTAAGATCATAGGCTGCTGTAGTAAGATCATTGGCCGCTGCAGTATGCTGCAGGAAGCTCATCGGGTACAGTTGAAACAGGGTGAAACAGGTGACGGTTCCCGTTCCGGGTTCGGTTGATCCGGGAAAAAAGAGGATAACTCCTTTTTCTGGGTTCACATGATCCCAGATTACGGCTGGCAAAATGAAATAACGACGCGGAAACGGCCCTCTTATTTCATTTTATTTGACAAAATGAAATAAAGATGCTATTCTTGCCTTACTATTTCATGCTTGGGAGTTGTGGCCAATGCAAAACCGGGCCGGGGAATATCGAACCAACTTAAGCGGCAAGCTTCAATATAAATCCTTTTTGCCGCAACCATTGCCGCCGAATCCACCTGTGGAGATAGATGAAGAAACTGTCCGCCTGCTTTCCGAAGGAAGCCGGAAAATAGGTGTCCTGGAGGGCCTCTCCAGGCAGATCGCGAACGTTGACCTTTTTGTTTCGATGTACATTCGGAAAGAGGCCCTTCTTTCTTCGCAAATTGAAGGCACACAGGCCACCCTGGATGATATTTTGGATCCGCGAGCAGAAGAAAACACCAACCTCGATGTTGCAGAAGTGTTAAATTACATCAAAGCCAGCCGGCATGCCGTGGCCAGGTTAACAGAGCTGCCGTTATGCAATCGCCTGCTCAAAGAAACCCATCGCATTTTAATGGAGGGGGTTCGGGGCGAAGAAAAAAATCCCGGCGAATTTCGGAGAAGCCAGAACTGGATTGGTCCGGCTGGCAGGGCTCTAAAAGATGCTATTTTTGTCCCTCCCAATCCGGAGGATATGTTGAAAGCGATGTCCGACCTGGAAAAGTTTATGCATACTGGGGATGAATTGGACCCTTTCATCAAAGCAGCCCTGATTCATTACCAGTTTGTTACGATTCACCCTTTTTGGGACGGCAATGGCCGGATCGGACGCCTTTTGATCACGCTTTTTTTCATCGAACGGAGGCTATTACGTGATGAAATCTTATACATCTCCTACTTTCTCAAGCGAAACCGGATCGAGTATTATGACCGTTTGATGGAAGTTCGGGAAAAAGGATATTTTGAGCAGTGGGTGAAATTCTTTTTGCGGGCCGTTGATGAATCTGCTCGAGATGCCATCCAAACCATGGAGAAGCTGATCAGACTGCATGAGCAGAACGTGGAGCGGGTAAAACAAACAGGGAAAGCCGCCAAAACAGTAACCAGGGTATTTCATTACCTAGAGAAGAGCCCCATTGTGGAGATCAAGAGAACCAGTGAAGCATTGGGGATATCCTATAATGCGGCAGCCAATGCTGTACGTATCCTGGTTGAACTGGATATTTTGCAGCAGACAGTGAATGTGCAGAGAAACCGGGTTTTTGCCTACGAAGCATACTTAGAGATCCTGCGCAAAGACACGGGGTAACGCAGCATGATTGTGACACAAATAAATGGACGAGCACCGGGTCATTTCTCAAAGAGAACGAGCAACATTTTGCCTGAAATACAAGACGAAATTCAAGGTGAAATTCAAGGCAAATTTAATTATCAAAATATAAAAAACCTATTGACACTTCGCGGGGAACATGCTACAATTTTCTTGTCAGGTTCCGAGAGACCATAAGCGAGCTGGTCTGATTCAAAGGGAGAAACCGGCAAAAGAGATGGGCGCAAGCCCGGATCGGAAACCGGAATTATCCAAGAGAAACGGGCTGCTGTAAGGAAACTGTGTGGAAAGGCAAAGGAACGGGTAAAACCGAACCGGCGCCGGGAAGCACAGAGACACCTACAGCGCAGGATCTTCAAGAACCGACTCGAGGCTGAAGGAACTCGTCTGCAGGTTAGAGGCGAGGGAGAGCAGCCGCTGAAGGTCGGTGAAGGGGGTGCTGCATGCAAGCGGAAAGTCTGTTGGAACCTGGCGTTTTTATTTTTTATTTTTTTTGTGGGGGACAGGCACCCATCCCCCTGTGCCCCCGTCCCTCCATCAAGCATCTTTATATTCATGATCAAAAACATTTTTCGGCGCATATTCTCCGTTTAAATATCTTTTAATCCTTCTCACTCTTTCCTGGTTTGCTGCAGGGTTATCTTTTGGATTCAATCTTTGAGGATCATTTAAGACTGCAATTAACGAAATAAATTCATCTTCGGTTAAATCTTCCGGTCTTTTATCGTAATAAAATTGGGAGGCAGCGAACAGCCCCCGGGTGCCATTTCCGAATCCGATGAGATTGATAAATAAATCCAACTGTGTATCTTTATCCACATGTGGATGCAAGGCGAACCTGGCATAGGTGGTTTGCGGAACCTTTCTCCAACCCTGTTTGAATTCTGCAAAGTAGAAGAACTTGGCCAGTGATTGAGTGATGGTCGTCAATCCAGCGCCAGGGGTCGACAAGTCGACCCCCTTGTGATCGTAAAAGCCCGGATCCTGGACTTTAATTAACATATCCTGGTATTCGGCAGGAAGATCATGAAAATGATATTCGATCAAACCCTGGTTGTGATAGCTTTCAACGATTGCTGGTGTTTTGTAATAGTTGCTTAGTGTTGTTGCGGAAAGTAGTAGCGTGGGAAATAATAACAGGATGGATAGCCATCTAATACCTCTTTTCATCTTCGCCTCCTGTAGATGTAGAATCGTTGAGCAAATATGTGACCACCGCGGAAAGCTTTTCCCCTGGCAGCATGAGATCCTTGCCTTCAAATTGTGGTGATGCCCTCTCTCAAGCGTGTCGCGGAGAAATCATGATGTTCCAAATTCATTCTGCCTTTCCAATTAGATGATTTAGTTCAACCTTACGTCTTAAGATTCCTGCAGCTTCCACGAAGGCGGTGATCCCTTGAACAGGACAGGGGGAAATGCCTCCACCTGGAAAGGATCTGGCTCACAGCGGGAAACTGGCTGTCAAAGCTGAAGACGATTGACGGAAAATCGATGCCTGGTTTCCACAAAGATCCCTGGATATAAATTGCGACATTGTAACGATAGCAAGAAATGGAGTATAATTGAATTCGGAGGTGATTCGTGTGAAAAGTTATCCCGTAATTATTGAACAAGATCAATCCGGCTACGTTGTATCTTGTCCTGTTTTCAAGGGATGTTATTCTCAAGGGAATACGATAGATGAGGCTCTGAACAATATTAAAGAAGCAATAGAATTGTGTATTGATGATGACGAAATTCCAGTTGGCAGTATCATTGTCGGTAACGTGGTGTTAGAGAGATGACTTCTAAGATACCCGTTGTTTCCGGCATGGATTGCATTAAAGCTCTTGAAAAAATTGGGTATGTAGTAATCAGGCAAAAGGGCAGCCATATCAGGTTAAAGGATAAGAATGAAAGATTGCCAGCAGTAACAGTGCCCGATCACAAAGAGCTTCGTCCAGGGTTGCTGAGAAAAATATTAAATGATGCAGATCTCACAGTAGAAGATTTTTTGAGACTGTTGTAAAATCACAATAACCCCTGATATCGGGGTTTTTTTGATCCACCAGAATGAGTTCTCTCTTTTTCTGCTCAAGAGCTAAATTTCATCCCAACCCCCCACTAATATTTTACTCATAGTGACGCCGGGATACTGTTTTCAA